>SBAX01000049.1 GCA_005240095.1 Phycisphaera mikurensis
GCACCGCCCGCATCATCCAGTACCACCAAGCCCGCAACCGCACCGCCAAAACCTCACGACTCAAACGCCATGACAATTAGCGCTGTAGTGCTAATAGCCTTCGACGCTTGGGTTAGCTGTAGTTGCACAGGCGCAATCGTACGACTTGTCCTGGCACACGGTGGACGGCGGCGGCGTAACGCACAGTAGCGGCGGGAGCTTCGAGCTTTCCGGCACGATCGGCCAACCTGATGTCGGGCGCATGAGCGGCGGGGCGTTCGAACTGACCGGCGGGTTCTGGTTTGAAATTCCGCCGCGCGATTGTCAGGGCGACGGCGTGATTCCAGTTGTCGATCCCCCGGTGCATCCAACTTGTCGTCGATTATACCGCCGAAAACTGACAGCGATAACGTCACGCCGAAACGGCCCTTTCTGGCACTCTTGGAGGACCTTGGGGCCAAACAACAATTTTTTCCCTCGTTTACCGACCGTGCCGAGCTTCGTTTGTGTGAATGGAAGTAGAGGGTGGCATGAACATGCCCTTTCGGGCCGCAAGGCGGGCCGGGATTGCGTTTCGGCAAAAGGGAATGCTGACGCGTTTCGGGATCACGCCGAGCGGCACCGAACAGGGCCGTGAAGAAAAGGGTCGTCACAGGATGCCCGTTGGCAAGAAGGAAGAGGATCATGATTGCGAAACGAATCACACACAGGGGATGCCTTCCGGTTAGGGCTCTTTTTCTGAGCATCCTTTCGATATCCCCCGCCGTGCCGGCGAAACTGTTGGCCGCGCCGCTGGCGAAAACGTTCACGTATCAAGGGCAACTCAAACAAGATGGCGTCCCTTCCGACGCAACCGTCGCCCTGACCTTCAGTCTTTGGGATGCATTGGGATCCGGCGATCCACCCACCGGCGGTACGCAGGTCGGTCTGACGCAGACCATCAGCGGGGTCTTGGTGACCAATGGTCTGTTCACTGTCACGCTCAATGCCGGCGGCGAATTCGGAAGCGACGCCTTCACGGGTAGCGCCCGCTGGCTGCAAATCAGCGTAAATGGTACGCCGCTCAGTCCACGACAGCCGCTCACGGCCGCACCGGCGGCACTGACCCTCGCCCCCGGAACGACCATCGTTGGCCCGGCGACGTCGTCCCTCGGTTCCACAATTGGCGTCCAGGCTACCGATTCCTCCGGGTTCGGCGCTGCCCTGACTGCCGTCGCCAATTCTTCGGCTGTCGCGAATGACAGTACATACGGCATTCTTGCCTTCGGTCGTGAGGGATTCAGCAACGTCGCGGGTCTCGGTTACCACGACGGGTTAAGCACGAGGGATGCCGCAGTTTACGGTTATTATTCCGGCTCCTCGACAAATGGCTTCGCCAGCTACTTCGAAGCAGGCAAGAGCTACTTTGGCGGGAACGTCGGCATCGGAACCACGACGCCCCATGCTAACTTCGCGCTCCAGGTCAAGGGCATCAGCAGCGTCTGGGAGGGCGGGATCGCCGCGGGCGGCGACGCCGCCGCGGTCGTCGCCGGCGAGTTGGGCAGCGTCGCGACCATCGGAGGCCACAACGCCGCGCTCGACGCTTGGCAAAACCTGTCCATCAACCCAATAGCCGGCAACGTCGGCATCGGCACGAACTCACCGCTCTCGCCGTTGGACGTGCGCGGACCGTTCCAGCCCCGGGGACATCTGACGCTTGTGAACAGCGCATTCCCATCGACCTCCGCGGCTAGCGATGTAACCATCAACGCTTGGGGCAGCGACATTACGCCCGGGTTAAACGTGACCGGCCGCCTCTGGTGGTTGGGCAATTACACTTCAGCCGACAAGGACGTCGTACTGATGAATTCCCAGACCGCAGGCTCGCTGATATTGGGCACGGGGGAGGTGCTTTCCGATCTTGTGATCACTTCGACCCACAACGTCGGTATCGGAACCGCCAACCCCAGCACAAAACTCCAAGTCGTCGGCACGACGAAGACGACGGTGCTCGAGATCGTCGGCGGCGCGGACATCGCCGAGGCATTCGACATCGCGCCGTTCGCGGACGTTGTGCCTTCTGGGGGCATGGTCGTGGTGATTGACGAGACCAAGGTAGGCGGTCTGCGGCTGACGACGACGCCCTATGACCGAAGGGTGGCCGGCGTGATCAGCGGAGCCAACGGCGTGCTTCCGGGTATTGTACTCGGTCAGAAGGGCTCGGTCGCCGACGGGGCCCAGCCGGTAGCCAGTGTCGGCCGCGTGTACGTCTGGTGCGACGCCGGCTCCGGCGGTCCAATCCGCGCCGGCGACCTGCTGACCACCTCTTCCACGCCGGGCCACGCGATGAAGGTCAGCGATCACAGCCGCGCCAACGGCGCGGTCCTCGGCAAGGCTATGTCCTCGCTTGAAAGCGGTCGCGGCACGGTCTTGGTGTTGGTGAGTTTGCAGTAGTCGTCGCTGGTGAAAGGAGATTTCCCATGCAAGGCATGAGTCGATCCGCCCCCATCGTGTTGTCCCGCATCCTCTGCTGCGTGGCGCTGGGCGCGTCGCTGGGCCCGGCCGTCGAACCAGCCCTGGCCCAGGGTATAACCGGCAGCACAGCCGAAAGCGATACGCCGTTGATCGAGCCTGGATCGCCGGTGCGCGAGCAGGCTTGCAAAGTCGTGACCGATGGGCCGCGCGTCCCGGCACGGCACATGACCCGCGAGACTCTCCTTGCGGAGCGGCGCGCCCAAATCGCCGCCGACGGACAGATCAAGGTCCGCAGCGACCGCGTCCTGGAGGCCCTCAACCCGGTGCGCGGACTCCGGACACAGTTCAGGAGTACCGGCGTTCGCGTGACGCCCCTCGAAAACACGCATCGCGCGTCCGATCCAACGGCTTCGCCAACCCACGTCGACGTGCGTCTGGTCGGCCTCGGGCGCGGGAGCGCGGCGAAGACTCCCCGCGACGCGCCCCCGACGTTCTTGGCCAACCGTGTCGAGTACGATCGCGGCCAGCTGTTGGAGTGGTATGTGAACGATGAGCGCGGCCTGGAACAGGGGTTTACCCTTCGCCAACCGCCGGAGGGCGAAGGCTCGATCGAGTTGCAACTTGAGTTAGAAACTGAGCTTCGCCCGATTCGAAGCAACGACGGCGCTGCGATCGACTTCTATAGCATTGACCACCGTCTGCTCTTGACCTGCGGCGACTTGCTGGCGACGGATGCGACTGGCCGCATGCTCGAGTCGGAGATGCGTCTTGAGGGCGAGGCAATCATCCTGGCCGTCGAGGACGCCGAGGCGGTGTATCCCGTGACCATCGACCCGACCTGGAACCTGGGTCTTGTCATCCTCCCTCCGCCGGAGGCGTCAGCGCAATTCGGTGCGGCGGTGGCCGTGAACGGCGACACGATCGTGGTCGGCGACCCCGGCGCGTTCGCCGGAGCAAAAGGCGGGGTCTTCATCTACCATCGGTCGGGTTCGACGCTCGACTTTCAAACTGGTATCACCACGGCCGACGGACAGTCGGTCGATTTCGGGGCCGCCGTGGCCATCAGCGGCGATGTCGCCTTCATCGGTGATCCAAGCTGGAGCGGCAGTCAGGGGCGTCTGCTCAGTCTGGTTCGAACCAACGGCGTCTGGTCCACCGGCTTTCACCAATGGGCCATCAGCATCCTCGGCCATACGCCCGGCCCCAACGATCGGTTCGCCGCGGCGCTCGCCGTGGACGGCAGTCGCGTCGTCCTGGGTGCGCCGGGAGTCAATGCCGGCGACGGGCTCGTCATGACTTTCTTCCACGTCAACGGTGCTGCCGATGGCCGGCTCGGCAACGGTTGGGGTTTTCTGATGCGTCACTCGAGCATGGGCGCCTCTGTTGCGATCCAAGGCGACCAGTTCGTGACCGGCTTGCCGACGATAACAACTCTGGACGGTGGCGTGATCCCGGGTGGGTGGCTCAGCGTGGCCCTCGAGTGGGAATCGACGAGCAGCGTCGCCTACGCCCTTTTCGTGCGGGGCGATACGGGGTTCGCAGAGGCCGGCACGTCGGTCGCAGTGAACGGAGACGGCCGCGTGGCTATCGGCGCACCGGGCGGAGGACAGGACAACCCAGGTGTGGGGACGGTCCTCACGATGCAGTACTTCGCAGAGGAAACAGACCCCTCGCGAAAGTGGAGAGTGGTCCACTCGATCGAACCAGCTGGCGGGTCGGCAAGCAACGGCTCCGCCCCACGGTTTGGACAATCCGTCGCCCTCGGCGGAGGGCGCATCGCCATCGGCGGACCGGACACCAACATCAACGGCGGACCGACGAGCGGCGCCGCGTGGGTGTCCGACCTGGGCTCGGACGGGGTTCAACTCGCCTCGCCGCGGCTCGAGTCGCCGACGCCGACCGCGGGCGCGAAGTTCGGCGGCGCCATCGCCCTGTACAACGATCTGTGCGTCGTCGGCCAGACGAGCCCCACAGGGCCCGGCCGTGTCCACGTGTTCCTGCTGGACGGTACGCTCACCGGCACGCGGGTCTACGTGGACCGCATGGCCATAGACGGCAATGGTTCACAGTCCTTCCCGTACACGACCCTGACCCAGGCGGCGTCCTTTGTTCCTCTGTCAGCGACCGATCCGACCGTTGCGGAGTTCACCCGCTCCGGTAGTTACAATGCGTCCTCCGGCGAGACGTTCCCACTGACCATCAATAAGAACATGCGCCTCGAGGCCCCCAACGTGACCGGCATTGTGCACATTGGAAACTGACCGCCGTACGGCGGCGAGGAGAATACGCCATGAATCGCAAGACTTTCATCCATATCCTTTGGGCGGGCCTGTCCGTCGGCGCCGTCGCAGCGTTCGCGCAGTCCTACGACCTGTCTTGGTACACTATCGAAGGTGGGGGGGCGATGCGAAGTACAGGGGGAAGCTTCGAACTCTCCGGCACGATTGGCCAGCCCGACGCCGGCGCCATGACCGGCGGTGCATTCGAGCTGACCGGAGGATTCTGGTTCGAGATTCCACTCGGAGACTGCCAGGACGACGGCGACGTGGATCTGTTTGATTACGACTTGTTTCCGTCCTGTCTGACCGGTCCCGCAGGTGCGGTCGCGGTTGAATGCCGCTGCTTTGACTTGAACGCGAGTGGAACCATCGACCTCGCGGATTTCGCCGACATGGCCATCGGGTTCACACGCCGGTAGGTCCGTACTTTCATCGGTCCAACTGCCCCATCATTTGAAGTTGCAGGTCAGCGAAATGGGGTGGTGGACCGAGCAGACTTATCCCGAGACGTACGTGCTCGTACCCCCTGGCGAGTCATACGGAATGCCCGATAAACTTTCTCGCGGTAGGTGCCGCGAAGAATCATGTAGCTGGGCTGCCCCGGCCGCAGCTCAACCCACAAATCCTTCGACTCCATCAAACTCTTCAAGTTCTCCAGAAAGGTCTTGTCCTTCTCGGTCAGTTTCACGTTGCATTACCATCACGTCGTTCCCATCCTGCCATACTTCCGCTCGTCCCCCATCCGAACGACTCGCAAGCACTACCCTGCAGGTGCGGCGGGAGTTGATCGAAACGGCGCGTGAAGCGCTTGACAAGGTGTTGGGCCGATGAGCGCGCGACAAACTGACCCACTTTTGTATAGCTCGGGGTTGTTGGGAATCGGCGAGTGAGAGACTTCCCGCTGTGGGAACGGAGAAGGTTACTCATTTCCTCGGAGCAGCGAGCGTACGGC
>SBAX01000467.1 GCA_005240095.1 Phycisphaera mikurensis
CAGCCACACGCGGGCCACGATCAAAGAACTGTCACGACGCGGCATCGACCTCCATCGAATCCGCTCGTGTTTGGATAGCAACTTTGCGCTGTACTGATAAGCCCGCGATCGTTGGAATCGCCGCGGTTTTCCTGGTCCTGCTTTTGGGAACGGTTGCTGCGACGGTGGGGTTCGTCAAAGCAACCAACGCCCAACGGTTGGCAGTAGAGCGATCGGAGGAGTCCTTGCGCTCTGCCGCCAAGGCCGCTGCGGTCAGTCAGTTTCTGCAGGAAATGCTCTCGTCCATCGATCCCGCGAAGGCTCTGGGCCACGAGGCGACCATTCGGGAAGCTCTGGACGACGCCGCCTCAAGGGTCGAAGCTGGACAGCTCAAAGAGCAACCCGCCGTCGAGGCTGACTTGAGATACACGATTGGCGGCACATACCTCGCCCTGGGTCATTACCCCGAAGCCGAGCGTCATTTGCGCGCAGCACTGGAACTACACCGAAACCTCGGCGGTGATACCGACTCCAGCGTAGCCGCTGATCTTGGCGGATTGGCGGATTCGCTCGGCTCACAAGGAAATCGTGCCGCAGAAGAAGCCTGCCTCCGCGAGGCCCTGGCCATTCAGCGCCGGTTGCACCCCGGCGATCATCGCGAAGTGGCCGGCGCCGAACAAGGTCTGGCGGCGTCCTTGCGCGCTCAGGGAAAGCTCGCGGAGGCCGAACGTCACTACTCTGTCGCCCTGGACATGCGACGCCGCCTTTTTGGGCCCGAACATGTGGACGTGGCTCAGAGCCTCAACAGCCTCGCCCTGCTCGCGCAGAACAAACGCGATCTTGCGGCGGCTGAGCCGCTTTTTCGAGAGTCGCTCGCCATGCGTCGCAAGCTCCTCGGCGATCCGCACCCCGTCGTGGCGGATTCCCTGAACAATCTCGGCAATCTCGTTGCGATGCGCGGGAATCTCGACGAGTCGGAGGCCCTGCTTCGCGAGGCCTTGGAGATGCGGCGCGCGCTACTCCCGGCGGACCACCCGGCCATTGCGCAAAGCCTGAACAATCTCGGAGCCAAGTTATGGAGAAAGAACGATCTTGCCGGAGCGGAAGCCTACTACCGTGAGGCGTTGGACATTTGGCGCAGAACCTTGCCCGCAAACCATCTCCAAGTTGCATCCGTCATCGAATCCCTCTGCAGCACACTGCTTCCGCGAGATGCATCTGAGGCTGAATCGATGTTACGTGAGGCCATGGTGATCCGCGAAGCCAACCCGCCTTCCGCCGACAACTTGCGAGCCCGTCCTTTGAGCATGCTGGGCGAGGCGCTGGCTCGACAAGGAAAGTACGAAGAAGCTGAAGCCGTGTTGCTTGGATGCCATGAAAGCCTCAAAGAGCGCTCGGATCCCGGTGTCCAGAAAGACACCCTGACGCGACTCGCGTGGCTTTACAGGCAGTGGAACCGCCCCGACGCCGCAGCGAAATGGCAGGCCCAGCTGGACCGACTGGCTCCGCCACCACCATAGGGTCGCGTCATCGTCGTTCCGGTTTGCAGGGCGACGTTTGCATCATCGCCGCCGAGGAAGTGCACCTGTGTTTCTCGGAAAGCGCTTGATTGAAGAGCCCGACCACGGCTACGACGCCAAGGCGGCCGAGTGGCGCGATCAGCTCACCGAGCAGCGAGCGAAATCGCGCCAACCCGATCCTGCGGCGCCGCAGGTGGGCCCTCCTACGAACGGTCCCTCCCGTTAGAGTGGTTGCAGGCGCTGTCGTCCATGAGCAGGCAGGTTGGAGTCCCCATCCGCAGATCCCGCTGATCGCCTGCGTTCCGGGCCCGCCGCAGCCGCACGTCGAGCCGCCTGATTCTCAAAGCTGAAAGCCCTCCACCGAAAGCCAACGGTCGCGTTGCTCTCGCACCACTCAACGAGGCTTCTCCAAACGACGCGAAAAACCATCGCAGAGAAGGCCGCAGAGGGAAGGCGTCGCGGTCACGGATAGAAGGCGATCTGGAACGCGGCAACATCCAGCAGATCGATGGTGCCGCTGCCGTCAACGTCAAAGCACTCGCAGCCGGCGGTCTCCACGAGGGCGGCCGGCCCACCAAGGCAGCTCACCATCGCCGAGTGGTCACTCAAGTCCACGTCGCCATCGGCGTCACAATCCCCGGTGGGAGGTGGGATGTCGCCGCCGAGCGTCCAGAAACCGCCGACGACCTGAAAACGGCCGCCCGACATGGCGGGACCCGCATCGACCTGTCCGATTGTTCCGCCGAGCGAATACTGCCCGCCGGTGCTGAACATCTGTCCGCCGCCATCCAGGGTGTGCCAGCCAAGGTCATAGGTGGCCGCCACGACCGTTCCGGCGACCGCCGCAATCAGGATCAGTAACAGCGTGTTGATGCGCATGTTTTGTCATCCCCTAGTTCAGGCTGTGCAACGGGGCGACGGGGGCAGGCGCTGGCCCACCCCTGGACGCCCCGCCGATCCGATCAGTTTCCCTTGTAGATCACGAAGTTGATGTAGTAGTAGTTGATGAACTCCCCACACCCCACGCACTGGGTCTTCATGTACACCACGCCAGTGCCGGGTTGGCCGGCGACCGCAAGGGGCTCGCCGGCCTTCACGATATGGAAGACGCCGTCATCCAGGGAGTCGTAGGTGACGCTGGCCACGACGGTCCAATTCTGCGGATCGCCCTCACCCTGGACTTGGATTCGGAACCCCTGGCCGCTGACGTAGCTTAGGGCGACGTTGCCGCTCGAAGTCAGAAGCGTAGGGGAATTGGTGAACGGCTCGAAAGAACCGAAGGCAATCGGCGTGCCCCGTGCAAAGTCGGAGTTGCCGAAGCGGGCGTACAGCGGCCCGTCCACGGTGACGTCGCCGTGCATCTCCACTTCACCGACGAACTTGCCGGCCAGGCCGGTGCCGTGGTGCTGGACTTCCAGCGCCGGCCAGGTGTTGTTGATGTTCGAGTTTTCGAAATACGCGCCGCGACCAAGACCGAAGTTTTTGACGGACAGCGTATTCGACCAGTTTTCCGCATGGGTGATCTCGATACGCGCCGCCTCCCCGGAGCTACCGGCCTGCTTGGCGTGCAGTTTCGCGGCGGGCATGGTCGTCGCGATGCCGACGTTGCCCGTCTCCGTTACGGTGAGACGATCGCCGTCGTTGTATACCCGCCAGTCACCCGTTGCGCCATCGAGGTACGTCCACGCGGATTCGACGCCCGCCGCCCGGTAGCCGTAGAAGGGCTTGCCCGCGCCACCGTCCGTGCGGATGTACATTCCGCCGTAGTCGGAATCGACCGGGGCTTGGATGCCGAAGAATTCGGCGCTGGTGAGCGGGCCGGAGCGGTTCACCCCGACGAAGCCCGTGTTGCTATTCGTAATGTTGTTGCCGACGGACTTCCACTGGGCACTGCTGAGGGCGTGCGTTGCATAGGGTGTGGCCGCCAGATACTGTCGCGGGCTGAGGGGCACATATTGGGTGGCCACCGGATCGAACACTGCCAGTTCGAGCCATCGAGCGGCGCCGTCGAACGCCGCCGCTCCGAAGTCGAGGTTGGCGGTGAAAAGCCCGTTGACCACCGGCAACTCGGTCGCGGTTACCGTCCCGCCAACCTGCGCGGCGGCACCCGCCGCCCCATCGAACAGCCTGAACTGAATGTCGTAGGCACCGTTGGCCGGCGCCCCGTTCTCAGTCAACCGGCCCTGGTAGGTAAACGCCGTTCCGGTGGGAGCCGCTAGCGTCTGCCCGCACAAGACCGCCAACATGCCTGCGTTCAAGAGAGTTCCTTTTCGATTCACACGAATCATGGCATTGTTCCTTTCTTATAGTTCCAATAGATTCCTGCGTGGCTCTGGCAATCAGCCGCTTGGTTGCACAAAACTACGGAGCCACGCAGACGTTCTCGATGCAGAGGGCGTCAAAACAACAAAAGAGACCGGAATCGGGATCGCATGCCTCGCCGAGGAACTCGCATGTGGCATCCTCGGGATAGCAGAGGCCCGCTATGCAGACTCCCCCCGCCGGTCCGTCAGCGGGGCAACATGGCAGTTCAAAGCTGCAAGCGGCGCCTCCGAGCTCCGGACCAATCGTGCACTCGGCCGCACAGATGCCCTCTCCGCTGCAGATGCCGCTGCAGCACTCCGCGCTGAGGGTGCACAGGCCGCCATTGGTCGCGCACGCCGGCACACACGTCCCGCTTTGGCAACTGCCGCTGCAGCACTGAGCGTTGCTTGAGCACGCCGCGCCGTTGACCGTACATGGGGGAACGCAGGCTCCGTCCTGACAGTTGTTCCCGCAACATTGTTCGTTCACGGTGCAGGGGTCGCCGTTGCCGGCGCAGGGAGTGGCACACAAGCCGCCGCCGCAGAAGCCGCTACAGCACTCTGCGCTGGTGCTACAGGCGATACCATTTTCTACGCAGGGCGTTTCGCAGATGCTCTGGTTGCAGAACGTGCTACAGCAGTCTGCGTGATCGCTGCACGCCGCGCCGCTGCCCGCACAACTCGGGGCGCACGCTCCGATTGGATCCCCGTGGCCCAAGTGAGCGGGCAAGGCCGCAGCGCTGACCGTGATGGTGTGCGCGGCGTCGGGGTCACCGGGGGGAAGGTGGCAAATGGTTGTTGGGCCGCCGCCCTGGCCACCGGCGGCCTGCACCAACACCGTACCCAACAAGACCAGGTTGCCGACTATCCAAGCTCCGATCAAAAAAACGCGATTTGGATGTATTCCAATCATTTTTTTGCCCCCTTTCACGGGCTGTCCAAGCCGTCTGGAAGTTGCCGAGGCCCACCTTGGCGGCCAGGAATCACAGGAGTTCCCGACCCGTCGGTCGCAAGGGTTGGCTCGAGCCACCGTGGCGGCGTCCGCTCTTCCCAGGTAACGCAATCCGCCCACGTAAGGCGCAAGGTTCTTCGGGGGCGGGCGGCTATAATAGAGCCGACCAATCCGCTGCCGGGCAGGAGTTGCGAGCGAAAAGCGATGGCCAACCAGTCCGCACACGACGTGACTGCGATCCTGGCCGACCTGCGGATGGGAGACGAATCCGCGCTGGGGCGACTCTTGCCCATCGTTTATGAGGAACTGCGGGCGCTGGCGGGTGCGCTATTCCGCGGGCAGCGTCCGGACCATACGCTTCAACCCACAGCCGTGGTCCACGAGGTCTTCCTGCGACTGGTTAATCAGGCGCAGGCGGACTTCAATGATCGCCGGCACTTCTTTCGCGTCGCGGCGCTGGCCATGCGGCAGCTCCTGACCGACCACGCCCGCCGCTGCCAGGCTTCTCGCCGCGGCGGAAGCTGGGACCGCGTCCAGTTGGACTCCGGCGTGGCGGACTCCTCGAGCGAG
>SBAX01000476.1 GCA_005240095.1 Phycisphaera mikurensis
AAGCACCGCATCCACTTCCCGCGCCGCCGCCAGCTCGGCCATGCGGATCAGCGACGAGTCCTTCTTTCCCTTGATCGCCTCGACCGGGGCCTCATCCATCTCCACGACTTGCGAGGCGTGAACAACGCGGATCCGCGACTGGTGTCCGTTGACCGGCGCCGAGGTCAATTCCTCGTGGATGCGCCGCTCATCGCCGACGAGAACCAACTCCAGGTCGGCTTCTTCCGCCAGCGCCTCCACCGCACCGCGCACGATCGCCCGCGGCGCATGGTCACCCCCCATCGCATCCACCGCGACGCGTACGGGCATTACTCTTCCTTCTCGCCGACCGGCAGCATCACCTTGGCACTGACGTAGCCGCACGTTCCGCACGCCGCGTGCGGCAACTTAGGCTTGCCGCACTTTGGACACGGGCTCAGGGTGGTCGGTTGCAGGGCATGGTGCGCCCGCCGGGTACGGGTCCGCGTCTTGGACATCTTTTTTACTGGGAGCATAAATCTTCCGTCTTGGCTGTTCTAGTTCACCAACTGGACGAGAGTTTTGGAACCTAGCGCGGTTTTCGTAGGAGTCGCCCGCACCTCATCCCGCGTCGAGGCCGTAGGCTAGGCCAAAGCCGGGCCCCTGTCAAGGCGATTTGAGTTGGGTCAACCCGCCTTCGCCTGCCGCCCGTGGCCATCCGTCGGCTCGTCCAGGTCGCTGAATTGAACGATGTGCAAGAGCGAGATCGTGGGCCATCGGGCAGCGATGCGACGGCCCTCCTCGTCGCGTTCAAAACGGCTCGGAAGGACGGCGCTGCTCTTCCCCACGATGACCATGCCGGGCTCAGGAACGTCGAGAGAAGTGCCGTCCGAAAGGTGGACACGAAACGGCCGGAACGGCTCGCCATGCAAACGGTTCAACAAATCCGCGGGACGCATAGGGACCCTCCCACACCACGTACTATATCGGCCGAGCTGAAGCGCTTTCCAGACGGCTTACTCGAAGGTGAAGGCCGACGGGCAGTGCTTGGAGAGCAGGCATGCCGCGCAGTTCGGCTTGCGGGCGTAGCACACCCGCCGCCCGTGCCAGATCAGAGCGTGTCCGAGGAACGTCCACTCGGTCTGTGGAAAAAGCTCCATCAGGTCTCGCTCGATCTTCGCCGCGTCCTTGGAGTCCTTGCCGTTGGTGGTGAGCGCCAGCCGCATGGCCAGCCGGCCCACATGCGTGTCCACCACCACACCCTCATTCTTGCCGAATGCCGTGCCCAGCACGACGTTGGCCGTCTTCCGCGCCACGCCCGGGAGGGTCACGAGCTGCTCCATCGTATCCGGAACGCGCCCGCCGAATTCCTCGACAATCTTCCGGCAGGCACCCTGAATGCTCTTGGCCTTCTGGCGGAAAAAACCGGTGGAATGAATGATCTTCTCGATCTCCGACGCTGGAGCCCCGGCGATGGCCTTCGCCATGGGAAAACGCGCGAACAGCACCGGCGTCACTTTGTTCACCGTCACGTCCGTCGATTGTGCTGAGAGGATCGTGGCGATCAGCAATTGCAGCGGATCGCGGTGAACCAGGGCGCAGGTCGCCTCGGGATACAGCTTCTTCAACCCCGCGAGGATCTTCCGCGCGCGCTTCTTACGTTCAGCGGGCAACTCCTTGAGCCGAAGCGCGGGCCGTGATGGTTTGGGTTTCCGAGCAACTGCCACTTGCCATTCCCGATTGCCGATTACAAACCTTCATTACTCCAATTGGCAATCGGCAATTGGCAATTGGCAATCTCCGGCTCCACCCATCGTACAAAACCGTCCTCGAACACGTCCCGCTTCCAGATGGGCACATCGCGCTTGAGCATGTCGATCAGCCAGCGGCACGCCTCGAACGCCGCGGCCCGATGCCCGCAGGCCACAGCAATCGCCACGGACGTCTCCCCGGGAAGCACCGGCCCGAGTCGGTGAATGATCGCCATCCGCTGGGCCCCGAACTTCTCTGCCGCCTGCTCTGCCAGCTTGCGAAGCTGGCGTTGGGCCATCTCCGTGTAGGCGTGATACTCCAATCGAACTAGCGGCCCATGCTGGGAGTCTGTTTCCGTCCGAGTGACGCCCTCAAAGACCACCACCCCACCCAGCGCCGGATCGCCGTCGACGAACTCCCGCGCCCGCGTCGCAGGGATCGCATGTTCCAAAAGTTCCACGAGAATCGCGGCCATGCTCAACCGCCCGACACCGGAGGGATCAAGGCGGCGGTGTCGCCGGCGTGCAGCCGCCGGGACTCAGGAACGAACTCCTCGTTGACCGCCAGCCGCATGGTCGGCATGCGCCCCGCCAGCCGGGGACACCGCTGCCCCAGCATCGCCCGCAAATCCGCGACCGTCTGCCCGTCGGCAAGCTCGACGGACAACGACTCCTGACCCACGAAATCGCGAGCCGGACCAAAGAACAGAACCGGTATCGTGAACATCGCCAACCTCCCTCTCCCTCCAAGGGAGAGGGCTTGGGGTAAGGGTTGGACGCCCCGGATTCATGGCACCATCGCATGCCCGGCGACGTCGGTCCCAGGTACGAATAGATTAAACCTTCACCGTCATCTCCATTCCGTTCCCCACCGGCACGCGGGTGGAGAAAAACCCTTCCAGTCTGCGCACCCACTCCACGAAGCCCGCAAGCTGCTCCGCGTGCGTGATCGTATTGTCCGTCAGGATCACGCCTCGCCGGTTCATTCTACCGGCCAGCAGCTCCACGTACCGCCTGCAGTTCGGCTTGTCCGCATCGTTGAGCACAAAGTCGATGCCAGCCTCCAACGTCGGCAGGACGTCGAGGGCTTCGCCCACGCGCGTCTCGATGATATCCGCTAACCCGGCGCTCTCGAAGGCCCCGCGGGCAGCAACGGCTTTGCGCTCCGTGTGGTCGATGGTGACCAGCCTGCCGCCATTCTCCGCCAGCGCCGATGCGATCCAGAGTCCGCTGTATCCATAGCTCGTGCCGATCTCGACGGCGTTCTTCGCCCCCGTGGCCAGAATCAGGGCATGCATGAACGCCCCGGCTTCCCGGGGCACGGCCATAGCGTCATCCACCGTGGCCATGAACCGTTCGACCCGCGCGATCGCCCCGCTGACGCGAGCTTGCATCCCTACATGATACCCGCGCCGCGGCCGGAAGCCCGCGCGGAGATTGACGCACGAGCCGCGGGCTTCAGCCCGCGCGGACTCGACACTCCCCACGGCTGACCGGTGTTTTCAACCCCTCTCCCTTCAAGGAAGAGGTTGGGGTGAGGGTCAAGCGCTGGGATCACCAATGCGATGAAAAACGCTTCTACCGCAGGAAGGCTTTGCCCAGCAGTCGCCGGATCATCGCGATCTGACCGGCGTGAAAGGCCTCGTGACGATTGCAGTGCGCCACCGCCCCGGCCTTGTCCTTGTAATGCGGATGCGGCTTGCCATCGCCGCCGAAGGCCGGTTCGGCCAGCAGCGCATCGCTCATGCCCCGCACCGCCGACAAGGTCTGTTGCTGCACTTCCTCCATCGTCGAGAGGACCGTCGCCACCGGCGGATAGTCATGCTCCTTGCCCGACTTCACCGGCCCGCCGATGGGAAAATGCTTCGTGAACGACTCCTCAAGCACGCCCTTCCCCAGGCACCGAACGTGGATCAGCAGATGCTGCGAGCAAGCCAGGTGTCCGCAGAGCCAAAGCGGATGCGCCAGCCCTGCCGCGGGCTGAAACACCCAGTCATCGCCCTTCAAATCCGCCAGCAGCTTCAGCGTCCACTGCCGCGTCCAGTCCAGTTGGTCAGCCAACAGTTCCGCGTTTGTCATTGCAGTCTCACCTCGCGGTCCAACACGTCGGTCAAGGCTCCGTGCCGCTAGTCACGCAAAGTCCAGTATGTGCATCGCAAGTCAGACCGTCGGGGCATTCTTGCAGCACCCACCTGCAAAACCCGCAATCACACCAGTTGACCACGCATCCCTCCGTGCCTCCACAGTCCGCGTCCTCCGTGCACGGATCATTGCAGGAGAACCCCCCGGGCTCTTCAACACACTGGTCGCAGCCTTCATAGGTCCCACAAGGCGCCGGGTCCCCGGGAACGCAGGCGCCATTCTCACACGTTTCAACTCCGTTGCAGAACTTGCCGTCATCGCATTGGACGTCAGAATCGCAACCAGGCTCCGCGCAGGAACCGGTCGCTTCGTCGCAAGCGTGCCCTGGTGGGCAGGAGACTGGCGGCCCGGCCACGCAAAGACAGCTGTCACAGGTTTCCCGCCCACTGCAGAACAGGCCGTCATCGCAGTCGGCGTCGTCCGTGCAGGCCGAATGACATGCATCCGCGTCCTCATCGCACAGATCGCAGCCCTCGGACAACGGGCAGGGCGGCGTGCCCGGCCAGCAAAAAACGAGTAGGCATGACTCAGCACCATTGCAAAAGAAGCCATCGTCGCACTGCTCGTCACGACTGCACCCATCCGCAATACCCAGAGGAACGGGGCATCCGGTTGCCAGAAAGAGAACTGCCAGGGCCGCAGCGAAACCGAAAGCTCTGAGGATTGGCGTCATGCCCACTTCCGCCTCTCCCGACGCCCGCCCTCGCTAGCGTCCCACCGACGCCGGCGTGAACTCGAACCCGAACGTGTCGGCCACGGGCTTATTGGTGATCTTGCCGCGCTCGATGTTGATGCCCGCGGCCAGGCCGGGGTTCTCCTTGCACGCCTGCTTGTAGCCCAGGTCGGCGAGCTTGAGGGCGTACGGCAGCGTGGCATTAGTCAGGGCGAACGTGGAGGTCCGGCCCACCGCCCCGGGCATGTTCGCCACACCGTAGTGAACGATGTGGTCCACGATGTACGTCGGCTCATCGTGAGTCGTCGGTCGAATCGTCGCGCAGCACCCCCCTTGATCGACGCCCACGTCCACGATCACCGCCCCCGGCTGCATCATGGCCAGCATTTCACGCGTCACCAGGATCGGGCATCGTGCCCCTGGAATCAGCACCGCCCCGACCACCAGGTCCGCGGTCTTCAAATACCGCTGCATGGCCAGCCGGTCGCTGAACACGGTATGCACGTTGGCGGGCATGACATCGTCGAGGTACCGCAAACGATCGACGTTCACGTCCATGATGGTGACTTTGGCGCCCAAGCCCGCGGCCACCTTCGCCGCGTTGGTCCCCACCACTCCCCCGCCGATGATCAGCACCTGCGCTGGCTCCACGCCCGGCACACCCCCAAGCAGAATGCCGCGACCCATCATCGGCCGCTCAAGGTACTTGGCCCCCTCCTGGATACTCATCTTCCCGGCCACTTCACTCATCGGCGTCAGCAGCGGTAGACGCCCGTTGTTGTCCGTGATGGTCTCGTAGGCAATGGCGACGGCCCCGGTCTTGAGCACGCCTTCCGTAAGTTCCCGATCCGCCGCGAAGTGGAAATAGGTGAACACCACCTGCCCCTCGCGCATCATGGCCCGCTCCGGGGCCAGGGGCTCTTTTACTTTCACGATCATCTCCGCCTGGGCGAAGATGTCCTTGGCGGAGTCCACAATCTTCGCCCCCACCGCCGCGTATTCGTCGTCCGTGATGCCCGAACCGAACCCCGCGTTGCGCTCCACGAGAACTTTGTGTCCCCGGCGGACGAGTTCATCCACGCCCACCGGCGTCACGCTCACACGATACTCATGAGTCTTCGTTTCTTTGGGTACCCCGACGATCATAAGCCGCTCCCGTTTTTTAGATGTTCGGATCGAATCGCACTATACCCGGCATGGCTGGGCCTGGGCAAACAGGCCACATGGGAACGTCAGCTACCCGTGTTACACGGCGTTGAAACCTGAATGCCCGTCGCGTCGATGCGGACTTCGATAGCGCCCACATCGGCCGTATTTAGCAACACCGCACCCCCGATCAGCCGCTCGATGCCGTTGCTCGTGTCGACCGAACGCTCCTGGCTTGAGCGCACGGCCACGGTCGGCTTGACCGCCTCGATGAACTCGCCCGTGCTGCTGCGGACCCCGCCATGATGAGGAAGAACCAGCACATCGGCATGCAGGTCGCCGACCTGCGTCAGCGCTCGTTGAGCGCGGTCCTCAATATCGCCGGTAAACAGGATCAAACGACCCTGATACGTCAGCCGAAGCACGGTGGAAGAATCATTCGGCGACATGGCCTCATCGCATCCCCTCACCGGCCAGAGCCATTCAAACCGCACTCCACCCGATTCCCATTCGGTCACGGACGGATCCATGACTTCAACGGGGTGCGCAGCCTCAGCCAGCAGTTCCAACAGGTGCTCGCTGGGCGAGCGGGCCTTGCTCTTGCCCTCAAAGCATCCATTGAGGATGACCGGCCCGGCGTCGATCTGCGCAAGCGTTGTGGGCAATCCGCTGAAATGGTCCAGGTTAGGATGGCTCACAAAGACTTGGTCGAGGCGGCGGACTCCGCGCTGGGAAAGGAAAGGCACGATCGTGTTGCGGCCTACGTCCGACGCCGAGGACGCACCGGCATCGTACAGAATCGTCCGCCCGTCCGGCAGCTCGATCACCGTGGCTGAGCCCCGCCCCACGGACAACACAGTCACGACCAGCCCGCCCGGCCGACCGGGTATGACGTACCAGGCCGCAGCGCCGGTCACGAATATCAGCGCCACGAGTGGAAGAAGCCATCTCGGTGCGCGGACGAGGTGCCGGTACGCAACCACCCGCGTGACCACGTCGTGCCGCAATGCAAGCTTGTGCCCGCTGAATCGCAGAACAAAGGTCAGCAAGCCCGCGCAATAGACAAGCACCAGCCACACGGGCGGCGATGCCACCAGCAAGCCCGCCCCGGGCAGCTCCGAGAAAAACTCGACGATGTGCACCAGCCACCGATCCAACGGGTCAAGGATAGCGCTGACAACGCCGGCGGCCGTGGGCGAGATCAACGAGGCCAGCACCTTCGCCAGCCCCAGGATCATCACCGCCGACATCATCGGGAAGACCGCCGCCGAACTGATCGGCGCCCACGGCTGCACCTGCTGGAAATACGTCGTCACAATGGGCAGCGAAACCAGCCACGCCGCCACGCTTGCCGCCAGCACCGCCGCCGTCGTTCGGATCGCTCCC
>SBAX01000332.1 GCA_005240095.1 Phycisphaera mikurensis
TCCTTACTCCTGCCAGAAACCGGAAACCCTTGATCCGGCAGGAGTTATCGTTCGTCGATCTTCAAATTCTTGAGCCCACCTTGCGCTGTACTGCTAATCTCGCCTGAGGAAAACCGGCCGGCTCGTGTTCCGGCACGCCACTTGCATTTTGATCCCTGAAATCGAAGAGGGCAAGGCGACCCCCCGCGTGTGGGAATGTCGCGTTGCCGGCGATGGCCGGACCAGATGCAATGACCAACACGACGATCTTGCTTTGCTTCGCAGGGGAATCACTTCGCGAGGATCTTGGCAGGGCGCTGAGCGGCGTAGGCTTCCGGGTCATGACCGCCGCGAATGAGGATCAGGCGATCGGATGTCTGCGCGAGCATCCCATCGACGGCATGCTCCTCGAGTTGACGGACGCCGACGCGGCGGAGGTGCGCCTGATTGACGAGGTACGTCTGCTCTCGCCCGGAGCGGTGGTCATTGCGGTCACCAGCTTCGGCGACGCCGAGACGACCACTACGGCTGTGCAAATGGGTGTGCATGACCATCTGTATAAGCCGCTTGTCACCGAGGAAGTCATCTTCAAGCTGCGGCGGGCAATCGCCCATGAGAACGTTCGACGGGAGAACCGGGCTCTCAAGGAGCAGCTCCGGCATTCCGGGAATTGGGCTTCGGTCACGGAGGCGGAAGGCGATGGGGACGCCGGGCACGACAACGGCGCCCTGCTGGGCGACCTGAAGGACGTGCTGCACGCCTTCGAACGGCGTTACATCGCCGGCGTTGTGGCCAGCGTGAAGGGCGACAAGGTGGCCGCGGCGAGGATCCTGGGCATCGGGTTGTCGAGTCTCTACCGCAAGCTGGAAGGCCGGGGCTGGAGGAGAGCTTCCATCCACGAAGACGCAGGTGAACTAGACCAATGACACCCCAGAAGTGGTATTCGATCGCCGTGGGCCTGGCAGCTTGTTTGGCGTGCAGCGTGGCCGTCGCTCAACACTCCGCCGGGCACGGCGTCCATCCGCCGATGCCCGATGCCAAGCTTTTCGTACACGCTCGTGCGGCGGAAGCGCCGTCGCTGTCTGCTTTCGTTGACGTACCCTTGAAGATTCGCTCGGCCTCGTCCTCGCAGGAGTTGGCCCAGGCCATCACGCTGAGCGACCCGCCGGTGGCGATTCGGGCCGTGCGCTACCTTCCCTCCGGAGCGCTGCGGCAGGATGTTTCTTCCGACGAAAGCGGCAAGAGCCCCCCCGCGATCGAGGTGAGCATCGAGGGGCCGTCACAGTCTTTTCGCCGCTGGCTCCTGGCGGATGATCCCGAGCGCAACCGCCTGATCAGCTACATTGGCACTTGGCGGTTCATGGTCGTTCCCGACCCTGGCGAGCGGGACACCTTATTCAAGCAGTTTGAGACGGAGCTGACGCGCACGCCCAGTGTGCGGATCATCGCCGCGGGGGGCGATTCCTGGCGTGAACTTCCTCTCGAAGTTGGGCAGTTGCAATCCATTCCGGAGCTGAATTGCACCATGCAGGTCAGAGAGTTCTTCACCGATTACGCGATGGACCGCACCGCCTTGACGCCTTCGAATCAGTCGGATCGCAAGAAGAACCCGGCCGCGTTCGTGGAGATCGAATACGAGGGAGTCAAGGAAGCCCGCTGGGTCTTCGCGAAGTTCCCTGACTTTACGCCCGCGGGGGGGCAGTCGCTTCCCTTCCGAATTGTGCTGGATTGCCCGATCGAAGCCGGGGCGAATACGCCGGACTTCGCGGTCGTGTACGTGGCCGGCGGCGGGCATGAAGTCTGGACGCGGGCCTCAGGCAAGACGACGGCAACGGCTGCCCAAGCCGATGAGAAGATCAACATCCCCGGTTCGCAGTATGCCTTCCGACTGCTGCGGACGCTGGCCAGCGCAAGGCTGACGGAGTCCTACACGGAGGCCGCCCCGGGCAAGGGCAGCGCGGCCGTAGAATTCGAGTATCCCTCCGCGGATGGCATCGCGGCGCGAGTGTGGCTGGGCATGGGACAGTTCCGGCGAATCGCCACGTCGCAGGGAGCGCTGCTCTTGGGTTTCGATGACCGCGCGGGCCCCCAGACGAGCGCCCATCCATGAGATTACACCAGCTCTGCGGGATCGTGGTACTGCTCGGCGGGCTCCCCGTCGCCAGCGGTACGCCGCCGGAAAAGTATGCGGGCAACTGTACCGATGCCGGCTGTCACGGCGATCTCACCAAGCGTCCGGTGGTTCACTCCCCGGTGGAAACCGGCGCCTGCGACGCCTGCCACGAGGCGAAAAAGGACGAGACGCACAAGTTCACGCTGATCGGCGAGGGCGCCAAGCTTTGCACGGAATGTCACGAGGAGGAAAAGTTCCAGGGCAAAGTGGTTCACCATCCGGTAAGCAACGGCCAGTGTGTAAGTTGCCACGATCCCCACGGGAGCAAGGCCAAAGGGCTGCTGAGTTTTGAGTCGGTCGGTGCGCTGTGTGCGGACTGCCACGCGGAGACGCTGGAGAACCTCGCGTTCGTACACGGTCCGGCGGCCGTCGGCCAATGCACCGCGTGCCATGTGCCCCACGCAGGGCAGCATGAGAAGTTGCTGCAAAAGACCGGCAAAGCGATGTGCCTGGAATGTCACAGCGATGTCGAGGAACGGCTAAGCGCGTCCAAGCACGTGCATCAGCCCGTGGACGCCGATTGCGCCGCATGCCACAAGCCGCACGGGGCGGCCAACAAGAACATGCTCGCAGCGACGGCCCCCGCCCTCTGCCTGGATTGCCACGACACCGTCGCGGAACAAGTGGACTCGAAGTTCAAACACTCGCCAGTGACCATGGGTGAGGGCTGCGCTACCTGCCACGACTCGCACGCTTCGCCGGCAGAACATCTGCTGACCAAGAGTACGCCGGGAGAGATCTGTCTATCGTGCCATGGCAAGGAGATCGAAGCCGCGGGGAGAAAGATCATGAACGTGGTGGCGCATCTGAGCGCCAATCCGCACCAGCACGGGCCGGTCGCCGCCGGCGATTGCACCGCGTGCCACAGCGCCCACGGCTCGAGCCACGCGGCGCTCGCCTCGAAGGCCTATCCGGCCGGCTTCTATTCAGCCTTTGCGGATGACGCCTACAAACTGTGCTTCGAGTGCCACGAGGCCGCAGCCTTCGAATCCGCGGAGACGGAGGACGCCACGGAGTTCCGCAACGGCACGCGGAACCTGCACTATCTGCACGTGAACAAGTCCGCGAAGGGGCGCACCTGTCGGGCTTGTCATGACCCCCACGCCTCCAAGAATGACAAGCACATCGTGGAGAGCGTGCCGTTCGGGAAGTGGAACATCCCCATCCATTTCCGTCAGACGCCGCAGGGCGGATCGTGCGAGCCCGGCTGCCACCGCCCGTACCGCTACGATCGCCAGCAACCCGTCGCCAACGTCGCGTCTCGTTAAGCCGCTCGACGGCACTATGCTTCCACCCGGCTACTAACCGTAGCCCCTATTCTCCTTCGTCCCTGCTCTTGTCAGCGACGCGATGCGGGACGCCGTAGTGGTCGATGTGGTAGCGCGTTCCAAAGAAGGTCTGTTCGGTCTCAGAGACGTGGCCGAGGTACCCGAGCACCAGGGCCCCAATCAGGCCCACCAGGCCGATTCCTACGGCGATGGGTCGCTTCTTGGGATGACGATGCTTACCGCGATCCAGGAAAGGCCAAAGGAAGAGCAGCAGGAACGGCACAGAGCAGGCGACGATGCCAAAGAACGCCCCGTAGGGCCCTTCGAAGTATTTGAGCAACTGATAGCTGGGCAGGAAATACCACTCCGGTTTGATGTGCTCGGGCGTGACCAGCGGATCGGCAGGCTCGCCGATTTCCCAGGGGGCCAGCACGGACAGCGTCACCAGCACGGCCAGCAACAACACGGCCACGATGGATTCCTTGCACACGTGCACGGGGAAGAAGGGGATGCCGTGCTTCGGTTCGATCGGCTTCTCCTCGCCGACAGGCTCCAGCGTGGCGAGGTTCGTCGCCCGCATGAGGAAAAGGTGAACCGCGATCAAGCCGGTCAGGGCCCAGGGCAGGATGATCACGTGGACCACGAAAAACCGCGACAGGGTCTCGCCCGTCACCACGTCCCCGCCGCGGATGAAATATCGCAGCCATTCGCCGATGATGGGGATCTTGTTGGCCGATTCCGTCCCTACGGTCGTAGCCCAGAAGGCAATCTGGTTCCAGGGCAGCAGGTACCCGGTGAAGCCGAAGGTGATGGTCACGATGAAGATCAGCACCCCGCTGACCCAGGTCAGCTCACGGGGCTTCTTGTAGGCCCCGAAGAAATACGTGCGGGTCATGTGCAATACCACGGCCAGGATCATCAGCGTCGCCCCCCAGGCGTGGATCTGCCGATACAGCCAGCCGTAGTTCACCTCGGCGGTGATGTATTGGATGGACTTGTGGGCTTCGTCGGGCGTGGGGCGGTAGTAGATCAGCAGCATGATGCCCGTGATGGTCTGGCTGATGAACAGCAGCAAAGACAAGCTGCCGAAGACGTGCAGCCAGCTGGTGTGCGGCGGCAGCCGCTTGCCCGCCTGCTTGCGCAGGAAGCCGGTAGCGGTCTCCATGTCGTACCGGTCTGCGAGGAACCCACTGACCGAATGTTTGAGTGCCATAAGAAAAACGCTGCGCTCGAAGTTCGGGGCCCGATCGCCTACGTCGTCGAGACGAAGACTTTGCCGCTGACTTCCTTTACTTTGTAGGCTGGCAGAGGCGCCGGAGCCGGACCGGAGACGACCCGTCCGCTCGCGTCGAACACGGCCGCATGGCACGGGCAGAGAAACTCCTTCCGCGCACCGTCCCATTTCACCAGGCATCCCAGGTGCGTGCACACCGCGGAGTAGGCCACCAACCCGCTCGCGTCGCGGCGCACGATCGCCGCCTTGCCCTGCAGTTGAACGATGGCGCTCTCGCCCGGCTTGAGGTTGGCGGCCTCCTTGACTTCCACGTCGCCGCCCTTGCCGCCCTTGGCCGCCGGCCAGAAGTACGCCAGCGCCGGTATGGTCATCGCCCCCACGGTCACTGCGGAAAACAGTCCAATGACCCAGTCCAGGAAGCTACGGCGAGTCGGTTGCGGAGTCGGCTCGTTCATTTCAGTGTTTCCCAGGAAGCGGTTCGACATAGCGGGCGCGAAGACTCTTGTACTTGGCGTACAGCGCCGCCGAAAAGGCCAATGCAAAGATCCAGATCGGAACCAGGGCTCGCTTGCGCCAGGCCAGCCCGTGCTCCAAGTCCGCAAGCTCGCCGCGGACCTCATCGCAAACCATGTCCAGTTCGGCCACTTTCTTGGCCACCAGCTCATTGTCCAGCGAGTGCTGCAAGGGAGCGAGGGCGATCAGATGGGTCTTGGCATCCTCGAACTTGAATCGCTGATTCTCCACCAGCAGCACGCCCTGGCCCACACGATCCAGCTCGTGGGCCGTTTCCACGTACTTTCGCTCCGCCGCGGCGATGGCTTCGATCAGGTTGAACAGCTTGGGGAGGCTCTCGTCGCTGCCCAGTTCCTCATGGCAGGTCGTGCAACCCGGCAGGGCCTTCTGCATGATCTCTTTGGGGTCAGGATGGAGCGCCTGAGTTACCTGCTCGGGAGAAGGCTGGGGATCCGACTTCAGGAGGTGGGCGTAGCGCTGGATGAGCACGCCGGTGGGCTTGGTGATCCGCTCCACGAGGTGAAAGTGGGCGTTGGGTCCGCCGCCGTGACATTGTACGCAGCCGTGGAACTCCGTTTGACTCGCGTGGATGCTGGTGGCGAAATGGTTCGCGGCGTGCTGGTGGCACTGCCCGCAGACCGCGCCCACGGAGGCGAAGCCCGGCGGAGTGGCCGCATGATTCCCGTGGCACGTCGCGCACGTCGGAGCTCCGGTGTCGCCGCGTGCAAGCAGCAGGTCGCCGTGCACGCTGCGGCGGAACTCGTCCACGACTTCAGCGGTGAGATTGAACTCCTTCATCAGGGCCGCGTCCGAATGGCACTTGCCGCAGGTATCCGGCACGTTCAGCGGATTCGTCCGGCTGGTGGGCTCACTGGACTTACGCACGTCGTGAGTGCCGTGGCAGTCGATGCACACGGCCACGCGCGTCTCGCCTTTCTCCTTGAGGGCCTTGCCGTGCCCGCTGGTCCAGTAGGCGGAAAGCTGATCGGTCCGCAGCCCGAAGGGGTTCATCCGAGCGACATCCGCGTGGCACTCGCCGCAGCGCTCCGGGACCTTGGGCCGGTCGGCCTTGCCGCGAAAGGCGGGTCCATGGTCGAACGTGGGACGCGGGGCGGGGCGCTCGTACGTAGCGCGTTGCTCGGTAGTCAGCTCGTACTTTTCGTCCCCACCGTGGCACTCTTGACATCGTATCTGGGCGTGCACCGACGAGGCCCACTCTCCGCCCTGTTGGGCGTGGCAGGCCGCACAATTCGTGGGCTCCGCGAGCGCGGGATGTGCAGCGAAGAGGGCGACTCCCGCCGCTGTAATAAGAA
>SBAX01000096.1 GCA_005240095.1 Phycisphaera mikurensis
CCATGCCGACCGCGTGCTGAATGGGATGCTGTCGATCTTCCTCGACACCGCCACGTTCCAGGCCGATGCCGCCTTTGCCGCAGAGATCCAACGCTTCATCGCCTGGGTGAAGAGTTCGGCGAAGGCCCAGCCGAACGGCGAGATTCTGATGCCCGGTGAGATCGAGGAGCGGACGAAGGCGCAACGGCTGCAACGCGGCATCGACCTTGACGAAACGACCTGGGGGCAGATCCTCGACACGGCGCGGGGCGTTGGCCTGGGCGAGGATCGCGTCCAGACTCTGGTCCGAGCCTGAAGCGTGAGCGAAGAAGCCGTGCCCCTCGCGGGGGCTCGGGGCCAGTCAACCGAACGCCACAACCAAGGCCCGTCCCTAAAACCGATTCTTTTTAGTTGACCGGAGCCCCCCTTCCCCCCCATAATGGGACTGTCCTCTCACCCGTCGCGGGTCGCACGCGCAGGTGCGGGTTTCGGGGCTAGTGTCCCGGAAGAGAGGGGACCTTACTCAGAACTACGTGATTGCGGTTCGCCGCTGCTCCGGCAGAACACAACGGTGTGCGGTCTGGGGTGTGCGGTAGCGTCCAACCGACGGAACATTGCACCACAGAGGAACTACGGACTACCATGATCTCCTTCTGGCTGATCTGGATCAGTTTGGTGCTCGGAGGGGTGGCCGGCGCCTTGTGTTATCGCAAGGTGCTGCTCAAACGGCTCCAGCGAGTGCGGGTGCCGGTGCCAGCGCACCGTCCCGCTCGACAGCGCGTTGAGTCCGGCGGCGATGCCGGGTTTGCGTTGAATGAGAGGCCCGTTTCTCCGTATCGGGCGTTCCCGCCCTGGACCGGCAAATCCGGTCCGAGACACGGGAACCGTCCGGGTGATAGTCCTGGATAAGATGATTCACCAGCGGGGCGTAAGGACGGCTGACTCGGTCTGCCTGTGCCGTCCAGTGCGGTTGGGGGTTGCCGAACGATAGCTTGGGGCGGAGGCGGCTTCGCTTGGGGGAGCGCTTCCGCCGCCCACAGACATTTCACGCCGATGGGTTCGCTTCATCGTCGAAGCAGCGGGGCCGCTGGAAGGAGTGGCCTCGATGGACGCGCTTATTTGCGCGGTGGTGGCTGCTCTGGCATTGGGGGTAGGCTACGGACTTGCCCGATTGTACGACCGCCAGCGCGCGAAGAGCGCGGAAGCGGATGTCAAAAGCGCCCAGGCCAGAGCTGCCGAGATTGTCGCCCAGGCCCAACGCGAATCCGAAAACATCCTCAAGGCTGCCGAGCTGAAGGGAAAGGATGAGCTGTTTTCCCGGCGGGAGGAGTTCAACCGCGAAATGGAACAGGCCCGCAACGAGCTGCGGGACCAGGAACGCCGGGTCGAGAAACGCGAAGACCTCGTCGATCAGAAACACCAGGTCCAGATCAAGAAAGAGCGCGTGCTCGAAAGCAATCAGCGCAAGCTCAGTGAGCGGCGCGAGGAGGTCGAGAAGCGCGCCGCCGAGCTGGACCAGCTCATCAAGCAGCAAGGCGAAAAACTCCACGAGATCAGCCATCTCAACCGCGAACAGGCCGAGAAACTCCTGCTCGAACGGCTGGAGCAAGAACTCAGCAACGAGATCGCCACACGCATTCAAACGCACGAGGCCCGCATCCACGCCGACATCGAGGAGAAGGCCCGGCATATCCTCGCCTCCGCCATCCAGCGCTACAGTGCCGCGCACACGGCTGACACCACGGTCAGCACGGTCGATATCCCCAGCGACGAGATGAAGGGGCGGATCATCGGCCGCGAAGGCCGCAACATTCGCACCTTCGAGAAGGCTACCGGCGTGGACGTCATCGTGGACGACACGCCGGGCGTCGTCATCGTCAGCGCCTTTGACAACGTCCGGCGCGAGACCGCCAAGCTGGCGCTGAACAAGCTGATCCAGGACGGCCGCATTCATCCGTCGCGGATTGAGGAAGTGGTCAAGGAAACCCAGGAAGAGATGGACCGGCACATTCTCGAAATCGGCAAGCACGCGGTCCTCGAAGCGAATGTCGGCCCGATCCACGAGAAGCTGGTCCATCTCCTCGGCCGGCTGCGCTTCCGCACCAGCTACAGCCAGAACGTGCTTCAGCACAGTGTCGAGGTATCGCACCTCTGCGGCCTGATGGCGGACGAGCTGGGGCTGAACGGCACGCTGGCCCGCCGGTGCGGCCTGCTGCACGACATCGGCAAGGCGGCCGATCACGAGATGGAGGGCGGCCATCCCAAGATCGGCGCCGAGCTGGCCAAGCGCTACGGTGAGACGAGCAAGGAGGTGCTGCACGCCATCGTCGGCCATCACGACGATGTGACGCCGGCCAACATCTACACCGTCCTCGTGGCGGCGGCGGACGCCATCAGCGCCTCGCGGCCCGGCGCCCGGCGAGAGACGCTGGAGAAATACGTCAAGCGACTGGAAGAGCTGGAGAGCCTTGCGTGCGGGTTCCCCGGCGTGGAGCACGCCTACGCGATCCAGGCGGGGCGCGAGGTGCGCGTAATCGCCGATGCCTCGCGCACGTCCGACGGCGACGCCGTCCGGCTGGGCCGCGATATCGCCCGCGCCATCGAGGAGCAGCTGACGTTTCCCGGCGAGATCAAGGTAACGGTGGTCCGCGAGACGCGGGCCGTGGAGTATGCTCGCTAGTGGTCCTGCGCATCCTGTTTCTGGGCGACATCGTCGGCCCCGCGGGCGTGAAGTTCCTGAAGCGGGCCCTGCCCGTGCTGCGCCAACGTGAGGCCATCGACCTGGTCGTGGCCAATGCCGAGAACGCCACGGGCGGCAGCGGCATCACGCCCGGAACTTACCGCCAGGTGCGCGAGGCCGGCGTGGACCTGGTGACGCTGGGCGACCATGTCTACAAGAAGAAGGACATCATCCCGACGCTGGAGCAAGATGAGCGGATCTGTCGGCCGGCGAACTTTCCGCTGGACGCACCGGGCAGAGAAATCGCACTCACGCAGGCGCCGGACGGCACCGCCGTCGCGGCCTTCTGTCTGCTGGGCCGCACCTTCATGCGGCCGGTGGAGTGTCCCTACCGCACCGCGGATCGTTTACTGGCGCAGCTGGCGGACAAGGCCCGCTGCGTGATCGTGGATATGCACGCGGAGGCGACTGCGGACAAG
>SBAX01000218.1 GCA_005240095.1 Phycisphaera mikurensis
GCGCACTTGCAGGCGGTTCGCGATCGCACCAGTGAATGAAAGGGCGGAAATGTGCTCGCCTGGGAAGTAGCCGGTATGTGCGTTGATCTCCCACGTGGGCCCTAGATAAGACCGTCCGCCATTCAAGTTCGCGTTGTAGGGGTCGGAGCAGCCGGGGCGGAGCACGTTCCCATCCACTGGAAGGCTGCACGTTGCCGCACAGCCTTGCTCTTCGTTCAGGGCGTAGAACCCATGCTTGACCCAGGAAAGCCCGATCTGAGTAAGGCGATCATCCCGCAGGCGGAAAAGCCCCTGGCCGATCGCTGGATGCTGGTTGGATGGCGATGGATACCAGTCCAAGTCTTCACCGCCCACGTTGCACGAGCGCGTGGCTACCGAGAAGGCGGAGATGGAGCCTTGCTGCCCCCACGAGCTGGAGCCGTCCGTGGAGACCACCGAAACGATGACGTCGGGAGGTTCGGTGAGACCCGCCACTCCGTCGTCGCCCCCCTCCGCCTGCCCGGGCGCGCGGAGGAGGCAGATTGTTCCTACCACGAGCGGAAGCACCGCGCTCGCCCCGATAAAGTGGCTCGTGCGCATTGGAGGACGTTTCTTTTCAGAACCGGCCAGGCCCCTTCCAGGACCGGTCAGGCAAAGACTGCGCGTACTTAGCGCCCACCCCTTCTAGACGAGCCGCGCGGTTACCTTTAGACTTTGGGTTTGTAACCCCCCCGTGGCGCATCTTTCCTGTGCTTACTGTAGCACGATCGGACAGTCCCTTCAACCGCGCGGAAACCCCGCTCCCGACCCCTGGAGGGCCGTTCGCGGGCGTTTCCCCACCCCAACCTCAGATGGCCGGTTTTTCCTTGACAGCCATATGTCTAAACAGTTAATCTATCTACTTATCGGGTTGTACCCGGAGGCGGCAAAGCAGGCAGGCGCGGATAGTCTACCCGCGCGTCGTTTTCGATCACATGCCGCCAAGTCGCCTCGTCTGCGTCGCGAGGGGATGCTGCGATTATCGCTCCCTTCGTCACGCCGGTGTCACCCGATGGCATTTTGGGGGAAGAGGTTTGGCCCGCGCGCGGAGGGCGCTTCGGCCAAGAGAGGGCGGCGCGGTCGCGCGAGGGAGGTGGGCTGTGTTACGACAGGTCGGTCGCTGGTCGGTAGCGTGTCGTCTTGTTTTGATCTTTGGATTCGCGGCGGGTGCTGGCTCGGCCAGGGCCGCTTTCACCATCACCGATTTCGCAGTTGACCCCGCTCACGCCACGCTCGGCAATCCGCATGAAGTCGCTTCGCCCGACTTCGACTACTTCCAGCTCACCATTTACGGCACGTTCGCCACCAACAAGTGTTATGAGGTCACCATCAAGCATGAGGGCGGCGGCCCGTGCGGTTCCGCCAACTCCAGCGGCACCGATACGGCGGTGGTTTTCGCGGACCATCTGGTTGCGGATATCTCCCCCAACGCTAACGCTGATTTTAAGGCCGCCCATAACTGGCGCATTGAAGTCAAGGAACGGAATGCGGGTTGCTCCGGAAGCGGAACCGTTCAAACCTTTCCCGATGATCCTGGCGAGCCCTACCTCAAGATTCGCGGCTGCAGCGATTCCTGCACACTGACCCAGCCCTCCATCATCGTGACGCCCAACCCTGTCGGATGCGGGGACATGGTCACCATCTGTGTCACCGCCGGCGGTACGGGAAACCATGAGTACGATTGGGATCTCGACGGCGACGGGACTTGCGGAGTCTGCTCCAGTGGCACGAACAATGGCGGAAAGTGCGCCGAGGACTCCGATTGCCCCGGCGGGGCGTGCGTGGGGGGGGGCGGTTTCGATGACCTGACCACCAACACCGGAGACGCCGGCTGCCTGATCGATCAGCCCTGCTGCGTCACCACCACGATCACCACCACGCACACCGTCGGCGTGAAGATCACGGACAAGCAGACCAACATCCCCTGCACGGCCTGCGGCAGCACGCTCGTAACCGTGGTCAACGATTGCAGCGACGGGTTGTTCTGCAACGGCACCGAGGTCTGCGATGCAGACTTGGGCTGCCAGCCGGGAACGCCGCCCAACTGCGATGACGGCGTCGCGTGCACCGTCGATTCCTGCAACGAGGCCAACGACACGTGCGTGCACACGCCCAACAATGCTGCGTGCAGCGATGGCTTATTCTGCAACGGGAGCGAGACCTGCCATCCCACCCTCGGCTGTCAGCCCGGCACACCGCCCAACTGCAACGACGGTGTGAGCTGCACCACCGACACCTGCAACGAAGCCACCGACAGTTGCGATCACACGCCCAACAACGCCATCTGCAGCGACGGGGCCTTCTGCAACGGCACGGAAACCTGCGACCCGGTCAATGGCTGCCAGGCGGGTACGCCCCCCAATTGCAACGACGGCGTCGGCTGCACAGCGGATTCCTGCAATGAGACGACGGACACCTGCGACCATGCGCCCAACAACGCCCTCTGCGAGAACGGGCAGTTCTGCGACGGCGCCGAGGTCTGCGACCTGACCAACGGCTGCCAGGATGGTCCTGATCCCAATTGCAACGACGGCGTCTCCTGCACTCTCGATTCCTGCAACGAAACCACCGACTCCTGCGACCACTCGCCGGACAATGGTTTGTGCAATGACGGGGCCTTCTGCAACGGCAATGAGACCTGTCACGCCACGCTCGGCTGCCAGGCCGGCACAGCCCCCGACTGCGACGACGGTGTAGCGTGCACGGGCGATTCCTGTAACGAAAGCACCGACACCTGCGACCACACGCCCAACGACGCGGCGTGCAGCGATGGGGCCTTCTGCAACGGGAGCGAGACCTGCCACCCCGTCAACGGTTGCGAGGCCGGAACGCCCCCCAACTGCAATGACAACGTCGCCTGCACCGTGGATGCCTGCGATGAGGCCGGCGACACATGTACCCATACGCCCAACCATGCGGCCTGCGATAACGGCCTGCATTGCGACGGCGCCGAGGTGTGCGATCCCACCGCCGGGTGCCAGGACAGTCCGGACCCCAACTGCGACGACGGCGTAGCCTGCACCATCGACTCCTGCGATGAGGACAACGACGCCTGCAGCAACGTGCCCAGCAACGTTTTCTGCGATGATGGCGCCTTCTGCGACGGCGCCGAGTACTGTGACGCCACGCTGGGCTGCCAGGACGCTGCCGATCCATGCTCCGCACCGCTCAAGTGCGACGAAGCCAACGACCGCTGCGTCTCCTGCCTGAGCGACGCCCAGTGCAACGACGGCCTTCATTGCAACGGCGTCGAAACCTGCAACGCCACGACGGGCACGTGTCAGGCAGGTACGCCGCCCAACTGCGATGACGGCGTGGCCTGCACGGTGGATTCCTGCAACGAGACCACCGACTCCTGCGATCATCTCGCCGACGACGGAGCTTGCAGCAACGGCCTGTTCTGTGACGGCGTTGAAGTGTGCCATCCCACCCTCGGCTGCCAGGACGGCCCCGATCCCAACTGCGACGACGGCGTGGCCTGCACGATCGACTCCTGCAATGAATCCACCGACACCTGCGACCACGCTCCCAGCGACGCGGCGTGCAGCGACGCCGCCTTCTGCAACGGTGCGGAGACGTGTCACCCGACGAACGGCTGCCAAGCCGGCTCCCCGCCCAATTGCGACGATGGCGTGACCTGCACCATCGATGCCTGCGACGAAGCCAACGACACCTGCACGCACACGCCGAACGCGCTGGTGTGCGACAATGGCCTGTACTGCGACGGTGCCGAGGTATGCCATCCCACCGCCGGTTGCCAGGACGGGCCCGACCCCAATTGTGACGACGGCGTGGCCTGCACGCAGGACGCCTGCGATGAGAACAACGACGTCTGCGAGCATCCGCCGGATCACGCCTTCTGCAGCGACGGTGCGTTCTGCAACGGCGCCGAGGTGTGCGACCCGGTCAACGGGTGCCAGGCGGGCACGCCGCCCAATTGCAGCGACGGCGTCTCCTGCACCGTGGACACCTGCGACGAAACCAACGACGTTTGCGTGTACACCCCCAGCGACTCGCTGTGCGACGACATGCTCTATTGCACCGGCGTGGAAACCTGCCATCCGGTGAACGGTTGCCAGGATGGCGCCGATCCCAACTGCAACGATGGCGTGGGGTGCACCGTCGATGCCTGCGACGAGGCCACCGACTCCTGCACCCACACGCCCGATGACAATGCCTGCGATGACACGCTGTTCTGCGACGGCGATGAGTTCTGCCACCCCACGTTGGGATGCCAGGACGCCGCCGATCCCTGTAGCGCCCCGCTCAAATGCGACGAACCCAATGACCGTTGCGTCTCCTGCCTGAGCGACACGCAGTGCAACGACGGGTTGTTCTGCAACGGCGTGGAAACGTGCAATACGACCACCGGAATGTGCGTGGCCGGGACCCCGCCCTCATGCGACGACGGCGTTTCCTGCACCGTCGACGCATGCAGCCCGGCCAGCGATTCTTGCACGCACACTCCGGATCACGGCGCCTGCAGTAACGGCATGTTCTGCGACGGCGACGAAACCTGCGATGCGGTCGGCGGTTGCCAGCCCGGGACCCCGCCCAACTGCGACGACGGCGTGGCCTGCACCGTTGATTCCTGCGACGAAACCAACGACACCTGCCAGCACGCGGCCACCGATTCCTTGTGCAGCAACGGCCTCTTCTGTGATGGCGCTGAGACGTGCCATCCCACGCTCGGCTGCCAGGCCGGCACGGCGCCCAATTGCGACGATGGCGTATCGTGCACCATCGATTCCTGCAACGAGTCGACGGACATGTGCGATCATGCTCCCAGCGACACGCTGTGCAGCGACGGTCTTTTCTGTACCGGCGTGGAAACCTGCGACGTGATGAGCGGCTGCCAGGACGGGCCCGATCCGACCTGCGATGACGGTGTAGCCTGCACGATCGACGCGTGCGATTCCGGGACGGATGCCTGCACGCACACTTTGAACCACGGCGTGTGCAGCAACGGCCTGTACTGCGACGGCAGCGAGGTCTGTCACCTGACTCAAGGGTGTCAGGACGGTCCGGATCCGGATTGTGACGACGGCGTGGCCTGTACGGTCGACGAGTGCAACGAGGCCTTGGACATCTGCGACCATATCCCCAACAACACCGCGTGCAGCAACGGGCTCTTCTGCGACGGCATGGAGGTCTGCGACCTCATCGCGGGCTGCGTGGACGGCAACGATCCCGATTGTAGCGATGGCGTGGCCTGCACCACAGACACCTGCAACGAGGTGACCGACACCTGCGATCACGCCGCCAACAGCGCCGCCTGCCAGGATGGCGTGTTCTGCAACGGCGCGGAAGTCTGCGATCCCAGCGGCGGCTGCACGGCCGGCACGCCGCCCACCTGCGACGACGGCGTGAGTTGCACCGTCGACGCCTGCAACGCCACCACCGATGCCTGCGAGCACTTCCCCGACGACGCGCTCTGCTCGGACAACTTGTACTGCACGGGCGTGGAAACCTGCCATCCGACCCTCGGCTGCCAGGACGGCGCCGACCCCAATTGCGACGACGGCGTCGTCTGCACCGTCGACTCCTGCAACGAGGCCAACGACGTCTGCGACCATGATCCCGACCACGTCTCGTGCGGCAACGGCCTGTTCTGTGACGGCGAAGAGGTTTGCGACCCAACCTTAGGCTGCCAGGACTCCTCGGACCCCTGCGCGCCACCGACCAAGTGCGATGAGCCCAACGATCGGTGTGTGATCTGCACCACGGACGCTCAGTGCAACGACGGGGTCTTCTGCAACGGCCTAGAAACCTGCAATGTAGCCGCTGGCGTGTGCGTTCCTGGTACGCCGCCGAGTTGCGACGATGGCGTTGGCTGTACGCTGGATGAGTGCAGCGCGGCCACCGATCAATGCGAACACACGCCGGATAACGGCGCCTGCGACGACGGGGCCTTCTGCAACGGCAGCGAAACCTGCCACCCCACCCTCGGTTGCCAGGCCGGCACGCCGCCCAACTGCGACGACGGCGTGGCCTGTACGGTCGATCAATGCGACGAGACCAACGATCGCTGTGTGAACACGCCCGACAACGGGGCGTGCGATAACGGGCTGTTCTGCGACGGCGCGGAAACCTGCCACCCGCTCGACGGTTGCCAGGTAGGCACCCCGCCGGATTGCAACGACGCGGTTTCCTGCACGGCCGATTCGTGCAATGAAGCAACCGACATGTGCGACCACGCGCCCAGCGATTCGGTGTGCGACGATGGTCTGTATTGCAATGGCGCCGAAACGTGCGACCCGCTCAACGATTGCGAAGCGGGCACTCCGCCGGACTGCAACGACGGTGTCCTCTGCACGGTCGACGCCTGCAACGAGCCGACCGACAGTTGCGACCACACTCCGACGAATTCGCTGTGCGATGACGGGGCGTACTGCAACGGTGCTGAGACCTGCGACGTACTGAACGGTTGCTTGGCCGGCACGCCGCCCAACTGCGATGACGGCGTGGCATGTACGGACGATTCCTGCAACGAGATGAACGACACCTGCGATCACGTTCCACAGAACGGCTTGTGCGGCAATGGCCAGTTCTGCGACGGCGTGGAGGTGTGCGACCCCCTGAACGGTTGCGAGCCCGGTACGCCGCCTGACTGTGGTGATGGCATAGCCTGCACCATTGATGCCTGCGATGAGGTGAACGACGTCTGCACGCACACGCCCAATGATGCCGCCTGCGACAACATGCTCTACTGCGACGGCACAGAGACCTGCGATCCCGTCAATGGGTGCATGTCCGGGCCGGCGCCGAATTGCAACGACGGCGTCGATTGCACAGTCGATTCCTGCAACGAGTCGTTGGATCAGTGCGTGCATTCCCCGCAGGATTCCCAGTGCAACGATGGGCAATACTGCAACGGCGCCGAAGCCTGCGATCCAACGAACGGTTGCCAGGCCGGCACTCCACCCAACTGCAAGGATGGCGTGGGCTGCACGGTCGATTCCTGCGACGAGGCCACGGACACCTGCCTCCATCAGCCGGACAGCATGCTGTGCAGCGACGGTTACTTCTGCACGGGTGCTGAAATCTGCATGCTGCTAAGCGGCTGCACGCCAGGTCCGCCGCCGGATTGCAGCGATACAGCGGATTGCACGGCGGATGCCTGCAACGCCGTGTCCGACCACTGCACGCACACGCCCAACGATGCCGCCTGCGAGGATAACGACCTGTGCACCAACGAATTCTGCGACTTGGGCGGATGCCACTACGTCAACGACAAGTGCGGAGCGTGCTGCCTGCCGTCCGGACCGTGCATGAGTGACGTAACCTCCGAGCAATGCTCCACGGCGACGGCCCAGGGCGGTGTGTTCCAGGGGGTCGGATCGTTGTGCGCGGGCATGGACAGCGACAATGACGGTTCGGATGATGCCTGCGACCTGGTCGTCACGGTCCCGACGGTATCCGAGTGGGGTCTGGTGGTCCTGACCCTGATGCTCCTGATTGGAGCAAAAGTCTGGTTTGCCCGCCGACCGGAGGTGGCGTGAAGATTTATCGGTCCTTGGGGCCCATCGCGGGTTTTTCTGTATGCGGGGGTTGAAAACCTGAACTGTGGCGTCTATACTGCCACGTGTTCAGGTGTTGTCGGCGGTTCCATAGCCGCGCGGCGTGCCTGATCGGAGAGGGAAGAGGTGTCGAAAGTGCCCGCAAGACTCGCCGTTCTCATTCGACGCCGATTCGGGGAGGTTGGAAGGATGAGAATCCGTTTGCTCGTCGTCCCGATGGTCGGTCTTCTAACGGCCGCGTCTGCGCTCGGTAATCCTGGGGCGGGCGATGTGCCCTTCGCCTTCGAGTTTAGTGCACCCGGGGGCTCGATCCCCGAGATCGACCTGAACGGGGATCTCGAGGGCATCTCCACGTTTCCCCTAACCATGACGAACCCCCAGATCACGCAGATATTCAACCTGGAGTTGGAACTGACCGGGCTCACTCATACCGAGCCTGCCGACTTGGACATCTACCTCATTGATCCTTTCGGCGAGACGCTTGAAGTCATGACCGACAAAGGCGACTCTGTGCCGATCATCAATCTGACGCTCATCTTCAACGATGCCGGCGACCCGTTGCCCAGCGATGTGGATCCACTTGTCTCGGGCACTTATCTTGCTGAAGGCCCGGGCGGCTTAGGCAACTTCAGCAAGCAGTCCGGCGGAACCGACGCCTGGTTGCTCCTGATCATCGATGACTCCGCAGGCGACCAGGGCTTTCTGGAGTCTTGGACCCTTCGCGGTACAGGGGTTCCCGAGCCCGTTACCTTGTCGCTTCTGGCCGTCGGCGCGGTGGCCTGTTTGCGCCGCCGCCGAGCGTAGAACCGCGACCCATACTCCGACGCAAAACAAGCGCCCTTGAGGGGCGCTTTTTTTTTGCCTCGGCCGGAGAGGGCCCGGACGCAGACTCGTTGAACAGCCCTTTGATGCGCGCTATAGTCGGTGAGCGAGGATAGCCTGCCAGGGGGTGGCCGGAAGGGGATTCGAGGGACCCTGTCGCTTTCGGTCTCGTTTTGGTCGGGAAAACGGCCACGATTGGCTGCCGATTGGCGGGATTTTGGGGGGGCAAAGAGAGCATGCTGGGCCTGTCAACGCGACCTTCCGCGGTTTGTGCGATCGCGGCCCTTGGTCTCCTGCACATTCGAGCACTCGCCAAGGATGAGGCCCGTACCCCTTCGAGCATTCGCCATGCGCTGGCGGATTCCGATGCTCCAGTTGAGGCGGTGGCGGCGGGGCTGGCTAATGATTCGTGCGCGGCGCCCACGGCCATCAGCGGAGCCGGGCCGTTTGCCTTCAACAACTCCAACTTCAATACGGACGGTCCAACCCATACGGCGTGCGACGTCTATGGGGATGGGCAGGTCCAAGTCGATCATGACGAGTGGTTCTGCTGGACGGCGCCCGCTTCCGTTTGCCCCTCAGGATACGTGGTCGAGGACTGCGGGCGCACCGCAGTCGATACGCGGATCGCCGTATACTCGGGTTGCGGGTGCCCTACGGACAGCACCAGGCTGCTGGGTTGCGGCGACGACGAGTGCGGGGAGACTCTCCAGACGCAGGTCCCTTTTCAGCCGGCCGCGAACCAGTCCTACTTGATCCGCGTGGGAACTTATCCTGGGCAAGCCGGCGGTCCCGGCTCGTTCATGGTGCGCTGCGACACGCCCCCGCCCTGCACGCAGCCGGCGAGTAACTGCCGGACCCGGAATCAGTTCGACGCTTTCGTGAGCGACCGGACGAAGTTCCTCGTGGCCGACGACTTCTCGCCCGCAGCGAGCGGCGGGGTCACCAGCGTGTGCTGGTGGGGCGCCTATCTCAGCGACGCAGACCTGAACTGCCAGGGTGCAGCGCCGGACTCGTTTCAGATCCGGTACTTCGCCGACAGCGGTGGTCTTCCGGGAGCGCTGCTCAATACCTTTTCGCAGGCCGGCGGGACGCTCGCGGTGACGGGTCCGGTGGCGACGGATCAACTGATCGCGGATACGGTCCCGGAGTATGCCTACACGGCGACGCACGCCGCCGTAGCGGTCACCGCCGGGCAGCGATACTGGATCGAGATCAGCAACTCGATCACCGGCTGCGGCTGGTACTGGGAGACGGCCTTTCCCGGAGACGAGCGGGCCGTGCAGGACGGCACGGATACGACGCCGCCCGACGGCTACACAAACGCCGATCTGATTCTCGACGACCTGGCGTTCTGTCTGAACGTGCCTCTGGCTTCGCCGCCGATGAACGACCAGTGTGTGAACTCAACGGTGATCAGTGGCGTCGGGAATTTCAGCTTCGACAGCAGGTTCGCCACGACGGACGGACCGCCCCATACACGCTGCGATGTTCAGACCAACGGCAACGATCAGGTTGCCCATGACCAGTGGTTCTGCTGGACGTCACCCTGTACGGACACGATCTTCGTCCGTACCTGCGGGCTGACCCAGGTGGATACGCGCATAGCGGTCTACCAAGGGTGCCTGTGCCCGCCGACGGACGGCAACCTCGTGGTCTGTGACGACGATCTTTGCGGCGCTCCGCTGGGGCTGCAGACGATGGTGCGTTTTCCGGCGACCGCCGGCCAGGCGTACATGATTCGCGTGGGGACCTTTCCGCCGGAGGTCGGGGGGGAGGGGCAATTCAACATCAGTTGCGGGCCGCCGGACCACGCGGGGTGCCCGGGCACGGGCTCCTGCTGCGCGGCGCGGGCGGCTCCGGGCTGCTGCGATACGCCTTGCTGCGAGACGGTATGTGCATGCGATCCCTACTGTTGCACCACCCAGTGGGACGAGACGTGCGCGACCATCGGGTTCTTCGGGACCGGTTGTGGAGCGGCCGTTCTGTGCGGGGGATGCGATTCGGTGTGCGGCGATCCCTGCGCCGGAAGCTGCTGCCGGGATAACAACGCCCCGGGCTGCAGCGACACAGCATGCTGCGAGCAGGTCTGCGCCTGCGATCCGTATTGCTGTGACACGGAGTGGGACCAGACCTGCGCCGGCACGGGGTTCGTGCCCGGTTGCGGGGCTGCGGCGATGTGCGGCGATCTGTGCATACCCCAGTGCCCCGTCGGCACGGTGACCTTCGTCGATCCGCCGTCGAGCACGCTGGACGCGAGGCGTCCGCACCTGCCGCAGAACGCCGCGGCGCTGCAGGGTATCTCGTCGGTAAGGGTGTCTGTGCCCGCGGGGGCCGAGCTGGCGGATTGCTGGACGTTGTGCGAGAGCACGGGCACTCCCGGCAATTCCATTGCTTCCGTGGTTCCTAATGGGGACGGAACGGTCGCGGTGAACCTTGCCCAGCCGCTGAAGGCCGGCGCGGTGACACGGATTTCCTACACCGACGATCTGGGCACCACGGCGACCGGAGCCTTCGTATCGCATCCCTCCAATGCCAACGGGGATGCGACGGCCAGCGCCGCCGATGTCAGTGCACTGCTGGCCGAGCTTCAAGGGACGCCGACGCTCCCCCCCGGCATCTACCGCCGGGACATCGATCATAGTGGGAAGTTTTCGGGCGCGGACCTCCTCGAGGCGGTTGATCTGCTCAACGGCGCCGGGGCGTTTACTCCCTGGATGGGCACGCCGCTGCCCACGGCCAGCGGGGCGTGTCCGCAGTGACCGCGCCGGGGTCGCGCGATCAGTCCTCAATGAGCCGGGGACGATTCCAGAAGATGTAATCTGTGTCTACGGCGCTACCTCCGAGTTCCTTCACCAGCATGGCGATCTGTCCGCGATGGTACCACGCATGCCCGAAGACCTGCGTGAGCAGGTCCAGGAGCCGCCAGCGGTATCGCTTCCCGTCGCTGCCGGTATAGGTAAACTCCGCTTCGAGTTCTGCTTCGGTCAGTCTGCCCAGGTACGCCGTCCAGCGGCGCTCCACGGCCTCAACGGCACCGGGAAGCTGCTCCAGCGGAGTTGGCGGGAACCAGCTTTCCAGACGATCCTCAACGACACCCAGGCGGTGCAGCCACATGTGGCGGGCCGCGACCAGATGGGCCATCCTGCCCACGGCCTTGGCGAGTAGTGGCGACGAACGGTTCGCCGGCGGGACGGACTGGAGCATCTGCAGGACCTTGCGGTTGCAGTCTTTTTCGTATTCGTACCAGTGACGAAACCTCTCGAGGAACGAAGGCGATTGGGCGGGCATACGGCGGGCTCCTTTCCAAGTGCCTGTCTGTCGGCGCGAACTATCATGCCAACTGTGCTCCTCGAATGTCAACAGGTACAATGAGCGGCGTGGACGACCTTCGTGACATGGCCCGGGATCCGGCACACCGCCGGACCTTTGAAAAGCTTCTCTACCTGGCGGCGCAGCGCGGGGACAGCGACCTTGTGGCCGAGCGGCTTTCGTGGGGCGTCGATCCCAACTGCACGTTCGCCCGCGGGCGTACGCCGCTGATCGGCAACGTGCGCGGCTCCTGCCCCAGTGCGGCGACGGTGCGAGTCCTGCTGGAAGGCGGCGCCGATCCGACCGTGATGGACGAGACCGGGCTCACCGCTCTGGACTACGCCCGCCGCAGGCTGGCGACACTCTCGATGCGCCCTGCACGCCCCCGCACTAAGTCGTCTTCGCTCGACGAAAACAACCAACTCCAGCTCGGCCCGCGGGAGCAGGCGGAACTGGACGAGATGCGCCGCGAATTGGGCGAAGAGGGTAAGGAGTTTCTCCGCACCTGGTGGCACGAGCGCCTCCGCGCCGCCAAGCGCGTGTTCAATGATCCGGTGCAGATCGAAAAGATCGTGGGAATCCTCGAACACCGCAAATCGGGCGATGCGGCTATATAAGTCCTTGTGGAACAAGAGTTTACGTGGCCGCGGCGCAGCCCGCTGAGGCGCACACTCAGCCCTGCCCACAGAGGCACAGATGGCCGTACGCTTCCTCGTAATCCCGCGTCCGCGCGGGCTGAAAGCCCGCGGCTCACTTTGTTCGAGGGTCTAATTCAACATCGAGGCAGAAACTGCCGACCGAGTATGGGACGTTGCGTTTTGGGACGCAGAGGGCGTCTGCGCGCAGCGAGGATTTGCCATGGCCGAGCCGCGAGCGTTTCTACTTCTCGATCCGCCGAGCACTACGGACTTCTGTCGCCGTGGCTCGCTGCGGGAGAAGGACGATGCGCGCAACGCGCCCTTCCCGAACATCGATCTGATCCTGCTCTCCGGCGCGGTCCGAGAAGGGGGCTTCCGGCCGGTGTTTCTGGATGCACAGCTGGATCGCCTTACCTGGGGGGAA
>SBAX01000460.1 GCA_005240095.1 Phycisphaera mikurensis
CACCTCGACGGATTTTCCGTATCCCACGCCGACGTTGCCCCGGCGATCGCCGACGACGACCAGCGCCCCGAAGCTGAACCGCCGGCCGCCTTTCACTACGGTAGCGCAGCGGCTGATCTTGACGACGATCTCGTCCACTCCCGCTTCACCGGAAGGCGCTGCCTCCATCAAACTGATCGTTGGTTCCGCTTCCGTCATGCGACTTTCTTCCTAAAACTTCAGACCGGCCTCGCGGGCGGCATCGGCCAGGGCCTTGATCCGCCCGTGATAGCGATAACCATTGCGATCGAAGCACACCATCTCCAGCCCCTTGGCTTTGGCCTTTTCAGCGACCGCCGCGCCGATCAGCTTGGCGGCCGCGATGTTGCCACCGTGAGGGATCTGTCCGCGCACATCCTTGCCGCGACTGCTGGCCGAGCAAAGCGTCACACCCGACTCGTCATCGATGATCTGCGCGTAGATGTTCTTTACGCTGCGAAACACGGTCAGCCGGGGGCGCTGGGCGGTCCCGAACACGCGCTGGCGGACAGACGCCTTTCGCCGCATCCGCTTTGCTGTTTTGAGCTTGATCGCTTTCATACTCGCACTACGCGCTCGTGGTGAGCGCCTTGCCCTGCTTACGCTTTACATGCTCGCCGTGGTACCGAATGCCCTTGCCCTTGTACGGTTCGGTCTTCCGCAGGGAGTGGATCTCCGCCGCGAATTGCCCCACGCGCTGCTTGTCGCAGCCCCGGATGAGGAACTGCGCCGGCTCCGTGTCGCCCCGGGCGGCGTCCTTCTCGACGACGACTTCGACGCCCTTGGGAACCGGAAGCTCAAACTGCGAGCCGACTCCGCGCCGACGTCCGGAGAACCCGATGTTCAGATGCAGCGTCTGGCCGACGAGCTTACAGTTGTAGCCTGTTCCATAGATCTCCATGCGCTGCTCATAGCCCTGGGACACGCCCCGCGCCATGTTGGCAATCAGGGCGCGGGTCAGACCGTGGTTAGCTCGCGCCTGCTTCGAGTCGTCCTGCCGCGTCACCCGGACCGTCTTGGACGTCTCGTCGATGGCGACATCCACGAATGGCGGACAGCGCATCGACAAGCTGCCCTTGGGACCATCCACCGTCACCTCGCGGTTCGCCAGCTTGCAACTGACCCCCGAGGGCAACTGCACAGCTTGTTTTCCTACTCGCGACATACGGCTACCTATTGAACGGTACAGAGCAACTCGCCGCCGACCTTCATCTCCCGGCATTGACGGTCGCTCAGCACGCCCTTCGGCGTGGAGACCACACAAATCCCCAATCCATCCAGCACGCGAGGCAGAGCATCCACCTTGCGATACACCCGGCACCCGGCTTTGGATTCACGCCGGATGGCGTGGATCACGTCCTCGCCGCGCGGGCCATATTTGAGGTCGATCCGCAGCGTGCCCTGCTTACTATCCTCGATGACGTCGTAGCCGCGGATGTACCCCTCCTCCAGCAGAACGCGGGCAATGCCCACCTTCAACTTCGAGGAGGGAATCGTCACTTGGTGACGTCGCACACGTACGGCGTTGCGGATCCGGGTCAGCATGTCAGCAATCGGGTCAGCCCACACAACGTTTTTCTTTCCAATCGGTTCCTGGACTACCAACTCGCCTTGCGCACACCGGGAATCAGCCCCTCGTGAGCGAGGTTGCGAAAACAGATCCTGCACAGGCGGAACTTGCGATAGACCGCCCGGGAACGGCCGCAAATCTCGCAGCGCCGCACCCGCCGGGTCATGAACTTGGGCTTCTGATGGACTTTGTAGACCCACGCTTTGGTTGCCATTAGCTCGCTTGCTCCTGCTCCTCGGTTTTTCGCAGCGGCACACCCAGCGCCACGAGTAAGGCCCGTGCCTGCGTGTCGTTCTTCGCCGTGGTGACGAACGTAATGTTCATCCCCTGGCTGTGGGTGATCTTGGTCATGTCGATCTCGGAGAAGATCGTTTGATCCGGCACGCCCATCGAATAATTGCCCCGCCCGTCGAAGCTCCGCGGGTTCAAGCCGCGAAAGTCGCGCATACGGGGAATGGCCGCGTTGACCAGCCGATCCACGAACTCGTACATCCGCTTGCCCCGCAGGGTGACCCGGCAACCGACGTCCATATCCTTGCGGAGCTTGAAGTTGGACACGGCCGTACGTGCCCGGCGGATCTGGGGCTTTTGCCCGGTGATCTTGGCCAAGTCCTCCGCCGCTGCCGGCAGCCGGGTCTTGTCTTGGGCCGGTGAACCGGTTCCCATCGAGACCACGACCTTGGTCAGTCGCGGTACGGCCAGGCGATTCGCGATCCCCAGCGCTTCTTGCAACTGGGTGGCAATCTCTGCGTTGTAGCGTTCGAGCAATCTAGCCATTGGACAATCCGTTCCGCCTACTTCTTGGCCAGGCGCTCCGCCCGGGTCAGGGTGTGCAGCGTACTCCCCGCGACCGTCTGGCGTCGCTTCAGCGACACCTTGCCATCTCGGTCGCGCTCCACAGTGAAGCGCACGCGTTGCGCCCTGCCCGCCGCCGAGTCGTACGGCAGCACGTTCGACCAGTGAATCGGGGCTTCCTTCTGTACGCGCCCGCCTTGGGGGTTACGCCGCGTAGGCCGAACGTGGCGATAGACCACATTCACGCCTTCCACGACGACCTCCTTGCGCTTGGGGTCCACGCGCAGCACCTTGCCCCGCGCCCCGCGATGATCGCCGGTGACCACTTCCACGATGTCGTTCTTACGCACGTGCAGGGCCATGACTAAACCACTTCCTCCGCCAGGGAGATGATCTTCATGAAGTTTTTTTCACGAAGCTCCCGAGCCACGGCGCCGAAGATTCGGGTGCCGCGCGGTTCGTTCTTGTCATCCAGCAGGACCACCGCGTTGCTGTCGAACCGTACGTAGCTGCCGTCCGGCCGACGCATCGGAGCTCGCGTGCGAACGACGACGGCCTTGGCTTTGCGCCGTTTCGAGCGATCCTTCCGATCGACCCCGCCGGAAAACTCGCTGTTGGGCAGGGCCTTCTTGACCGTCACCATCACGATGTCCCCGATCCTCGCCACCTTCAGACGGTATTTGCCCGGGCGAGCTGTGCTGCCTTTGTATACATTGAACACCATCGCCTCCTTGGCACCGGTGTTGTCGCACACGTCCACCCGCGAGAACATCTGAATCATGGTTCGGTCCGCCTGATCCTAAGGCACTGCCGTTTCGGCCACGGGCTCGACTTCCGCGCCGCGCTTGATGATTCTTTCCAGTCGCCAGCACTTCGTTCTCGACATCCGCCGGCAGGCGACGACCTCCACGAGATCGCCCTTCTTGGCCTCGTTCTTCTCATCGTGCGTGGCCAGCGTGGTCGAACGACGGAAGTACTTTCCATACTTGGGGTGCTTGACGAGGTACTCGTAGTTGACGCGGATGGTCTTGTCGCCCTTGTCGGACACGACCGTGCCCACCCGTCGATCCCGCTGACCTCGATCCTGCATGTTCGTTTCCGTCGTTTGCACAACCATCATCCATCACGTCGGAGGCTGCGATCCCCGTTTCATCCGGTACGCCGATGCGTGGCGATCGCCTCGAGGTGATACTGTTTCTCTTCGATGCCCGTTTCGCCGCGCTCCCGAAGCACGGTGAGAATCCGGGCCACGTTCTTCCGCACCGTCTTGAGCTGGTGCGGGTTTTCCAGCTTCTCCGTGACGGCCTGGGCCTGCAGATCGAACAGGTGCCGCCGGATGCGGTCCAGTTCGGAATGCAGGTCGGCGGTCTTCATTTCACGGATTTCGGCGACCTTCATCCCTTCACCCTTACATCCCGTGCCGCCGCTTCACGAAGCGGCAGCGAAACGGCATCTTGTGGGCGACGCGCGACAGAGCATCTCGCGCCACGTTCTCTTCAACGCCGCTGACTTCGAACATCACGTGCCCCGGGCGGACGCAGGCCACCCAGAACTCGGGCTCGCCCTTGCCCTTACCCATGCGGGTTTCCAGCGGTTTGCCCGACACGGGCTTGTGCGGGAAGAGGCGCACGTAGACACGACCCTCGCGGTGCAGATAGTGAGTCGCCGCGACGCGTCCAGCCTCGATCTGCCGCCCGGTGATCCAACCGGTGCCCAGGCATTGCAGACCGTAGTCACCGAACGCGACGGTGTTGCCCTGCGTGGCCACGCCGCGAACCTTGCCGCGCTGGCTCTTACGCCATTTGACTCTCTTGGGCATCAAGGCCATTGCCGACTAGCCTCTCTTTCCTCTGCGATGCTCGCGCGCCCGGCCTTCCGGCGCGTCGGTCATGACCACTTCTTCGCCGTACCGCCCCTTGTAGAGCCAGACCTTGATCCCGATCGCCCCGTACTTGGTCCGGCACGTCGCCGTGCCGTATTCCACGTGCGCCTGCAACGTGTGCAGGGGAATCGAGCCGCGAATCTGCATTTCCCGGCGGGCCATCTCCGCTCCACCGAGCCGTCCGGAGAGCAGGATCTTCACGCCCTTGGCCCCCGCGGCCATGGCCGAATCAATCCGCTGCTTGATCACGCGGCGAAACCCGGCCCGCTTCTTGAGCTGCTCGGAGATCGACTCCGCGATCAGCCGGGCATTGCCGTCGGGCTGCTTGATCTCGTTGACGTTCAGGTTGATGCGGCGATCGATCAGGTTCTCGAGCTCTTCCTTGAGCTTGTCGATCTCCGCCCCCTTAGGGCCAATCACCAGACCCGGACGCGCCGCGTACAAGAGAACCTTCACTTCATCGCGGGTCCGCTCGATCTCCACCTTGGCCACCGCCGCGTAAGGCGGCTGCTTGTTAAGCTTGTCCTCCACGAATCTGCGGATTTTCTGGTCCTCAATCAGGAACTCGGCATACGCCGCCTTCGGCGCGAACCAGCGCGAGCGCCAGTCCTCGGTGATGCCGACGCGAAAACCAGTTGGGTTGACCTTTTGCCCCACTGCTTAGGCTCCCGATTCCTTGGACTTCTTCTCCGCTACGGCCACCACAATGTGGCTCGTTCGCTTGATGATGGGGTGCGCCCGACCTCGGTCCTTGGGACGCCATCGGTTGTAGGTCGGTCCCCCATCAACCCGGGCGTCGCGCACGTACAGGCTACGCATATCCGCCTCTTGCTCGTCCGCATTCACCATCGCCGACTTCAGCACCCGCTGCACCATCCGCGCCCCGCGCTTCGGATTGAATCGCAGCTGGTCCATCGCCTCGCTGCACCGCCGCCCGCGGATCAAGTCGGTCAGCAACTTGACCTTCCGCGGCGAGATTCGCGCGAATCGGTAGGTCGCGGTCCACTGTCGTAGTGCGTCAGTCTTGGCCATGGGTTACCCGCAAAAACTCGTCTGCCGTCGCATCCCGATCAGCCTCCAGCGGCTGCTGCCGGGGCCGGCGCTCCTGGAGCGGCCGCCTTCTTCCTCGAACCGCTATGCCCGCGGAAAACCCGCGTGGGGCTGAACTCACCCAGCTTGTGTCCGACCATGTCTTCGCTCACGTACACGGCGTGAAAGATCTTGCCGTTGTGCACCTCGAAGCGCTGCCCCACGAACTCGGGCACGATCGTGCAGCGACGGGCCCACGTCCGAATGGGCATGTTCGAGCCGCTCGCCTTCTGGTTCATCACCTTCCGGAAAAGCTTCTCGTCCACAAAGGGGCCTTTTTTTGCCGATCGAGTCATAGTCGTTTCATCATCGGGCCGCGGAACTCACGCCGCGGCCCTCGTTTTCCTACTTCCTCTTGGGCAGCGGAAGCTGCCCATAACGCCGGCTCCAGCGACGCCGCAGAATCCTGGGATTCGACGGCTTCCGCGGACCGCGTGTGCGTCCACCCTTGGAGAGCAAGCCCGTGGGGCTGCACGGATGCCGCCCGCCGCCGCTTCGCCCTTCGCCGCCACCCAGGGGATGAGCAACGGGGTTCTGAGCGGTACCACGTACATAAGGCCGGCGGCCCTTGTTTCGGACCCGACCGGCCTTTCCCCAACGCACGTTCTGATGATCGAGATTACCCAACTGCCCGATGGTCGCTCTACACTCCACGCGGACCTCGCGCATTTCCCCCGACGGCAGGACCAGAATGGCCCAGCTCTCGTTGCGGGAGAGAAGCTTCGCGGCTCCGCCGGCGCTTCGGACGAGCTTGCCGCCCTGTCCGGCGTTCATCTCGATGTTGTGAACGTCCAGACCCGGCGGCACGTTCCGCAGGGGCATGGCGTTACCGATCTTCGGCTCCACACCCGGACCGCTGGCGATGCGATCGCCAGGCTTCAGTCCCGTAGGAGCCAGAATGTAGCGTTTCTCGCCGTCGGTGTACTCCACGAGAGCGATGAAGCAGGACCGATTCGGGTCATACTCCACGCTCTGTACGGTCCCGACCACGCCGTCCTTGTCGCGCCGGAAATCAATACGCCGGTACAACCGACGCGCCCCGCCGCCGCGATGCCGGGCGGTGATGAAACCATGGTGGTTGCGCCCGCCGCGGCGGTTGATCCGCTCGCACAGCGACTTTTCCGGCTGCTTGCGCGAGTCCGTCAGCTCGACGAAGTCGTTGACACTCGAGACGCGCCGCCCGGCGGATGTCGGTTTGTATGTCGTGATGCCCATGCCTTCGCGGCTCGCTTTCGGTCGAGTCTAGAACAGATCGATGTGGTGGTCCGCCTTAAGCACCACCACGGCCTTCTTCCAATCCGACGTCGTGCCCTTCTTGAAACGCACCCGACGCGGCTTGCCCTTGCGGTTGGACGTCCGCACCGACTGCACCTTCACTCCGTAGATCTTCTCCACCGCCTGCTTGATCATCGGCTTCGACGCCTGAGGGTGCACCTCAAACGCGTACGACCCGCCGCGCGCCGGCTGATGCTTGGTCTCGCCATGCGACTGCTGCGCCTGGTGCGTGCCCTTCTCGGTGACCAGCGGGCGTCGAACGATGTGGTAGATATCCATCCGCTCACGCGCTCCGTGCTTCGCTCACCGCCACCGCTCGACTAAGCATTCGCTCGAACGCCGGCTTGCTGAAGATCAACTGCGGTCGCCGCAGGACGTCGTAGGCGTTCAGGTCATCCACCAGGCGGACGTCGGTCCGCGCGATGTTGCGACCGGATTTGTAGGTATTCACGTCCCGCTCATGCATGGCCACCACGCAACCTCGCTCCACGCCCAGGGCCGACAGCATGGACGCGAAAACCTTGGTCTTCGGTTCGGAGCACCGCAGCCCATCGACGATCAGCACTTCGTTCGCCTGGATCTTGGCCAGGACCGCATTGTCCCGGGCGATCCGGCGCATCTTCTTGGGGAATTCCTTGAGTGCCGGCGGCACCCGCTTGGCAAAGGCCCGACCGCCCCCCTTACGGATCGGCGTACGAATCTGGCCCATGCGGGCGTTGCCGGTGCCCTTCTGGCGATAGAGCTTGCGAGTCGATCCTTCGACCTGGGATCGCCCCTTCGTCCGAGCACTGCCCTGCCGCTGGTGGTCCAGGTAAGCCACCACCGCCTGCTTGAGCAGGCTGGGCTTCACCTTGCCGCCGAGCGCCGCTGGATCGACCTCCAGGTCGCCCAGCCGCTTGCCTTGCATATTGAATACGGGAACCGCGAGCATCCTCTTCCCTACGCCTTCTTCACTGCTTGTTCCACGAAGAGCAACGACCCCACCGGGCCCGGCACACTTCCCCGGATGAGCAGCAGATGGTTTTCCGGATCTACCTTGAGCAAACGCAGCGAACTCGAAGTAGCCCGCACGTGTCCCATGTGACCAGCCATGCGCTTGCCCTTCTTCACCGACCGCCCGGTGCCTCTCGGAGCGCTCGCCCCGATGCCGCCGGGAGAACGGTGCTTTCGCTCCGTGCCGTGGGAACCCGGCATACCGCCGAAACCGTGGCGCTTCATCACACCCTGAAAGCCCTTGCCCTTGGTCGTGCCCGTCACGTCCACATGCCCCACGTTGGCGGCGGTGAACTGATCGACCGTGAGCACGTCACCCTGCGAAACCACCGCCGGCTCGTCGAGGCGCACCTCGCGAACGAACCGTTTGGGCCCCGTGCCTGCCTTGGCCGCATGACCGATCAGCGGCTTCGTCGAACGGTGCGGCTTGACGTCGGCAAAACCCAGTTGGATCGCGTCGTAGCCGTCCTTGTCCTTCGTTTTGACCTGGAGCACTACGCACGGTCCGGCGCGCACTACGGTCACCGGCTCGACAACTCCGTTGTCAGCGATGATCCGCGTCATTCCGACTTTCGTGGCCAATAACGCCGCAGCCATGCGGGTCTCCCACCTCGCTCGCCAAACCGCGGCGAGTTTCCCGACGTTTCCTGCGTGCGATGAAGCTCACACGCCGTGTTGTTTTGCGAAGGACTGAAGACTCGAAGCCGGGCCGACGTCGACCCGACGACTCTAATCCGCCAACCACTCGCCTAAAAAACCGCACCCCTGTCGCCCTCCGTTCAAGGGCCCAGGGGTGCAGGCTCGCTCACGCCTTGATCTTGACGAACACGCCTGCGGGAACCTGAATGCGATTGATCGCCTCCACCGTCCGCGAGGTCGGTTCGCTGATATCGATAATCCGCTTATGCGTTCGCATCTCAAACTGTTCGCGCGACTTCTTGTCAATGTGCGGACTTCGCAAAACCGTGTAGCGCTCGATCCGTGTCGGCAACGGAATCGGCCCGTGCACCTTGGCGCTGGTGCGCTTCGCCTGCTCGACGATCTCCTTCGCCGAGGCATCCAGCGCGCGGGGGTCGTAGGCTTCCATCCGTATGCGAATCTTGTTCTGAGCGCTCATGCGCTGCCGTCCTTCACGTCATTCGGTTCCGGGATTCCTGACCAGACCGCAGACCAGCAAGTGTAAACCGCCCTGCTCCCGTGTCAATGGGCTCGTTGATCGCGAATGTGCGACGCTCATGGAGCCCATTTCCATGCCCCTTCGCCACGCGAAGGACACCCTCCATTGAAAACATCCACATACACGGTATCCCCTCCCCCGGCAGAGCGTCGCTCCGACTTCGTTACCCCGCCTCGCCATGACGCGGGTCCCGTAAAAAAGTCCTTGTATTGGGTGTTGCGCTTACGGTACACTGTCCGCAAGCTCACCCAATCGGTTCGGGCCAAATCGGGTTGATCTCTTCCGCAGCAGCCCCGTCCGCCGAGGGTGAGTGGGTTGGACGTGTTGCGGCCGGCGTTTCGTAAACGGCCGTGCGGAGGGCGTGGCAATTGGCGTGCGACGAACGGCTTTGCCTTCGGCCGAAGCGGTAGCGCTTTCGGCCGTTCTGTTGCGCGCTGTGTGTCGGCCTGGGCGGGTGGTGCGTCGACTTTGAGTCGCGCGGTCTTTTTCTCACGTGGAGGTGTGGAAAATGAAATCGGTAGCGGGAATGTGGCGGCGTGGCGTGTACGCGGGCGGAGCCGGACTGGCCCTGCTGTTCCTGGGTGTGAGCCTTGAGCTTGAGGGGGCCCCCTCCACCGGACGAAATGGATCGGAAGCCGCCACCGAGGAGGTGCGGCCAGGCAGCGCCATGCGCGTGGCTTTGCTTCCGCCGGCAGCCTCGCCGAGTTCGACGCGCGTTACGATCGGCGCCTTGAATTCCGACTATTCGCGGGTCGTCAGTATCTCGTACGTGGACTACACCGATGACAAGGGCACCCGGGATCGCGCTGCAGGAAAACTGGTCGGCCCGGTTCCCGGCCTGCGACAAGGCAACGTGGCCGGCGGCTGCGCGCCGGGCACGTGCTCCTTCGACGTCGAGTGCGACGACGGCAACAAGTGCACGGCCGATCGATGCGTCATCCCCGCCGGTCAAGGCCCCTGCGTGGGTACTTGTGCCCACGACCCCGTCGACAATGGCCAGCCCGGTGAATGTGACGACGGTTTGGTCTGCAACGGTCTGGAGACTTGCCTCGGCGGGGCCTGTCAGAATGGGCCTACGCCACTGTGCTGTGCGGAGGGGGACGACCCCACGACTTGTGATGAGGCCCTGCCGAGGTGCTCAGCCGAGGCCGTGAACGCCGGCGCCGCCTGCCAGGCAGACGCCCAGTGTACCGGCGGAACCTGCGACCGCTGTCAGCCCGATTGCGCCAACAACAGCGAATGCAACGACGGCGTGAATTGCAACGGCGTAGAGACGTGCGTCAACAATCGTTGCGTCCCAGGCTTGAACCCATGTGGCTACGGTGCGGTCTGCTTTGAAGGCGAGTGTAGTGAGGGCGGCGCGCCGAAGCCGTGCAATTCGAATGTCGACTGCCTGCAGACGTGCGTCAAGAGCCCCATCGGGGCCCCGAATATCCCCTTCTGCCGCGCGGGGCGCTGCTGCTTGCCTTTCACGGACGATAATGGCGAGACTTCCCCGACCTGCACGCACCAAAAGCTTTCCGACTGCGACAACAACGCGACGTCGCTATGGTATCCCGGTGACGACGGTAGTGTTGACCTCCAATCCCAGTACTGTGGAGAGCGAGACGAACGCAACCGATCAACGGATGCGTGGGGTTGCCCCAAATATGCCCGCGGCATCTCCCAGCACGACGTAGGCACCCCGCCCGCGTACCCGGTCAGAGTCGGTCCGATCTCGGAGTCCGCGGTCGCAGTCCCGCCCCCCACCGGCCCGAACATGCCTCTCAATCAATTGGGCGACGACTACTCCCTCGCGAACACGTCGTATATCGGACTGGACGTCGTGCGCTGGGTCGGCGGAGCGCTCAACGGAAACCGCATCTCCATGGACTTCTACGACTCCTCAGGCCAGTTCATTGAGGACATCGTGCTCAACAACCTCCCCGTTGGCGCCCTGGGGACGCACGTGGTGATCTTCACTCCGTCCCTTACCATTCCCTCCACCGGGTACATGGTGATGCGCGTCGCGGAGGACTTCGAGGCCAACACCCGCTTTGTCTGGTTCTCCACCAACGACGCCAACGGCGTGGGCACAAACAACCCCAACGTGCTCTGGCTCAACGGCGCCGCGACGTCCAACTTCCTGACGCCCAACCCCGGCATCATGGCCTTCGAGCTGGTGGGCGACAAGGAAGGCGCTCCCACGGGCGGCTGCTGCAATCAGCTCAGCGGCGAATGCGCTGACAACGTCGTCTCGTGGGTCTGCCGCAACAGCGGCGGATCCTTCCTGGGCATCAACACCAAGTGTGCCGTATGCAACGGGGGCGGCAACGCCGGTCTTGACTGCACGCGGTGCTCGGGCGACGGCTCCGCCTGCGACAGCGATGCCGATTGCACGGGACCCGGCGAAGGCGGCAACTGCGTGCCCACCAACGGCCAGTGCCCGGGAACGGTCTGCACGACCGGCAACGTCGGCGGAGCGTGCACCACGAACGCGGATTGCACCGCGCAAGGCACGTGCGTCAACAACGTGTGCGTCGCCGGCGCTGTGGGCAATGCGTGCGCCAATGACGACGCGTGCGACGTGGCCGGCACTTGCGGCGCCGCGACGTGCGTGGCGTCGGCCCAGTGTGGCGTCGGAGCATGCTGCGGCACCGGCGGCGGCTGCACGGAGGTGACCCAGGGCTCCTGTGTGGGATCGTTCCAGGGCTGGGGTACGACTTGCGATACGGACCAGGGCTTCGACCCGGCCATCCAGCACTGCTGTGAGCAGCCATCGAGCATGCGCTGCATGGGCGGGCCGACCAACAACGCGTCGTGCACAGGTCCCGCGGATACCTCCTGCGGAGTTTGCGTGAGTATCTGCGTCGGCGGCACGAATGCCGGGCTGCCGTGCGATTCCGCGGGAGCCACCGACTGCCCCGGCGGAACATGCGGCAATAACGCCGGAAGTGGCTGCGCGGACGACGCGGGCTGCAATTCCGCGGGGCAGAACGGCACCTGCGTGGCCAACGTCTGCACGGGTGGAATCAAGGCGGGGCTCATTTGCAATACCAACCTTGACTGCCAGGGCACCGTCTGCGACGGACGTTGCGTGACCCGCTCCACCGGCGCCGACAATTGCGAGGACGCCGTGGTCCACGTGATCACCATTCCCAACGTCGGCGATCCCGCCGAGGTGGTCACCATCAGCGGCGACAATCTGCCCGCCACCAGCACCTTCGCCCACCCCGACAGTTGCAACAGCCCGAGTCTGGATGCCAACGCCGACCCCGGCTGGTTCGAGGCGTTCGAGGTCAAGGGCACGTGTGACGGCGGGACAGAGGACGGAGAACTCTGCTTCACCGATGCGGATTGCCCCGGCGGCGAGTGCGGAAACGCCTGCGCCCGGGTGCGCGTAGACTACTGCTGCAGTGACCCCGTCCGGCAGCCGGCCTACGGCGGAATCATTACCGACTGCCAGCAGGGCTGCGGGACCTTCCTCACTTATAGCTCCGATCCTTATGTTGCGGGCCAGGCGCCGTTCTTCCGCGGGGCCCCCTACTGCCAGGAAGACAACCTCTGGCTGACTTTCGGCCTGCAACGACCGGGCAGCTTCTGGATTCCGATTTACGCCGGCCTCGCGGGCGCTCACGGGGAGTATCGCGTCCACGTGACTGTGGAAGCGTGTCCCACCGCCGCCTGCTGCTACCTGCAATGCAGCAACTCGGCCAACCATTGCACCGAGGACAGTGATTGCCCCGGCGGAACCTGCGACCCCAAATGCGCCGATCTCAATCAGTTTGATTGCGACGATCAGCAGGGCTTCTATCTTGGCCCGCCGCAGGTTGCGATCCCCACAGTCACTTGCGTCACTGGCAACCTTTGCGTGGGCGGCACGAACCCAGGCACGCCTTGCCCGTTCGGGACCGAATGCACGGGCGGCGGTGTCTGCACGCCCAACCAGGACCTCACCTGCCGGACCGGCTCCTGCTGCACGGGTCCCGGACAGTGCAAGGATGCGCGGGACAACTCTGGTAATCCCATCTCCCAGGCGGTGTGCGAAGGCAACGCTTTCGAAGGCGCGTTCATCGGCGGTGTGCCCTGCAAAGGCGGTACATGTGTCGGCGGGAACTTTGCAGGGTTCTCCTGCAACAGCGTCAACGATTGTCTACCGGGAGGCGCCTGCGGCGGCAGCGCAGCCCAGATTGCGCAACCCAACCCCTGCCCGATCTGCGAGATTCAGGGGCCGGACAACTGCCAGCCGTTCGAGAACGTCTTCCAGTACGCGGTCTCGGATCGCTCCGAAGGCACTGGCGTAGTCGCGGCCGACGACTTCACCCTCGGAACCGACAGCACGATCAGCACGGTATGCGTCTGGGGATTCTATCTGGAGAACAATCCCGACACGACGACTCTGGACTGCGCGGAAATAGCCCCCGGCGTGCCCATCACCGACAGCTTCCGCGTGCGCATTTATGCGGATGGCGGGGGCAGGCCGGGAAGCCTGGTGGGCGAGTCGATGTGCACCTCTGACCGGGCCATCATTTCCGGCGCCATCACCACGACGCAGTTCAACCCGCCGGTCGAAACCTACGGCTTCCAGCTCGCCCTGACTACGCCCATCGGGCCATTGACCGCCAATCAATGCTATTGGCTGGAGGTCTCCAACGACACCGGCACCACTCCGGCGTCTTGCTTCTGGAATTGGAGCCAGCTTGATCCCAATTCCTCGGCCGGCAACCACTACGCCGTCGGCGGCAGCGAGGCCACGGGGTACCCGCCCGGGTCGCAGCACGAAGTGGACCAATCGTTCTGCCTGAACGCCAACTTCCTCGCCGGCGGCTGCGGCGATCCCGTTCGCGCCTGCTGCTCATGTGCCGAGGCGTGCAGCGAGAAGACGCTGGGGGCCTGTGCCGACGCGGAGTCGCACTGGATCGACACCCAGAACACGTGCTCGAGTTTCACGTGTCCGACCGAACCGCCCGACAACGACAGTTGCGCGACTCCCCTAGTCGTGCCCGTGGGCAGCTACACCTTCCAGACGTTCTGCGCAGGCACGGACGGCTACAATCCGGTGGAGAATGACTCGGGAACGGCCGCCATCCTCAACGATCTGTGGTACAACTTCGTTGCCCCACAGGACGGCCATCTCATTGCGACGATCTGCCCTTCGGGGTTGGCGTTCGACTCTGAGATCGCCATCTACGGCCCCGAGGACCCGATCAACGCTCCGGGCGTGTGCCCATGCCCGACGGACGCAGCGATTACCACCGCCACCTTCATCATGGCCGGCGACGAAAACTGCTCCGAAGCTCCCGTCGGCGGACCGGCGTTTGTGGAGGTCGAAAACGCTGTGGCCGGGCGCTGCTACGCCATCCGCGTAGGCGGCTACCCCGGACCCAGTGACGAGGGCATCGGTCAGCTCGATATCAGTTGCGGACCGCCGATCTGCGGCGACAACCGCAAGAACGGCAATGACGAATGCGATGGTACCGACGATGCGGCCTGTCCGGGTGGCTGCCTGGAAAACTGCGAATGCGGACAGGTGCCGGTCTGTGGCACTGGAACCATCACCGGTAACGAGGAGTGCGATACCGGCTGTACTAACTGCCAGTCGAACTGCCCGCTGCCCGGCGGATCGGTGCACGGGTGCTGCTCGGGCTCGACGTGCTCCCCCACAACGTGCACTTGCTCCGCCTTCTGCGGAAACAGTCATATTGAGACCGGCGAGGATTGCGACGGCGGGGATGACGACGCTTGTCCGGGTTTGTGTACCGGCAGTTGTACGTGCCCGACCTTCGAGTGTGGTAACGGCACTATCGAGCCTGGTGAGGAGTGCGAAGACGGCGTTCCCAATCAGGCGGACGAGTGTGCGGACTTCGGTGGCGGGCCGTGCCGTCCGGCCGGCGACCCGCTCGGCGGATGCACCTGTGCATGCCGGGCGACGAATCCCCCTCCGCCTACGCCCACTTGGAGCTGTCCGGGCGGTCTTGGCAACAACAATTGCCAGGCTCGCACTCGGGGCCTGACCTTCACCATGGTTCCGCCGGCAACGGCGACGGGCGCCGAGGGTACCTCGGCCATCCGCATTACCATGATGGATCTGCAGAACCCGGTGCCGGCC
>SBAX01000093.1 GCA_005240095.1 Phycisphaera mikurensis
AAGAAGTTCGGCAAGCTGCCCATGCCGGAAATCCTGGGCCCGGCCATCGCGTACGCCCGCGATGGGTTCCCGGTCTCGGAACTGATCGCGTATTATTGGGCGCGGGGCGGGCACGCCCTGGGCGAGTTTCCGAACTTCGCGGCCACTTTTCTGCCCGACGGCCAAGCACCGCGGAAAGGCGACATCTTCAGGAATTCGAATCTGGCTCGGACCTACGAGGCTCTCGCCGCCGGTGGTCGTGACGCATTCTACCGCGGAGAGCTGACGACCGTGATGGAGTCGTTCTGTGCCAGGGCGGGGTGTTTTCTTACCGCCAAGGATTTCAACGACCATACCTCAACCTGGGTCGAGCCGGTCTCCACGACCTATCGCGGCTACGAAGTGTGGGAGCTTCCGCCCAATACGCAGGGCATTGCCGTTCTGCAAATGCTCAATCTGATCGAACCCTATGACTTGGGCGCGATGGGACATAATTCCGGGGAGTATCTGCACCGTTTGATCGAGGCCAAGAAGATTGCCTTCGAGGACCGGGCTCGCTTCTATGCCGACCCGCAGTTTGCCACCATCCCACTGTCGGCCTTGATTTCGAAGGCCTATGCCGATGAGCGCCGTTCGTTGCTCAATGTCCGCTTCGCGTCACGGACCCTCGATCCCGGGGACCCCAAGCTCAATCAGAGTGATACCATCTACCTGACGGTGGCAGACGCGGAGCGCAACATGGTTTCTCTGATTCAAAGCAATTACAGGGGATTCGGGTCGGGGCTCGTCCCCGACGGGCTTGGGTTTGTGTTCCATGACCGGGGGGAGCTTTTCTCCCTGGAGGAGGGACACCCGAACTGCTACGCTCCACACAAGCGACCGTTCCACACCATCATCCCCGGGTTCGTCACCAAGGACGGCAGACCGTGGCTGAGCTTCGGCGTCATGGGCGGCGACATGCAGCCCCAAGGCCACGTGCAGGTGCTATGTAATCTGATTGATTTCGGGATGAACCTCCAGGAGGCGGGCGATGCGGCCCGGTTTCACCATCTCGGCTCCTCGGAGCCAACCGGCGAGCGAATGCACCGGGGCGGTTATGTGGCGCTAGAGTCCGGCGTCTCGGCGGATGTCCAGCGAGACCTGGCCCGGAAAGGCCACGATGTACGCTTCGAGATCGACGGCTTCGGCGGGTATCAGGCCATTCTGTATGACGCTAAACGCGACGTCTACATCGGCGCGTCCGACTTCCGCAAAGACGGACAGGCGGCAGGCTACTGAACGCTGACAGGCGGTTGGGATTCTCTGTCACGCGCCAGATGACGAACGTGTTCTTCCAGGGCGTGCAGATCCGCGGAGTCCTTGGGAATGCCTCCATTCTTCAAAGCGGCGGAGAGCTTTGCGGCTAGTCGCGAAACTTCCGGGAGGCCGTGGATGCCGCCAGCACCCACGAGCTGATGCAGGAGCTCGCGAGCGGTGGCGAGATCGTCGCTTTCCATCGCCCTGCGCACGGCATGTAAGCGTACCGGAAGCGTACCCACGAACTCCCCGATAGCGTCCCGGATGCGTCCCCGATCACGCTCGCGAGCGAGCCGCGGATCGCCGGCGAGCCGATCTTGGGCCGCGTCCAAGTAGGCCGCGGATCGTTCAATCAGCACGCTGAGAGAGATGGGCTTGGACCATAGGTCGTCAAAGCCTGCATCCATGATTCTTCCGCGTTCGCAGTCGCTGGTGGAGGCAGTCAGGGCGATCAGGGGTCCCCGATATCCGCCACGGCGAATGCTGCGTGCGGCGGCGAGGCCGTCGAGCTCGGGCATGCGGATGTCCAAGAGGATGAGGTCGAAGGTCGTGGAGCCGGCGAGTTCGACGGCCGCGAGTCCGTCGGCGGCGGTTGCGACCTCGGCGCCCGCCCGACGCAGGGCGAGGGCGATCAGGTCGCGCGTGTCTGTGGCGTCCTCGGCGAGAAGGACGGAACCTCGCAGCGTTCGCTCGGCGTTATCGATGACGAGTGAGGAAGCGGCGCTGTGAAGAGCGCCGGTTTTCTGGAACTCAATGTTGTCCGGCATCTTCCCGGATAACGGGCCTGTACAGGTTCGCATTATGAAACGACTTCCTACCCCAACCTGACTCTCTACTTCGAGCGAACCGCCGAGGCGTTCGGCGATCCACCTGGCGATGGGCAGGCCCAATCCCGCCCCGGCGGACGCGCCCTGCACAAAAGGCTCGATTTGGGTGAAGGTCTCGAAGATGCGCTCGCGCTGCTCGGCGGGGATTCCCGCGCCCGTATCCTCGACGGCGATGGTCAGGCGAGGATCGGGGGCGTCCGGCTCCAATCGGATGCGGACGTGCACATGCCCGGACTCCGTAAACTTCAGGGCGTTGTTGACGAGGTTCACGAGGGCTTGGGTGAGTCGGGTGCGGTCGGTACGGATCATTGCGGGGACCGTCGTCTCGTAGATTACGCGGTACTCCAGGGCCTTGCGGCGGCGCAGGGGTTCGGTCGCGGCGCTGACGTCCTGAAGGACATCAGAAAGGGAGCAGTCCGCCGGACGGATTTCCAGCTTGCCCGCCTCGATCCGGGAGATGTCGAGCAGTTCGTCGATGAGCCGCAGCAGATGACGGCCGTTGCGCAGGATCATGTCCCGGTGATCGATGCCGTCACCTCCCGGGGCACTCGCCCCGAGCAGTTCGGCGGCGCCAAGCATGGCCATGATGGGCGTACGGACTTCATGGCTGATGTTCGCCAGGAACTTCGTCTTGGCCCGGCTGGCCTCCTCGGCGGCTTCCCGGGCTGCCGCCAACTCGCGGTTAGCGGATTGCAGAGCGATGGTGTAGTCGCGGAGTTCCTGCTCGCTTCGCCGCAGCAAGGCCTCGGTCTGGATGCGGGGGCTGATGTCGGTGGAAATGCCGCAAGTGCCCGCAAGTTCGCCCGACTCGCCGAGGAGCGGAAACTTCAGGGAAATATAGTGGTGCGGCCCGTCATCGTGGGGGGCGACCTCTTCGAACTCGATGGAATTGCCGCTTTCCATCACTCTCCGGTCGTTGGCGCGGAACAGGTCCGCGTTCTCTTTGGGAAAGAGGTCGTAATCGGTCTTGCCGACCACGCTTTCTCGGTCCACGTGGAAGAGATCCACAAAGCGCTGATTGATGAGGGTGTAGCGGCCGTGGATGTCCTTCACGTAGATCACCGCGGTGGTGTTGTCGATGATCTGCTGCAGGCGCTCCTCGACTCTGGCCCGCTGAGCCATGGCACGGCGCAGGTTTTCGTTGGCGCTTCTCAGTTCAGCAGTTCGTTCCGCCACATGGCGTTCGAGCGCGTCGTGGGCTGCCTGCGAATCCTCTTTGGCACGTTGCTGCTCAGTGATATCCACGGCGAAGACGATGACGCCCACGATGTTACCGTCGTCATCGCGATAAGGGATCTTATCCGTCCGAATCCATCGCTTCTCTCCTGCGGCCACCACATACGGTTCGATGATCCCCAGCTTGGGTTTTCCGCTGTTGATGACTTCGAGGTCGTCGTGAAGGTACTTGTCGGCGTGCTGGGGATAGAACTCGGCGGTGGAGTGGCCTTCGATTTCGGCGGCCGTCCGTCCGATGGACTGGGCCGCCAGGGCATTGACGCGGAGGATGCGGTTTTCCTTGTCCTTGAACCAGATCATGGCGGGGACGGAATCGAAGATCGCCTGCTGCTCTTTCTTCTGCTGCCGCAGCTCGTGGCCGACGCGGCTGCGCTCGGAGAGCTGGGCTTCGAGATACATCTGGTCCCGGAGGGCTTCTCTAGCCCGGATCGAGCGTCGGCGGAGGAGCCCGACGGTCGTGGCAACAGCAGGGCCAACGGCCGTGATTACCAGGAGGTTCGCCAAGCCGTTGGGCGTGTAGTGAAACAACTGGTCGGGCTTGGACATGTGAACAGCGGCGGTGGAAGCCAGGATCAGCGCACAGGCCAGGCCGGGGGCAATCCCGCCATGCAGGGTAGCGCCGAGGACGGCGAGCACCAGAATCGGCACGGGATGGAGGAAGAGGATCTTGTAATGGTCCAGAAGGTGAAACAGGCCGACCAGGCCCAGCATCACCACCACGCCGCTCCAGCGTTTGAGCGGCTTAACCCCGGCAGTTTGAGCGACAGCCTTGGACATGGGTCTTTTCGCGGTCTGGGTCCGGACCAAGCTAAGGTACGCCGGATTGTAGTGGGGGATGCCGCCGCGTTCAACCGCCGGCGTTAGCACAGGGGAGCACGCACGCGTGGCTCAATGCCTCTGGCACCTCGAAGAGGCCGGGATGGGCTATCCAGGCGAGGAGTTCGAGGCTGTCCACGAGGCGGGGGCCGGAACGGTTGAAGTAGGCGTTGCCGTCCGCCGCGAACGCGCGGTGGTTGCGAACCGCGGACAGGGCCGCCCATCCCGGGCGTTCCGTCAGGGACGCGGATTCCGTCAAAGTCCTCGGCAAATCGAAGCCGCACGGGGCGACGAGAATGACCTGCGGGTCATAGGCGATGAGTTCTTCCCACGAACTGTATGTTGAGTGGTCGCCTGTCGGGGGAAGGGGGGAACTTCCGCCGGCGATTGCGATCATCTCCGGCACCCAGTTTCCGGCGAGCATCAGGGGGTCGATCCACTCGATGCAGGCTACGCGGGGCCTTTCGGCCTCAGAAAGCGCGGCGGTTCGAGCACGTACCCGCTCCACCCTTTCTCGAAGGGATGCAACGTATTGGTGGGCGCGGTTGGCGCACCCTGCGGCCTCACCGATCCGCTCGATGTCCCCGAAGACGCTCTCCAAAGTCGAGGGGTTGAGCGAAACAACCCGGGCATGTTTGAGGTGCTCAACGTCCTCGATGCGGCTCTGCACGTCACGGGTGCTCACGGCGCAGACCTCGCACTGCGACTGGGTGATGACGATATCAGGGCGAAGACTTGCCAGGCGTTCCACGTCCACGGCGTAGAGGGGCTCACCGGCGCGGATTCGCCGCTTGACCTCGGCATCGATGGCGGCGCTGGGCATCTGCGTGGAGAGGTGCGCGACGGTCACCCTCGGCTTATCCAGGGCCTGGGGCGGGAAGTCACATTCGTGACTGATGGCCACCAGATTGTCTCCGAGGCCCAGGGCGCAGACGATCTCGGTTCCGCCGGCAAGAAGAGAAGCGATCCGAATGTCGTTCACGGGTGCAGCCTATCTTGCGGGAGCAGGATTGCCAGGGTCGTGGGTTGCAGATGCCGGCTCAGGCCAGCGGCTACGGTTTTCGTCTCAGCGCTGCTATAATGGCGGTCCGTTTTTCGACTTCGCGTAGCGAGGCGTATTCGAGCAGCGCCGATGGCGGACGGGAAGCGGGGGAGGCGCTTATGGCTGAAGAAACAACCGGACCCGTGGTGGTGATCGGGGCGGGCACGATGGGCCGGGGGATCGCACAGGCCTTCGTCCAGAGGGGGTATGACGTATACCTGAACGACGCGATTGCCAAGGCGCTGGAGGAGGGAACGGCCTTCGTCCACAAGATGCTCGATCGGGCGGTGGAGAAGGGGGCCTTGAAGGCCGATCAGGGGCAAGCGGCCAAGGGCCGTTTGCACGCCATCGGGAACATCGCCGAAGCCCCGCGCTGCCCATTGATCATCGAGGCAGCCATAGAGAAGCCCGAGATCAAGGTCGAGATCCTCAAGGCGGCGCAGAACCGGCTTACCGACGGCGGCATCCTCGCCACCAACACGAGCAGCATCAGCATCACGCAACTCGCGGCGGCCACGCAGAACCCCGACCGTTTCATCGGTATGCATTTCTTCAATCCCGTTCCGCTGATGAAGCTGGTGGAAGTGGTCAAGGGTTTGCAGACCAGCGAAGAGACCGTCCGCCGGACGATCGCCTATGCGGAATCCGTAGGGAAGACGGGCGTGCAGTGCAACGACCATCCCGGATTCGTCTCGAACCGCATCCTGATGCCGATGATCAACGAGGCGGTTTTCTGTCTTCAGGACGGCGTGGCGGAACCGGGGGCCATCGACGAGATCATGAAACTGGGGATGAATCACCCCATGGGCCCGCTCGCGTTGGCCGATTTGATCGGCTTGGACGTGTGCCTGTTCATCCTGGAGGTGCTCCATCGCGACCTGGGGGAGGACCGATACCGCCCGTGTCCGCTTTTGCGTAAGATGGTGGCAGCAGGCCGTCTCGGCCGGAAAACCAAGCAGGGGTTTTACAAGTATGACTAGCACGCAGGTGCAGCTCAAAATCGAAGGATCTCACGCCACGATCATGTTTCGTACAGAGACGGGACTGAACGTGCTTACGGCTGATCTGCTGCGGAGCCTCGGAGCGATTGTGGCGAGAATACGCCGCGAAGGGCAGGTCCGCACGGCTTCGGTACAGGCCGAGGGGAAGGTCTTCATGGCCGGGGCAGACATCAGGGAAATGACCAGCTTCACACCGGAGCAGGGCCGGGCCTACGCGGAAGTGGGCCAGAACGTGTTCGCAGATTTGGCGGCGCTGCCCTGCATCACAGTGGCGGCGATCCAGGGGGCGGCGATGGGCGGCGGGTTGGAACTGGCCTTGGCCTGTGACTTTCGCCTGGCGGTCAAGTCTGCGAAGCTGGGCATGCCGGAGGTCACCCTGGGGCTCATCCCCGGATGGGGCGGAATCCAACGATTGAGCAAGCTCATGGGGTCGACGCGCGCCAAGCGGCTTTTTCTCAGCGGCCAGCCACTGTCAGGCGAAGAAGCCTTCCAATGCGGGCTGGTCGATGAACTGGTCAACTCCCCGGAGGACCTGGCTCACCGGGTGCCCGTGTTCTGCAAGTCCTTCAGGAGGGCGTCGCCGGCGGCAGTCGCCCTGGCCAAGCGGGCATCGCGGGACTTTGACGAGCTGAGCGCGTTCGGCGAGTGCTTCAATCAGAAGGACTGTCGCGAGGGAATGAGTGCGTTTCTCGAAAAGCGCCCTGCGTCGTGGATGGAAGGGATACGTTGATGATTCGATCGGCTGGTGATGTGAAAGTGCCGGTGGCCGGCGAAGCGGAGGCCAAACCATTCATGGAGGCCGCCGACCTCGGCGCCTTCGATCCCAGGAAGGCCCTGGGTGAGCCGGGCTCTTTCCCCTTTACCCGCGGCGTCCACCGCACCATGTATCGCGACCGGCTGTGGACCATGCGGCAATTCGCCGGCTTCGGCTCGGCCGAGGACACCAACGGTCGATTCAAATACCTGCTGGAGCACGGGCAGACCGGGTTGAGCACGGCGTTCGACCTGCCCACGCTGATGGGCCGCGACAGCGATGATCCGCTTTCACTGGGTGAAGTCGGTCGCTGCGGGGTGGCCATTTCGTCGCTGGCGGATATGCGCCGGCTTTTCGACGGCATCAACCTGGGCGAGGTCAGCACGAGCATGACCATCAACGCCCCCGCGGCGATCCTGCTGGCGTTTTACATTGCCGTGGGACAAGAGGAGGGCGTACCGCTCGCGCGGCTCCGGGGGACGCTCCAGAATGACATCCTGAAGGAGTTTCACGCTCAGAACGAGTACGTTTTTCCGCCCGGTCCCAGCGTCAAGCTGGTGGTCGATACGATCGAGTACTGCACGCAGCACCTGCCCCAGTGGAACACGGTAAGCATCAGCGGCTACCACATTCGCGAGGCGGGCGCCACGGCGGCGCAGGAGCTGGCCTTTACCCTGGCTGACGGCATCGCATACGTGGAGGCGTCGATCGCTCGCGGACTGGATGTTGATGCATTCTCGCCGCGGCTGAGCTTCTTTTTTGACGTGCACAACAACTTCTTCGAGGAGATTGCCAAGTTGCGGGCGGCGCGGCGCATCTGGGCGCACGTGATGCGTGACCGCTTCGGAGCCAAGGACGAGCGGAGCCTCAAGCTGCGCATGCACTGCCAAACCGCAGGAGTAACGCTGACCGAGCAGCAGCCGATGAACAACGTCGTGCGGGTGGCGTTTCAGGCTCTGGCCGGGGTTCTCGGCGGCACGCAATCGCTGCACACCAACAGCATGGACGAGACGTTGGCGCTGCCCACCCAGGAGGCGGCCAAGCTCGCCCTGCGGACCCAGCAGATCATCGCCCACGAGACGAACGTCCGTGACGTCGTCGATCCCCTGGGTGGAAGTTACTACGTCGAGAAGCTCACCAATGAAATCGAGGCCACCGCCTACGGCATTTTCGACCAGATCGACGCCATGGGAGGCGTCTTGAAGGCCGTCGATCGCGGGTACTTCCGCCGTGCGATCGCGGAGTCGGCGCTCGAGCAACAGCGTCAGATGGACCGCGGCGACGTCAAGGTCGTGGGCGTAACCGACTTCGTCGAGGGCGGCCCCTCGGACATCCCCATCCTGCAGATCTCTCACGAAACCGAGAAGGCGCAGATCGAACGCCTCAAGGCGCTGAAGCGCTCGCGTGACGCCAAGCGCCATGCGGCGGCCCTGGATCGCCTGCGCAAGGATGCCCATGACGGGTCAAACCTCATGCCCGCTCTGATTGAGGCAGCCCATGCTGACGCCACCGTCGGCGAGATGATGGACGGCATGAAATCCGTCTTCGGCGCCTACGACGGCGGCCCGGAGTGGTGATCGGGCAATCCGTCAAGTCTGCACACGGCGCAGCGGCCACACTTCCACCCTGATGGATTCGGCATAGTGCAGGAGGGGATCGCCGCGCGGGCTTTCCAGGCCGTGGCACTCGATCATCGTCGAGCGCAGGGAAAGCAATCTCGCCTCGTGCAGCTTCCACGGTTGATGCCAGATCCTCGCCCCGAACAGGCGGCCTCGGCTTGCGCTGTAGAGGCAATAGCGCTCCGTCAGGAAGAACGTGCCGCTACCTGGCTGCGACTCCGGGAGAGGCTGCTCGATCGCCCAGCGCGCGTCGAACTCGGCGGATGGAGCGCCGCGGTGCGTGCGGCGGTGAGCGTAGTGGATTTCCTGGCCCTCCTGAGAGAGGCGGATTTCTGCATCGAAATAGGGAAGGTGGTACGCCAGGCGGGCGAGGCGCACTCCCAAAGCGTGGTTGAGGTCCAAGGAGAGGAACCACACGCCGGGGACGCCGCGATGGTGAACGTAGGTCCGCACATTCAACTCGTGCGCCTGGCTAAGAAACGGCAATGGGGGCAGGAGCATTGGGCGGATGCCCCACATCGTGAAGGGAGCGATGGTCAGCCATGCCTGGTCATCGAAGGTGTCGATGTCGAGGGGAGGGGGGATGAGCGGTCGAAGAGCATCGGGCGCGATGGGCCAGTGGAGGAACAGGAGCTTGCCCCAGTTCTGATGCATGACGGGAAAGCCGCCGGGACGCCGGCGAATCGAGAGTCGGTCGACGTCGGGCTGCGCGGGGCGCATGATGAGTATACACCGGCCTTAAGACCCACTGCCGGCGTATCGTAGCAGAACGAGCGCTGTCTAGCGCCAGGGGAGGACGCTGGTAAAGACCCAGACGAGCACGACAAGGCCGAACACAACTGAGACGAGGACGCTGATCATGCCGAAGGCCCCGCCGGCGCGGGTCATGCCCATTCCTTCCGGGTCCATCCGCCCGCTGCGCATCTTGGCCACGTCGTGGTCGCTGAGGACCCAGGCGACGATTCCAAGCGGGAAGAACATCGTGACCAGCGAAACGAGCCCCAGCACAAGGACCAGCACGCCACGGTGCGGGGCAACGCTGGAGGCAGGCTCGACGCGCGGGGCGTCGACGGCGGAGCCGGCCTCGTTGAGGAACGTTTCCACCGGCCGCGGCGGTCGGCCGGTGAACAGCGACAGGTACAGAAATGCGACTGACGACAGTACCAGCCCCGCCACCAGCGCGATGCGGCCCTCGTCACCAATGCCGTGGTGGAGGCGCCATTCCTGACCGTCAAGCCCGATGCGGAGTGGACCAATCGGACCGACGTGTGCAGCGACCCGCCGTTGTGCCTCGCGGACGGAAGTTCGCACATCGACGAGCTCTCCGACCTGCATTTCGAACTCACCCTCATCGTGAAACTCAGGGTCTTCGGCCTCGCACGGATTGCACGGGCATTCCCATTCCCGGGCAATACCCGTGATGTTTCCGCCGATGCCGAACAGGCTCACGGAGATGAGGAACGGGCGTAATGTCTCGCGCCAGAAGCCCACCCGCTTGGTGGGGCCGAGCTTCCGCAGGGCAAAGACCATGAACGACGCAAACGCGGTGCAGAGGACGATCGCAATCGTGACGTCGTGATAACCCCAGTCGGTGGCAATGAGGGGGATCAGGAACGTGACAATGGTGCCGCCCATGAGGGCGAAGGCGATCAGGCCCCAGAAGGCGCGGGAGATTGCCCAACGCGCCGCGGGAGCGGCAGTATCTGCCGCAGGGAGCGACAGCCGGGCGGAGTCCAAGGGTTCGGCGAAGCGCGCTGCCGGCGGTGGAGGCGGTCCCACGCGACCGGAGTCGCCCGTGTAGGGCGGGGGCTCGCTGGCCTGGCCATCCGGAG
>SBAX01000299.1 GCA_005240095.1 Phycisphaera mikurensis
CAACGCCGCGACCGCCGCCGCGATCGGCGCCTTCCGCAGCCGCTCTCGCGCTGCCGAGACATGCTTCTTGGGGTGCAGGAAATCAAAATGCAGCGTGCCGACCGCCGCCTGCCCGAACACCAGGCCCAGCGTGGACGAAAAAGCCGAAGCCGCTGCACCCTCATCCGGGTCCCACCCGAACGCCGCCGCAGGGTTGTACAGCTCGGTGTGAATGCCCAGCTTCTTGTGGATCGCCTCGGCCAGCGTCTCTTCAACGCCCAGATCTCCCCCTATCACCACATGATCGATGACCGCGCCCGGATCGTTGACCCGGTACGCCTCAATCGAACGCGTGACTTCCACAAGCAGCGACTGAATCACCGCGTCGCCGGCTTCCTTCATCCGTAGCGGCTCGATCGCATCCTCGCCGATCGACGCCTCCACCGCCGGCTCTCGAACCAGTGACAAGCGCGGAGCAGCACCGCTGCCCGGCTTCCAGTCCTTGGGGATCATCACCGAGGCGGCCCGCGAAAACGCCAGCACGCCGTGCCGCAGCACGTCGATCTCCGTCAGCGTCGGGCGCACGTCGATGAACAGCACCCGTTCGGGCATGGCGTGCTTGAGCAGCTCCGCCACGGCCATGGTGTTCGCATGCGGGCGCAGTCCGATCCGATCCAGCGTCAGCCCCGCGACCTTGCACGTCGATTCGTACTGCTGAACGATCTCGCGACGTACCGCGGCCACCAGCACGTCTGTGCTCGGCCCGCTCGACGCCCCCACGGTGAAGTCGATCACCGCCTCGCCCGCGGCGAAGGGCAGCTCCTTGGCGATTTGGATCTCCACCATCCCCGGCAGTTCTTCCGCCGCCAGCGCCGGCAGCGCCAGCGTCTTGAGAATCGCCTGGTCGCGCGGAATATCCACCACCGCGTGCCTCGTGCTGATCTGCTCCTGATCCAGCACCCGGCGAATGTGCCGCCCGAGGATATCCGGGTTGGCCAGGTCCACGTCCGCCGGAATCGCCGCGGACAGAATCCGGTCGATCTTGATGCCCCGCTTGCCCACGAAGGCATGAACCACGCGGAGCGTCCGCGAGTCCCAGTCGATGGCGACGACTTTTCGTGATGGCGGCTTAACGGCCACGAACCTGTTCCCTGTCTTCTTCCCGGATCGGGTAGCTCCCGCCGAGATAACTCAAATCACGATAGTAAATGGTCTGGGCGATCGGCCCCACCATGTCCACCACCACCTGCAGCCGCGTCACCATGCCCATGTGGTCCGCATAGCCCAGCGACTCGATGGTGAACTGCTGGCTCCGCGAGGTGATGCTCGAAGCGATCGCATCGAATGCGTCCAGCTCTAGGATCCCCTCCGTCATCAGCCACGCGGGCGTGGCCAGCGTCTCCGCGTCCAGCGACTCTCTCGCCGTGACGATCGCTTCGATCTGCTCGCCGGTCAGTCCCGGCAGGCACCGCAGCACTTCCCGAGGGGCCGTATTAATGTTGATAAGGCCCTCCACCCGAGTGACCTTGTTCTTCTCCGGACGCCTCGTCGTCAGTCGATCCATCAGGATCGGTAAGTCTTCCACCGCCAGCGGACTTTCGATGTCCGTCTCGCCGACCCTCCGCGGGCGCAAGAGCGACGCCGGGGATCGAATCGACCTGTCGTCGCCCCCGGCTGTACCCGTTCCATCCTCGGTCTGCTCTTTTCCATCCTCTTCGCCGCCCTCGTCCGCCTGTGAGTTTTCTTCGTCCGCTTCCGTGCCGCCGGTCGTGCCGCCAGTGGGCTGCTTTGGGTCCGCTTGCGTGCCGCTTGTGGGCTGTTTTGGGTCCGCTTGCGTGCCGCCAGCCGGCGGCTGCGCCCCCGTCTGGCGCCTCGGCTGCCCCGCCTGCTGCCCGCCCGGTTGCCCACCACGCGGCGGCGTCTGCGCGCCTCCAGAGGGCTTATCTGTGCTGCCAGCGGGCGGCTGCTGCTGGGCCTTGCCGCTCGGAGTGTTCTTCCCACCCGGCTTCGGCGGATTCGCCGGGGGCGTAGTCGGCGGCTTCCCGCCGGGCTTGGCCGGGTCCTTGGTCGGCCCCGCCTCGGGACTGGCCGATTGCGGCCCGCCGCCCAGACCCGTGGGCTGCTTGGGGCTCTTGGGTCCGGCTTGGCCAGTCGGTTTCTTTCCGCCGCTCCCGCCTGTGCCGGGGCCTACTCGTGTCGCGGCGACGATGAAATCGACCACCTCCTGGTCGTCGGGGAACACCTGCTGCAAATCCTTCTTCAAGGTGGCCTCGTCACTGAACAGGAAGACCCGCTGACGATTATCGTTGGACACGTCATTCTCGTAGGCAAGCACGGTGAGGTACGGGAACAACCCACGAGTGAGCACCCCGTCCTGATTGTCCGGGGGAAACGACTGATCCCCGTCATCCTCGTTGGGGGTCAGCAGGCCGTTGCGATCGAAGTCCTCGCCATAGAGGATCGAGCCGGTCACACCTTTTACGAGCAACAGCTCCTCGATGGAGGAGAAGTTTCCATTCTTGACCCCATAGGGTTTATCCAGGGCCAGGTAGTAGTCACCCTCGGTGTCCGCGGGATCACCGTTAGGAGTAGTGTCCGTGTCCCGCCAGTCGATGATCGCATCGACGATGGTCTGAGGATCAATCTCCTCCCCGCCCTCCGCTCCAGCGATCACCTGCTCGAGGAGCGACAGAAGCTGTTCTTCGGTAGCGGAGTTCAGGTTGAGCTTCGAGGCCTCGTCGGTAATGCCGAAGCGCATGTACTTCTCGTCATCCAGAGGATCGTCGGCCACGATGCTGAAGCGATAGACCATCTTCTCGTCGAGTTCTTCATTCGTGCCGGAGACGCGCGAGTCCTCGCCGTTCGCCCAGATCATGACGCGATGGAAGGCGTCGGGATTGTGATGCCACTGGGTGCGATCGGATCGTGCCGTGCGCAGCAGGAGCTTGACGGCCTCAATGCCCGCCTCGGCCGCAAGACGTGTCTGCAGTCGATTGGCAACCGCCTGGACCTGCGAGACATCCGCATGGATGCGGAAGGAGAACATCGCCCCGAACAGGCCGAGCAGCACCAGCACAAACAACACCACGGGCAGGATGACGCCACGTCGCGTAGACATGGTTACGGTCCCCCCGTGTTGTCGTTTTCGTTGGCGTTCTCATTGGCAAGCATGTCTTCCACGAAGGCCTGGCTCTCTCGACCCACGCGCGAGCGGAACAAGGGATCAGCGCCGGTGACTCGCACGACCGTGGAGAACTGTTCCGCCGTGAGCGGCTCGCAGTCCACGGGTTCTTTGTTGAGGCACTCGCAGAACTCCTCGTTGGTGCGGTCCTCTCCGAACTCTTCTCCGCACGGCGGATGGGAATCGAATCCCACGGTGACCATGACCATCTGCGGAAGCGGGTTGTCTCCGGGAATCTGCCAGTCGTCCCACCACTTGTAGCCGTCGAAGTAGCAGAACCGCAGGTAGTGAATCTCGGGGGCGTAGAGCTCCTCCCAGTTGATGTCCAGTTCCAGGGATTGCTGGTCTTCCTCGGCCTCCTGCTGCTGGTCGACGAAGGCCATGGGATTGAATGGCTCCTCCGGGTTCTGCGATTCCCCGGAAGCCTCACGGGCCTTCTTTTCCAGGGCCTTGGCGGCCTCGGATGCGGCGATGGCGCGAGGAACCAGAGTCTCGACGCGGGCCAGCCCCAGTGGCGACTCATAGCCGTCGGGATGCAGAATCTCCGGGTGCCGGGCGATCTTGTATTGCACTTTCACCAGGTCGAATTCGGGCGGCGCGTCGCCTTCCCGCGAGGAGCGTTTCCTGGTCGTCTCCTTGCTGGGAACACGCAAGGTGGAAATCCAGATCTGTTCCCTGTCGCCGATGAGGCCCATGCGGTCGTCCGCGGTGATCGCGCTGGCTTGGCGGATTTCCGTAGCAATGCGATCCAGCACCACGCGTGCCAGTCGCAGCTTGTCGGCCTCCAGGTAGCCCTGGCGGCTCGTCTCCATGCCCGAGGCGTAGAACCAGTAGGTCATCGAAGAAAGCACCACCAGCAGCCCCATGGCGAGGATGACCTCGAGCAGCGTCATCGCCGGACGGCGAGCGTTGACTCTTGGACCAGGGACCTTCGGCGTTCGATCATCGAGCCCCCACCCATTGCTGCGCAATGGATGGGGCACCCGGGCTGAACGCGGCGCAGCGGAAACAAGGACAAGCGGAGCTTGTCCGTGCCACCCGGATCGTGCCGAGAAAGGATTCTCGGCAGAGCCTGTCATGGTAAGCGAGTTCACTTGCCGCCCTCGCCTTCCTTGTCCGAGTTCTCGTCTTCGAGGGCCCCGGACTCCTTGAGCTTGTCGAGGATCTCCGGCGGAATCATGGCTTCCAGATCGCCGAGTTCCAGGCCCATGGCATCGAGGACGATGGGCAGCACCTCGACCATCTGCTCGAAATCAAGCTTGGCGAGAATCGTGGGGTCGAAGTTTGCGGCGTCGAGGCCGGGCACCCCCGTGTCGCTGAGTGTCTGCGAAACCCGCTCCAGCTCCTCATCGGGAAGCCCGAAGTCCAGTCCCAGGTCGAGCTTCTGCGCCGTGGGTCGAAGCGCATAAGCGGCAAAGAGCACCTCGGCCGCGTCGTGATCGAAGTCGTCCTCCTTGTACTCCTCTGCACGGCGCAGGAAGAGAATCTCCAGGCTGAGGCAATAGAGCGCGTCGATGGCCGTCGGTTCCGTGGTCATCCGCCACCCATAATCAGGATGCCGCGGACCAAAGTCGCCCTCCTGAACCTCATCCACGGAGTCCAACTCAATCAGGCCGAGGTCCAAGTGTGCCAGTTGCTGCTCGGCGAGTTCCACAGCCCGGATGCGCCGCTCCATCTTCTTGATGGACATCTGAGAGTCCTGAAACTGCGCCCCGATGACCGCAAGGCCCAGCACCAGCAAACCCGTGGCGATCACCGTCTCGAGCAGCACGTACGCGCACCTCCCTCTCCCTGTCAGGGAGAGGGTTGGGGTGAGGGTATCGCGCCTGCGGACAGGATCATGGCACGAGCGCAAACGGGCGCCGAGTGTTTCACCCCTCACCCTGCCCTCTCCCCTTGAGGGGAGAGGGATCACTTGCCCAGACCATCGCATCATGGGCGCACCTGAATCTCGTGCAGCTCGAGCACGTCGTTCTCGGTCAGCACGCGTGGATCGAGAAAGTCCTGCCGCATCACCGCGGGCCAGCCCTTCTCCTCGAAGAGATCGAGTTCCTCGTCGTAGAACGGGCGCTGAACCCACGCCAGACCCGTGGTCCCTTCGACAATCAACTCCAGGTTCGGATGATCCTCGATTTCATCGATGGGCGTGCCTTTTGGAGCCAGGGTCACGACGAAGACCGCCCACTCCGACGCTCCGTCGGGCTCGATGTACAGCGGCGGGCGCTCCGGCTCGATGTTCTCCATATCGCGAGTAATCTCGTCGGCGACGGTGTTTGCACCCCGCTCGCGGCGCTCGCGCACCGACTCGATGGTCGGCCGCCCCAACCGTACTTCAGGACACCACACCTTCCCCAGGAACGTGTCCCCCACCGCCCACGGCGCGGTAACCAGCGTGTAGACCTCCGGATCGTGGATGGGGTCGTCTTCTCGCTCGACGACGGGCTGGCGCCCGTCGCCCATGGGAAGGTTTTCGTCCTCCGCGGGAAAGCGAATGCGGTAGCGCTTGCCGTCGTAGGCAGCATTGGCCCGCGTCAGACTGATCAGGGAGCGAAGCTGACGCGCGGAGCCGGGAAGCTCCTCGCGCTCCAACTGCCCGATGAAATTGGGTATCGCGATCGCACTGATCACCAGCAGCAACGCAACGACCAACGACACCTCGAGAAGTGTGTAAGCGGCCGCAGTGCAGCCACCTTTGCCCCTTGTTGGTAAACCTCCAGCGCCCGCAGCGCGTAATTGGCAATTGGCCATCGGCAATCGGCAATTCACATCATTCTCCTACTTCTCCGTCCAGTTCTTGATGTCGTCGCTGCCTTCCTTGCCCCCGTCGTCCTTGCTGTCGGGTCCATAACTCCACAAGTCATAGCCGTCCTCGTTGATCTCGCCCGGAGAACGATATTCATAGGGAAAACCCCAGGGATCCTTGAGCTCTTCAAAGTTCCCCTGCATGTAGGGCCCTTTGTACCGCTGGTCTTCTTTGGACTTGGAAGCGGGCTCAAACAACGCGGCCAGCCCCTCCTCCGTAGTAGGATAGGCGCCCATGTCGAAGCGGTAGGCCTCCAGCGCCTTGCCAATCGAGCCGTTCCGCGCAATGGCCGCGATGGTGATTTTTCTTTTCGCCTCAGTCGCCTGCCCGAACAGGTTGGGCACAATGAAAGCCGCCAGCACTGCCAGAATCCCCGCCACCAGCAACACCTCGATCAAGGTAAACCCCGACCGTCTTCGACTCATTTTCATTCGCATGACATCTCTCTCAACGCCGCACCTTGGTTAACCAATTACGAGTTACCAGTTACCAATTGCGAATGACCGACGGCGTGGTAATTGGTCATTGGTCATTGGTAATTGTCGTTATCCGCTCACCACCGATCCCATGGTCAGGATCGGTAACAGCAATGCCACGGCGATGCAGAACACCACCGAGGCCATGAATACCAGGAGCACCGGCTCGAGCACGCGGACGCCCAGGTCGATGGCCCGCGCCGTGCGGGCCTCGTTGGTGTCCGCGATCTGAACGAGCACGGTTTCCAGATTATTGCTCTCCTCCGCAACCGCGATCATGTCCAGCACGGCCGGCGGAAACAGGCCCGAATCGCGCAGCGGCGCGGACAACGCGGCGCCTTTCTTGACGCTGTCGGCGGCATCCTCAATGGTCTTGGCGAGGATGCTGTTGCCCGCCGAGTCCTTGGAAATCTTCAAAGCCTGGAGAATCGGCACGCCGTTGTGCAGCATGGTGCCGAGAATTCGGCAGAAGCGGCAGATTGACACCATGGTGAAGATCTTGCCGAACACCGGGGCCTTCAGCTTGTACTTTTCGGCCGCCTTCTTGCCGCCGGCAGTCTGCATCCATGCGTAGACACCGGCCAGCACCGCCCCGAGCACAACGGCTACACCCATCCAATGGTGACGCAGAACATTGCTCGTGCCCAGGGTCATCTTGGTGAGGATGTTGTATGTCTCCGGGCGGAGGTGTTCGCCGAGCTTGGGCACAACGACCACCATCAGCAGAATCACCACGGCGCTTCCCACCACCACGAGAATCGAGGGGTAGATCATCGCTCCGATGACTTTGTTCTTCAGCTCGTCCTGCTTCTCGCAGAAGATCGCGATGCGCTGCAGCACTTCTTCGAGGAAGCCGCCCTGCTCGCCCGCGCGGACCATCGACGAATGCAGCGGCGAAAACACATGCGGATGCTTGCCCATCGCATCACCCAGGGACATACCCCCGGCCACGTCCTCGCGAAGCTCCTTTACAATCAGGGCCATCGAGCCCTGCGAACCCTGACCCGAGAGCACGTCGAGGGAGCGCATCATGGGCACGCCCGCCTTGAGCAGATCCGCGAGCTGGCTGTAGAAGATGGTCAGGTGCGACGACTTGACCCGCCGCCCGCGGCGCAGCGTGAGCTTACCGGTCTGCACGCCCTCGCTGACGTTGATGGGGTACAGCGCCTGCTCGTCCAGCATGCGTAGGGCGACAAGATAGTTCTCCGCAGTGAGCACGCCGTCCACGTGTTTGCCCGCGCTGCTCACCGCTTTGTACGCAAAGCTCGGCATGTCACAACCCAGTCACAGGCGTCCGCATGGCGCGAGGGTGAGGGTACGTCGAGTTGCGTTGCGAAAACCTGCCATCCATGGCCCAGTCGGACGCGCTGGAAACGTCCGAGAAAAACCGCTCCGCGTTGGCGCAACCTACCTCCAACCCTCGCTCCGGTCAATCCCGCTCGGCGCAGGCGTACCCCATCTTACGCGGCCTGCCGCCGTGGAGTTTCTACACCGGTTCCTGGCTGGGGATTGCAGGGCCCTATAGCCCCTTGGGCTGAGGCGCCGGGATCGGTTCGCTGGGCGCCCCGGGATGGGGCTCGGTCAGGGTAGCGATGAGCTGGTCAGTCAGTCCTAGGGCGGGGGCCCGGTGCGGATCCACGGGCACCTCATCCGGACCGAGGGCTTCGGCCGCATGGGCATAATGAACGAACCGCACGGCATGGTCGGCCAGCACTGCCCCCGCAATGCAGCCGGCGGCGGCCACGATGGGATCGGTCAGGCTCACCACCCGGATGGGCAGGAACATCTGCACGACTTCGATGATCGACGACAGCGCCACCCCGGTCACCGTCCCACGAAGCACGCGCGAACCCAGGGGCGTGGGGCTGAGCCGCTGCGAGTACACCGCAATGGATGCCGCCAGCAACCCGTAGGCGGTGAACTTCTCGAGCACGTCGGTCATCATCAAATCGAAGCGCGTCTCGAAGTAAGCCATGAAGGGAAGAAAGGCCGTAGCCGACATCGGAGCGAACACACCATCTCGCGGGCGCGCAAACTCAAAGGGCAGCATTCCCGTGTACACGATGTACCCGACCACCGCGATGCGTGCAGCGCGGATCATGCCTTCGGTACGGCGCTGCGGCGCATCGCGAAAGACAAGCGAGCGCGTCGCCAGTCCGATCCCGATACCTAGCCAGCGGAAGAGGATGTCGGTCACGTCGCAGCCGCGCGACACGATGGGTAACTGCAGTCCGCTGAGCGCCACCGCGAACAGCCCGAAGAGCCACCACGTCAGCGCCGTAGAGGCCCGCGGATTGAATCCGTAATCGTCGCGGAGCACGACCTGCAGCAGCCATGCGCAAACTACAAAGGAGGCCGCCTCCGCCGCCCACCGCGCCCAGCGACGCAGGCGCTCCCAGCGCAGAAGACTCAGGGCCCCCTGATCGCCGCCGAGCTCACCCTGCTCCTTCAGCGCTCGCTGCTCCATGCTGAGGCCGAAAGGTATAAAGACGGAGGCCTTGACGGCTGTCCCGAGCCGCGCGGCATCGAAGGAAAAAGAGAACGGAATGGCCGCCACGACGATGAGCAGCCCGCAGTAGGCCTTGAGCGTCGCGACAGCCGGCCTGCCTTTGAACTCAAAGAGCGCTGCTCCAATCAGACGCGGCATCAACCATCGGCCTGCCGAGGACAGACAGGCGCCCAGGGCTGCGCCGGTCGAATTGGTGACCAGATCGATCAGGGACGAGACTCGCGAAGGGGAGTAGGCCTGCACCCATTCGATGCTCCCGCTCACCAGCCCACAGATCGCCACGGTCAAAGCAAAGGACAACGCACCGGAGCGAATCACGCGGGTCACGCTCCAGTGCAGGAACATCCCCAGCGGTACGTACAGGAACAGGTTGGCGACCACATCGGGAAAGGTCAGCGGCGAGGTGGAGACTTCGAAATGGTGGACCGTCGATCCCGCAAAATCGAAGTCAAAAGGTACGAGGCCCGATTGCAGGATGAAGAGCAGCGACAGAACCGTCAGCAGGTGGACGTGGTACCGCAACAGCAATCCAAGACGCGCAGGCATGCGTTCATGAACCATGCGGGGGAGGGCGAGGCTCCTGCCGAGCCGCCCCGAGCGCTCTCAGAGGTACGGCTCGCCGGGAGGCTCGCCCTCCCAACAACTACGGCGCGGTGCGGAAACGCCGCGGCGGCCACTCCGGCGGGCGGACGGGGCCCGCCGGCGTCCAGCCGGTAGGCGCTTCGACG
>SBAX01000197.1 GCA_005240095.1 Phycisphaera mikurensis
CAATCGGCAATCGACAATTGGCAACCGGCAATTGCCGATCCCCTGCTTCGACCTGCTCGACCCCGACCACGACGGGGACGTTGACCTGCACGACTTTTATCTGCTGGAACACGTGTTCGTCGCGCCGTAAGCGCCCTCAAACCTGCCGCGCGTCGAGAACTCCGAAGCAACCCGCGTGCCAGGGCCTCGAAAAAAAGCACAGAAAAGAACTTCGCGCCGACCCTTGCCTTGGACCTAGGTTTTGTATATGTTAGGTATAGGAAGGTTCGGCAATGGGCCGAACCGTCGATCGGTCTTGCGCGCCCCTCGCGGCTCCCAACGTAGCGGTCGGGACAGGTTCCGTTCTTATGAGAGGCACGAAGGCAACTCTTCCGTGGTTCGCCAGCGCCACCGGCACCCGAGCAGGCCATGATGATGCCCAATGGGTACGCTAAATGTACCCAAAAGGTACGCCAGAGGTACGCTTTGGTGCCGTCAGGGGCTGCAGGGGGCTTAATTGATGATACCACTCACTGCGCTGGGCCGCGGGGACCGGTGGGTTGCGGGGCTTGCCCAAAAAAGTGGCTCGCGCAGAGCTTGCATCTCGCGCGAGCCGTCTTTTCTTCGAAACGCATACCCGATACTACTTGGCCAGTTCCTCGTCGATGATGGCCTTGAAGCCCTCGAAGGGCTGCGCTCCGGACAGGAAGCGCCCGTTGATGAAGAACGCGGGCGTGCCGGTCACGCCGACTTTCTGGCCGTCGGAGGCATCCTTCTGTACGTCCGCGCGGAACTTCCCGGAGCTGTAGCACGAGCCGAACTTCTCCGTGTCCAAGCCGATTTCCGTGGCGAACTTGGTGAAGTTCTCATCCGTGAGGGCCTGCTGATTCTGGAAGAGCTTGTCGTGAAACTCCCAGAATTTCCCCTGCTCGTTGGCGCACTGGGCCGCCTCCGCCGCCGGCTGCGCTCGGGCGTGCATCGGCAGGGCAAAGTCCCGGAAAACAATGCGCACTTTATCGCCGTAGGTGTCTTGGATCTGCTTGAGGGTCGAACCGACCCGCGAGCAGTACGGTCACTGAAACTCGGAGAATTCGACGATCGTCACCTTCGCGTTGGCCGGACCCTTCACCGGATCATTGGCCGCCAGCGGAACCTCCACGCGCGGCGCGTCCAACGTCACGCGGACCCCGGCCTGCTCCTTGATCTGCCTGATCACCGTATTCCGCGCGTCCGCCTGCCGCTGGTTGCCAAGGAAGCTCTTGATCTGCGCGGAAGTCTGCTCCAGCGTCTTACCGCCCATCCGCCCCTTGTTCCCCTCATAGTAGCTCTGCACCTCAGCGTCCGTCACCGGCGCGACCTTCTCCGCGATCTTCTCGCTCAAGATCTGATCGGCAGTCACCCCGCGCTTGGCCGCGTCCGGCCCCAGTACTCGCTCGACGACCAACTGATCGATCATCGCCTTCCGCGCATCATACAACGACTGCGCCAGGGTCATGTTGGTCTTGAGGATCTTGGCGTCCAGGTCCGCCAAGGTGATTTCTTCATTCCCCACGTAAGCGGCAACACCCGCCTTCGCCGGGGTCTCCGGTTTGGCCGGGGTCTGCGCCTTCGCCGCCCCGCAGGCCGTCAAGGTGACTGCGGCAACGAGCACCAAGCCCTTGATTCTCGACATCCGTTCACGCTCCTTTCGCGTATGAGCGGGGCTCAGCATAACCGGGAATCCGAATTGCCGAAAGTAGGGCAGGGAGTCGCTGCTCCTGCGGGTTTTTCAGGCGTTTATCGGTTGGCGTAGCGGGTGGCCGCGATACCGGTCCGGGCAATGCGAAGATAGACAAGCAGCCAGATCAGGTTCGAGATGGTCCAAAGCTCAAATGCGGCAAACTCCGGGGGCAGGTAGCGTTCGAACCAGTCCCGAAACCACTCTTGCAACCCGAGCAGGATCGCACCGATCCCCGTCGCTCCGCCGAAGACCTCCCAGCACACGAAATAGCCTGCAAGATAGCAACAGTGCTGGATCGCCCCGGGCAGCAGGTTCCTCTTGTCCTGAACCCGGTGCACAAGTCCGCGCAGACTGGCGGTTGCGAGCACCAAGACGAGAGTACCCACAGTACACAGGACGCCCGGAACCAAGGCGACCAGCAGCAGTTCCGGAGTAGGCGGACCTGAGCCGGTTTCGGGGGCGACGTTGCGCATGGCCAGCGCCAAGGCGGGCAGCGCGGCCGCCCCAACGAGAAACACGACCGGAAGATGCATGAAGAGAAACACGCGGTGCGCCGTACCCGGATCGCGCATCCGTAACATGCGTCCCAGCGCGAAGGGGTTGGATATCGCCATGCACGTGGTGCGCCACCACGCCCTGAGCCGTCCGCCTTCCCGCCGGGCCCACGGAGCGCCAAGGCGAGCCTCCGGGCCCAACGACACGACGACCGGCTCGCCGCATTCGGGACAGCGTCCGTCGTGCGGCATCAGGGTAAGATCGTACCCGCACTCTTCACATAGCGGCGGCCGAGTCGAGCGGGGCGCCGCCCGATATACGCCGACAGCTCTGAGTAACGCGACGAAAAACCACAGCCCGCAGCAAAAGCCAAGGCTGAAGGGAACCAATTCCTCATCCCGCAGATACCAGGGCTTGGCGTTCCGAGCCTCCAGCCAGATGCGGTTGTGCTCGCGGTAATAATCGTCCATTACCTGATCGAACGCATCGGACTCCGGCGTGTTGGGTTGCATGCCTGGCGGGGGTTGGGGCATTTGCGGATATGTGACCGGGTGGGCAGCGGACCATGCATCGCCAAGGCGATCAATCCCCATGGCCGAAAGTCCGATCAAGACAATAGCCAACCAGACATGGGGGCTCTGGCACCAGACCCTGCGCAATGCATGAGAGAAGCTTGCTCGCAGGGGTTCATCCACGGCGCCCCACGGCATCAGCAGCAAGGCCAACGCGAAGAAGCCGGCTTCAACGGCCAGCATCGTACCCAGGATAACCAGCGTCGCCTCGTCCCAGTGTTTAGCCAAGTCTCTGCTGAACTCAGAGAAGGACGTCCGGACCGCAGCAGTGGTGAAGGTCTCGCTCGACCAGACGACAGAGATCGCCATCAGGAAGAGGATCGCGAGGAACACGCACGCGACGTGCACCTCCGCGGCTTGGCGCAGCGGGATCTCCCGGGTGCGGCGGGCCGACCAACCCGGAAGGAATGGGCACAGTGCGGCGGCGACGAGTAGCTTCAGCCGCCCCTCGGATGGAGGTTCGGCGGCAAGGAAGGAGTCAAATGCAACGGTCGAGTCGTTCACGCTCAAAGATTCTCCGGCGACCCGGCCATCGCGAACGCGCGACGACGTCAGCCGCTCGAACTCTTCACTGGGGCCGCCGCCTGCACCGGCGTTTTGCTGATCGTATGCGCGTATTCTGTTTTGCTATCCAGGCGCACGAACTCGATGACCAGCTCATCGGCGCTCAGACGGCACAGGCGAATCCGCCCAGGGTGGCCGCGTAATAGGATTCATCGGTCCAATCCACGCCGTAGGCACGCTCGGGACCGGCCCCGCCGCCACTGATGATGTAGTGGACGCCGTCCACCGGCTTGACCATCTCCAGGGTGTGGTCATGCCCGGCGAAATAGACGTCCACTTTGTGCGTGGTGAAGATACCCTGCAAGGCGGCGATCATGGCCTTTCGCTCACCATTGCGGATTCCATTCACGTGTGAGTACAGGGGGTGGTGGCCGTAGACGAACTTCCATGCGGCCTTGGATTCGGCGAGTTCGTGCTCGAGCCATTGGATCTGCGCGGCGGCCGAGGCTTTCTTGTCTTTGATTGGGTCGGTGTTGATGGCGAAGAACTGGGCCGTCGTCCCGTCGCCGAGGGTGCGCGTGAACGTGTAGTGAAGAGCGGGCATGCGCCAGTTGGAGTTCTTCTTTGAGTATTCGACCTGGGCGAAGGGGTTGCCGCGATGGTCATGATTGCCCAGGCTTGGATAGATGGGCACACGCAACGCTGAATCGGCGTAGACCTCCTCGAACTTGGTCTTGAACTGCGGATCGTTGACCGAGGAGACGCCGTCCTCGTAGAAGTTGTCACCCACGGTGATCATGAAGTCGAGGCCGTCGCTCTTGGCCCGCTTCACCATGGCATCAGCAACGCGGTATTGGCCCGGGCGGCCGGTGCCCATGTCTCCAAAGACCATGAATCGCTCATAGGCCGCCTCGGCCCGGCAGGGCGCCACGGTAAACCCCGGAATCGAATTGCGCTTGGCCGGATCCCGCGGCTCGCCGTGGGCTAGGGCTACGAACGCGAGGATTGATACAAGGACAGTCGTAAGGCATAGTGCTGCGAGCCTGTTCATGAGGCCTCCTGGGTGAGAGACAGAATCGGCGGGGTTTCTCCCCTCTCAAGCCGAGACCGACGGATCATAGGTATACGCGCGTGCCGATTCAGCGCTCATCCGGGTTTCTGCTAAGATGGGCTTCGCGAAACCGCGACGAGTATTCTCGATGAATTGCCCGTGGAATCGTTGACCATCGTTAACATTGCCGAGCTGGTCGTCGTACCGCAGGGGCCGGTGCCCGGGCGGTCCATGGGGCAATTCCAGCGCATCGCCGATGCGGCGGTCATCATCGAGCTCACCCGCGAAAACCCCTCTGTTTCCCCCCTTGGTAAGGGGGGAGGCCGTATTGCTGAGGGGGGACGCGGGCGGATTGCATGGTTCGGAAGGCGACGGGACTGTCCGTCGCGGTCCGGTCCGACGCTGGATGCGGGCGGGGGATGTGTCCTGCCAGGGCTCGTCGATTGTCATACCCACACCGTCTTCGCGGGCACCCGGGAAAACGAGTTCGTCCGCCGAATCGAGGGAAAAACCTATGAGCAGATCGCCCGCGAGGGAGGCGGAATCCGTGTGACCGTCGATGCCGTGCGGGCGGCCAGCGTCGAAGGGCTGGTGGAGCTGGCCCTGCCGCGACTGCAGCGAATGCTCGAACACGGCGTGACCACCGTGGAGATCAAGAGCGGGTACGGCCTGTCCGTGGAGCACGAACTCAAGATGCTGGAGGCAATCCGGCGGCTCCAGGGGCTCCAGCCGATCGAGCTGGTGCCCACGTACCTGGGCGCACACACCACGCCGGGTGAATTCGACGATCGTCCGGACGCCTATCTGGATTCGATCCTGGCCGACGACGTGCTCGGCCGCATTCGCGATGAGAGGCTGGCCGAGTTCTGCGACGTCTTCTGCGAGACCACGGCGTTCACTGTGGAGCAATCGCGCCGCGTGCTCACCTCCTGCGCACGATACGGCTTAGGCAGCAAGATCCACGCCGATCAGCTCAATCAGATCGGCGCTTCCAGGTTGGCCGGCGAAATCGGCGCGGTCTCGGCTGATCATCTCGAAAAGATCGACGATGCCGGCATCGCGGCGCTCAAAGCCGGCGGCTGTATTCCTGTTCTTCTACCCGGCTGCGCTTTCTTTCTGGGAGTGCCGCAGGCGCCGGCGCGCAAGCTACTCGAGGCGAATCTGCCGGTGGCCCTGGCCACGGACTTCAACCCCGGCTCGAGCATGATCGAGTCCCTGCCGCTGGTCCTGTCCATCGCCTGCACCCAGATGCGGATGACGCCGACGGAGGCTGTGGTAGCGGCCACCACCAACGCCGCGGCCGCTCTGCGCCGCGCGGACCGGATTGGCGCAATGGCGGTAGGCATGCAGGCCGACCTGATCGTCCTCGATGTTCCCACGCTTGACCGATGGCTCTATGAACCGGGGCGCAACTGCGTGAGGACGGTGATCAAGGAGGGGAAGTTAGCAGTACAGCGCAAGGTGGGCTCAAGAATTTGAAGATCGACGAACGATAACTCCTGCCGGATCAAGGGTTTCCGGTTTCTGGCAGGAGTAAGGA
>SBAX01000056.1 GCA_005240095.1 Phycisphaera mikurensis
GCTCAGGAGGCCGGCCTGAACCAAATCGGACTTGGCCTGGCCGATCACTTCGAGGTCGGCGCGGAGCGATCGGTTGTTACTTAGCGTGCGTGCGACGACGGTTTCGAGCGATACGCGCCCGCTTTCGTCGACGGCCAGTTCCGTGGGTTCCGGCAGTTCGTCCCAATGCGTTTCCAAACCGGTGGCCCGAGCCATGGCCTGGTTCGCCGTCGAGAGGTCGGGCTTGGGATCGACCGTGGCGCAGGAGGCCAGCCAAACTGACCATGCCGATCCCCCTAAAACCAGCCACCTTCGCCGCGAATTGTCGGGCAGCCTCGTCCTCACGTGCATAACCCTCGGTCAGCCCACTTCGGTTACCATACACTTCAGGCGAGCCACAGTCTCTCCCAGAGGTACACGAACATGCAGGAAGCTGCCAAAGAGCTTCTGTCCATCAGAATCTCCGATTCATGGTCCGGCGGCAAGGCTGCTCCCCAGCCGCCTTCAATGGCCGCCGTGGCCATGTCCCCCACCCTGCGGCGCTGACTCCTGGCTGGGTGCGTCGAACTCGAAATCGAACACCTGCGGTCGCTGACCGTCCTTGAAATCGACGAACGCCTTGACCGCCACAGGGAACTTCAGCGATGCATCGATGTTCCCCACCAGAAACTGTTTTCCTGGTTCAGGGGCGAGGGCGACAGCTTTCTCGACCTGCCTGTCGGCACCCTTGGGCCGGGCGCTCGCCTGAACGGTGAACTTCTCGGCCGGTATGGGCTTCGTGAAATTGTCGTAGAAATAGATGCGAAACTCGCCTGACGTGGCCAGGGTCGCTTCCAAATGGTGGAACTTGTCCGGTGCCATGAAAAACACGCCGCCGTGCTTGGGCTCGTGGTCCATGTGTTCCTTGAGCCGCGTCAGATCCATGCCGCAGTCGGGGCACTTTCCTTCCTGGGCGTAGACCTTCTCGCCTTCGCACTTCATCGGGCATGAATAGACCTTGGGGATGTATCTGGAGAGCGTCTCGGTCAGCTTGACCATTTCGTCGTACACCTTCTGGGTGCCCGCCGCGTCCCCGGAGTCCGCAGCCTTGTCGATGGGGTCAAACTTGGCGGCCAGGTCCTTTCCGGCAAGGTTGACTTCCTTGACCGATTCCTTGGGCACACCCGAATCAGTCTGCAGAGCCAGCTGGCCGATCATCCTGCCCACTTTCTGAATAACCTCAGCCTGAGGATGCACCTCGGCCAGTTTCTTCGCCGTCATCAACTCCTCGATCAAGTGCAGCCGATGCTCGATTTCTTCGACGGCCTGCCTGTAGTTCGTCGGCGGCTCGAACTTCGCCGGAGCGAAGTCGTGATGGTGATCATGGTCATGCTGAGCCCGTGACGCATTCCATGCACCAGGCACAAGGGAAAGCATCCCTGACAGCAACCCCGTGCGGATCTGAATACCCATTGTTCATTTCTCCTTTCCAAACTGTTTCATCACACTCAAATCGTGTTTTTAGTTATGCGAGGCACAACGCTGCCTCGTTCAGATCGTCCACTCGTCTCGGGAAGCGTGGCGGCAGTCGGCGCAATGCGACCGTCCCAGCCACTTTCGCTCTCGCCGTTAGCCTTGGTCGTGCGAAACTCCAATGCAAGGCGCTGCGATGCCTTTCCGCCGAATCGCAGAAAAACGGTAGGGGTAATGCAAAAGTCCAAAAGGGTGCTGGTTGTCAGCCCGCCGAGGACGACCAGCGCGACCGGATAGAGGATCTCTTTTCCCGGCTGGCCGGCCGCAAGCACCAGGGGGATGAGACCGAGGCCCGTGGTCAGCGCGGTCATCAGCACCGGGGCGACGCGCTCCTGACTTCCGCGGATGACCATTTCGCGGCCAAAGGCCATGCCCTCGTGCTGCATGAGGTGCAGGTAGTGGCTGAGCATGAGGATTCCATTGCGGGTGGCAATGCCGCACAGGCTGATGAAACCCACCAGGCTGGCCACACTGAAGGTTTCGCCCGCCAGCCACAAAGCCATCGCGCTTCCAATGAAAGCAAACGGAATGTTGAGCATCACCTGAATGACCATCTGACTGGATCGGAAATGCGAATACAGCAGGGCGAACATCGCTACGAGCGAAAGCGCGCCCAGGATGAGAATCAACCTTGTCGCCGTTTGCTGGCTTTCGAACTGGCCGCCGATGCTGAGCGTGTAGCCCAGGGGAATCTTCTCCGGCGGCAGGTCCATGGCCAGCGATCGCTGAATCTCCGCCACGGTGCTGCCCAAGTCGCGGCCCTGCACATTCGCGGAGACGACCATGCGTCGCTGCACGTTCTCGCGGTTGATCTGATTTGGACCGGGCGTCTCCGTCAGGCTCGCCACGTCGGAGAGCAAAACGACGGCACCGGTCGGCGACAGCAAACGAACATCGTTGAGCCGCCGAACGTCGTTACGAATGGACTCCTCAAGCATCAGAATGAGGTTGTACGACCTGAGGCCCTCAAGGACCTGCGAGACGACCCTGCCCTTCAACGCTGTTTCCAGGGTGCGGACCAGTTCCGCCGGCTGGAACCCAACTCGCGCCGCTTCCTCGCGCTTGACGCGAATCCGCACCTGGGGGATGAGCACCTGCTTCTCGATTTGCAGGTCCACGACGCCGGGAATGCCGTTCATGGCGGCGCGGGCCTCTTCGGAGAGCCGGCGGAGGGTGTTCAAGTCCTGCCCGGCAATCTTCACCACGATCTGGGCCCGAACGCCGGAAAGAAGATGATCGATGCGGTGGCTGATGGGCTGCCCTACGGCGAAAGACACGCCCGGCAAGGTTTCCAACCGCTCTCGAATCTCCGCCAGGACGGTTGGTTTGTCGCGCACCATCGATGGAGGCCGACGACTATCCGTCGTGAGATGTTTCTCCGGTTCGTCAGCTTCCTCGGGCGTCCAGAAGTCCACGTCGATCTCGGAATAGTGGACCCCCTCGGCGTGCTCGTCCTGTTCCGCCCGCCCGGTTCGCCGTCCCGTGGACTTCACTTCCGGCACGGAAAGAATGAGTTGCTCCGCTTTGGCCCCCAGGCGATCCGACTCGGCCAGCGAGATGCCCGGCTCAGCCATCACGTTGATCGTGGCCGTGCCTTCGTTGAAGGCCGGCAGAAACTCCCCGCCAAGACGCGTCACGAGGAATCCTCCTAGGGCAACGAAGGCCAGCCCAATGGCAATGACCGTGTACGGCCGAGGCAACGTCACGTGGTAGAGAAACCCCGCTAGTCTCTTGCACGCCCGCAGGACCGGCCCGTCCTTGTCTTCGGCCATCCGCTTCATGTTGGGCAGCAGATAGACGCACAGGGCGGGCGTGACGGTCAGCGAAACGAGCAGCGAGGCCAGGATGCTGACGATGTAGGCGACCGCGAGAGGCTTGAATAAGCGTCCCTCGATTCCCGACAGGGCAAACAACGGGAGGAAAACCAGGAGAACAACGCCGGTGCCAAAGACGATCGAACCGCGAATCTCGCTGGATGCTTCGAACACCACTTCCATCGCCGGGCGCGGCTTAGCGAGATGGCGGTTTTCGCGTAAACGGCGAAAGACGTTTTCGACGTCGACGATGGCGTCATCGACGAGTTCACCTATGGCTACGGCGATGCCGCCCAGAGTCATGGTATTGATGGATTGGCCCGTGAAGTGAAAGACCAGAGCGGTGATCAGCAACGAAAGCGGAATCGCCGTCAAGGTGATGAAGGTCGTCCGGAAGTTCAGCAGGAACAGAGCCAGCACGATCGCCACGAGGATCGACCCGTCACGCAGCGCCTCCTCGACGTTGTGAACCGCGGCCTCGATGAAGTGTGATTGCCGGAACAGGTCCGAGTTGATCACGAGGTCCTTCGGTAGCGTGGGGCGCATCCGTTCCAGCGCTTGGTCGATTCGCGCGGTCAGGTCTCGCGTGTCCGTCCCTGGTTGCTTCTGGATGGCCATGATCACTGCGGGGCGCCCGTCCATCGAGCCCTCGCCGCGCTTGATGAGGGCGCCGCCCTCGCGCACCGTGGCCACATCCCGCACGAGGATGGGTCGAACAGCGCCTTCGCTGGTTCGCGTGGCAACCAGTGTCGCTTCGATGTCCTGGACGGCATTGACCCGGCCGAGGTTGCGAACCACGAACTCCTGACTGCCCGCGACCATGAAGCCGCCGCCGGAGTTTTCGTTTGCCTTTTCCAGCGCTTCTTGAAGATCAGACAGGGTCAGTTCGTACCGGCGCAGCTTTTCCGGGTCGGCCAGCACCTGGAATTGCTTCACAGCCCCGCCCATCACGGTGACCTGGCCCACGCCGGCGACGCCCAGGAGCGTTGGCCGGATGGTCCAGTCGGCCAGGGAACGCACATCCAATGGGGACAGCGAATCGCTCCGCAACCCGAGTAGCATGATTTCGCCCATGATGGAGGTGACCGGACCCATCACGGGGATCGCCCCGGGCGGAAGCTTTTCGCTGACCTGGTTGAGGCGCTCTTGCACGATCTGGCGGTCGTAGCGGATGTCGGTTCCCCAACCGAATTCCACGAATACGAGCGACAGGCCGAGGGCGGAACTGCTACGCACGCGTTCGACGCCGACGGCCCCGTTCAGGGCCGTCTCGATGTGAAACGTCACCTGACTTTCGACTTCCTCCGGGGCCAGGCCGGGTGCTTCGGTGAACACAGTGACCGTTGGCCGGTTCAGGTCGGGAAGCACATCCGTCGGCAACCGCGTGGCGGTGAAGAGGCCGTATGCCGCGATCAGCACCGCCGCAGCGAGCACAAGCACGCGATTGTGCAGGGCGAATCGTATGATGGCATTAAGCACTTGCTGCTCGATTCCGACCGAACACGCCAGCCCGGCCTCTACGCGAAACGGGTCTGCACTATTCCGGAGCTCCAACCGAGGAAGCCGCCGCCGAGGCAATGGGGGTTGCTTTGGGCCGGAGCTGCGTCAATGAATACGCACCCTGGGACACGACTACGTCTCCTGGAGCCAGTCCGGCGAGCACTTCGACCGACTGGTCATTAGCAAGACCCGGGGTGATATCCTGCTTCTGGTACACATCGCCGTTCTTGACGAACACAAAGTGCACCGGACCGTCCTGGATCACAGCCGACGTTGGAACGACAACGGCCGTCTTCTCCTCGCGCAGCACAATGGTCAGAGCCGCAAACATTCCGCCTCTCAGTGTGCCTTCAGGGTTGGGCGCTTCGATCAAGACGTGCGCCGTGCGTTTGATTTCATCGAGGACCGGGCTGATGAACTTCACGCTTCCCTTGCCCACGAACGCCGCGTCCGCGGCGATTCGAATGCGAACGTCGTCCGACCCACGAGACACCACGCGGGAAATCAGCGACTCCGGAAGCTCCCCTTCGATCTGCACGACGGAATAATCCGCCACCTCCAAGAGCGTCTCGCCGGGGGATGCCCAGTGTCCGGGCCGGGCGGCGCGGGCCACGACCAGGCCGTCCGCTGGGGCCACCAGCCGGACCAGACTGATCGCTCGCTCCTCGGTCGGCGCCGCGCCGGCCACCTGCTGGGCCAGTTCCACATTGGCAATGGCATGGAGGGCTTCACGAGAGAGGCGGAGGGCGTCGGCTTGGTTCTTCAGGGCCGCGGCTTCCTGGGTGGTTACTTCCAGGTCAACCTCTTTCAGCCTGGCCTCCCCGCGGGCCTTGATCGCGTTGGTGCGTCGCTCCACCAGCACATTAAATGGAATAGCTTTCTCCCCCGCCGACTCCGACCGTTGCAACTCGGATTCCGCCAGCACCGCGGCCTCTTGCGCGTTTTCAAGTTCCACGCGGAGCTGCTTCACCCGACCTTCGCTGCGGGCGATGTCCACAAGGAGCCTCTGGTACTCCGTCTCCAGCTTGCGGACCTCGTAGATGTTCCGGGCCAGTTCCGGCGAATCGATCTCGATCAACACGTCGCCTTTCTTCACCTGGTCGCCGACTTGAACGCGGACGGAGAGAATCTTCCCGGCCGTCCGCGTGGCGATCGTCCAATGCCGGTCCGGCGCGGCGCGGACAATTCCCGACAGCGCTAGAACGTCCTCGACCGCTCCGAAATCAACCTCGGTGGTCTGTAACCCGATGTGGGCCGCGGTCTCGGGCGAGACGACCCGGGGCGAGTCGAGATCGTAAGGGCCGATTTCGGCGGCCCCGTGGCCTTCGTGGCCCCGTACCGTTGCAGACAGCGCTGCCACTACGAAGCTGAGACGGATCCATTGTCGCACGTGCCTCATAACCGATACTCCTGCCGGGCGGATAAGGAATAAGTCCCCCGTTGGTCATGGATGCCGGCCCGGCCAATGATTGGATGCATGGCCAGCCAGGTTTCTTCCACAGAATGGCCCGAGAGTCTTCTCGGCACTCGGGGCGGGATTCCCCGCAAGCGTCGATCGGTCGTGCGCGGATGGCCCTTGTGCACGGGAGCGGGTCCGAGAACTGCTCAGGAAACCTACGCCCCGCGGGAAGAAAACGACCCGCTGGCGCATCCAATCATCGGAACCAAGGGGGTCGGGGCAGCCGATTCTCGATCTGCTCTCAAAGCCGCTCCGGGAAGGAGCCGGGCCATGACCGACTGTAAACGCGTGAAAGATCACCTGGGGCGCTATCTCGACGGCGAGGCCGCTCCCGGAATCGCCCGCGAGGTCGAAAGTCACCTCTCGTCCTGCTATTCCTGCGCGGCCGAGCTCGAGGAATTGCGGTTGCTGGCCGCCGCCATTGCTGAACGCATGCCCGTGACCGTCCCGGCGGATCTCTGGGCGCGAATCGAATGCCGCCTCGAGGGCGAGGGAAAACGAGTGCGACGGCCTTTCCCAGGCGTTCTCCGCTCCCGCACCGGGATGGCCCTTGCCGCGAGCATCGCGGTCGTTGTCGCTCTGGGGCTTCTCAGCGTCCCTGTGCTGCGCGATGGCGGCTCGCAAGTACAGGCCACCACTGTGGATTTCAGGATCCTGTTGGATGCGCTTCAAGCCGATGCGCAGGATGCATTCGACCGATTCCTCGCCCAGTACGACGCAAAAGAGGCGACTCCCTCGGAAGCTAAGCGATATGGATCAACGCTCAACTTCGACCTGCCGCCCACTTTGCCCGGAGGGTTCGAACTCCAATCGGCATACATTTTACGCTTCGGCGAGGCACCGGGTGTGGCGGCAAGATACGATCGCGGCGGAGAGTTTCTTGGCGCGATTTTTCATCCCCCTGTCCTGCGTGAGGATTTTGGAACGCACAAGGATCACTCTTGTGTTGTGGGGAAGCACCGCGGCCACAAAGTGCCGGTAGGTGAATGGTCCCTGGTCCATTTGACCGATCCATCAACGTGCCATTGCGTGTTGAGCAGGCTCGACGAGTTTGCCGAATTGCCGGCGGTCATGGCCGCCGTAGCGCCCGGATCAAGCACGACCATCAGCAATGAGGATCATCACCACCACCAAACCCCCTAGGCCCAGCGGGCCGTCGGTGTCCATCGGCCTGGCTTTCAGGAGTAAGTGATGTCAGTTGAAACAGAGCAACCACGGATGCACAAGGCCTCGTTTCCTCGACGCGTGTGGTGGTTTCTCGAAGTCCTCAACGTCCGCTCGCGATTCATTTTCCTCATGATCATCGTCGGCGTTCTGGTAGGCTACTGGGAGACGATCATGAACTACGTCGACCGCTGGACAAGGCCGGAGTCGGCGCCGGACATGGTCGCGGCCGCGGAGATCGAATACTACTGCCCGATGCACCCCAACATCATTCGCCCGGAGCCGGGTAAATGCCCTATCTGCGGCATGCCGCTGAGCAAGCGCGATAAGACGTCGCAGGCTGAACTGCCCGAGGGCGTTCTCGCTCGGCAGCAACTGACTCCCCTGAAGGTCCAGATGGGGCGAATCGGGACGACCCCGGTCGAATACCGCATGCTCTCGCGTGAGATTCGCACCGTCGGGATTGTTGCCTACGACGAAACCCGCCGCCGCAACATGGCCGCACGAACCAAGGGGCGCATCGACAAGCTGATGGTCAACTATGTCGGGCAACACGTGAACGAGGGCGATGCGTTGATCTGGATTTACAGCCCGGAGCTGATCACCGCGCAACAAGAGCTGATTCTCGCTCAACGCCGCATCGGGGCGGGTCAGGACTCCGGGCCCGCCGGAACTCCCGCGGCGGAGGCGTTGATCGATGCGACCAAACAGAAACTCCTCCTCTGGGGCGTTACGCAGGAACAGATCGACGACATTCTCCGCCGCGGAACGGTGGATACCCATCTGATCGTGCATGCTCCCATCTCCGGCTTCGTCACGGAAAAGAACGTGCTGGAGGGGCATTATGTCGATGAAGGTACGGACCTGTATACGATCGCCGACCTGAGCAACGTGTGGATGGAGGCGAAGATTTTCGAGGACGAAAGCGGCGGAATCGAGGTGGGCACCGCGGTCGAGGTGACCAGCACGGCCTACCCCAACGAAGTCTTCGCCGGCAAGATCACCTTCATCGCCTACGCCGTCGATCCGGCTACGCGGACCGTCTCCGCGCGCGTCGAGATCGGTAATCCTGACCTGAAGCTCAAACCCGGGATGTACGCCCACGCGGTGATCCGTCTGCCGGTGGGCCGGGTCACCGAGTTGGCCGCGCCGGCCGAGGAGCGACCGGAGCCCGCCTCGGCACCGGCGATCGACACAACCCCGATGGTCCGGGCGTATCTGGCGATGAACGCCGCGTTCGTAGACGACCGATTCGACGCCGGGGCGGCCGACTCCCTCGCGGCCGAGGCCGCGACCTTCGCCGCCGGCACGGACGGCGAGCTTTCGACCAAAGCGCGAGAGGTCGCCGGGCTCGCTCGGCGGCTCAAGCAGGAAGACTTGCGGGCGCAGCGAGTAACCCTCAAATCCCTCAGCGACCAGCTCCTGGCGTTGGTGCGAGCTTCACCGCCGGCGGATACCAAACTCTTCGTGATGCACTGCCCCATGGTCAACAGCGAGTGGATTCAGGACGCACCGGAAGTTGCCAACCCTTTCATGGGAAGCGAAATGCCCAAATGCGGGATCGCTACCGGCACGATTGAACCGGGCGCCGTGTCGGAGTCGGAGCAGTTTGCCATCGGATACTACTGCCCGATCTATCCCGATCGGCTGTTCGCCAAGCCGGAACTGTGCCCCATCGACAAATTCCCGCTCCGCCTGGCCAAAGTTGAAAAGACCCTGGCGGTTCCGGTTTCCGCCGTCGTCAACACGGGAACGCGCAAAGTCGTCTACCGGGAGACCGATCCCGGAACGTTCGACATGTTGGAAATCCAGGTCGGCAGGCGGGCCGGCGAGTTCTACCCTCTCGCGTCAGGTCTCAAGCTGGGGGACCGCGTGGCCACCGCGGGGGCGTTCCTGGTCGATGCCGAGAACCGGCTGAATCCGGCGGCAAGCGCCCAGTACTTCGGGGCCTCGGGCGGCCCTCAGCAGCCCGCTGCGGGCGGCGCCCACCCCCATTGATCGCGAGGGGTCTCTTGTTCAGCGGCGAGACGGGTTGATGATCCCACGAGTCATTGAGTACTGCGTGCGTAACCGCTTCGTCGTGCTGTTGATCATGGCCGCCGTGGCCGTCTGGGGCGTGTATTGCGTGCTCAAGACGCCCATCGACGCCATCCCCGATCTTTCCGAGAACCAGGTCATTGTCTTCACGGATTGGATGGGCCGGTCACCGCAGGAGATCGACGACCAGATTACCTATCCCCTCTCCGTCAATCTCCAGGGGCTGGCCGGGGTGAAGGCGATTCGCTCGGCGAGCGAATTCAACTTCTCCATGATCAACATCATCTTTGACGACAAGACCGACTTCTACTTCGCACGCACGCGAGTTCTGGAGCGTCTGAACATCGCCGGCACGTTTCTCCCCCCGGGCGTCGTTCCCTATCTTGCACCCGACGCCACGGCGCTCGGGCAGGTTTTCTGGTACACCGTCGAGGGAGATGACTACAGCGTAGACGAACTCCGAGCGCTGCAAGACTGGTACGTCCGCTACCAGCTCTATGTCCCCGGAGTCGCTCAGGTGGCGAGCGTCGGCGGCTTTGTCCGCGAATACCAGATTGACGTCGATCCCGACAAACTTCGGGCTTACGAACTGCCGCTGGGGTCGGTCTTCAATGCCGTTGCCGGGAGCAATATTGCGGTCGGCGGAAAAGTCTACTTTGAGGCCAACGCGGAGTACCTGATCCGCGGAGTCGGTTGGATCCGGGGCGTACGCGACCTTGAGAACGTGGTCATCGCCGAGCGCCAGGGTACGCCCATCTATGTCCGCAACGTCGCCGCGGTTCAGCTTGGACCCGAATACCGCCGCAGCATGCTGGAGAAGAACAACCGTGAGGCCGTAGGCGGCGTGGTGATGATGCGCTACGCCGAGAATCCCCTCTTAGTCACCAAGGCCATCAAGCAACGCATCGAGCAGCTGCAGCCCGGCCTGCCGCCCGGCGTACGCATTGTCCCGTTTTACGATCGCACCCGCCTGATCGAGGCCGCGATCCATACCCTGATCAGCACCCTCAAGGAAGAAATCATCGTCGCCAGCCTGGTCGTGCTCCTGGTGGTCACCCACCTTCGTGCCGCGGTGGTCATCTGCAGCACGCTCCCCCTCGCCGTGCTCGTGTCCTTCATCATCATGTACAATCTGGGGGTCCCCAGCAACATCATGTCGCTGTCCGGCATCGCCATCAGCATCGGCGTGCTGGTGGATGCAGCCATTGTCACCGTCGAGAACGGCATGCACGGCCTGTCTGAGCACTTTGGACGGCAGCGCGTGCAGGGCGATACCACCGAAATCGTGGTCAAGTCCTGCCGCCTGGTAGGCCGACCGATTTTCTTTTCCGTCATCATCATGCTGATCTCATTCATTCCGGTGTTCGCCTTAGGCGGCCTGGAAGCGAAAATGTTCCACCCCCTGGCATTCACCAAGACTTTTGCCATGGCCGGCGTCGCCGTACTGGCGATTACCTACGTCCCGGCGATGATCCCCATTTTTATCAGGGGTCGGCTTCGGGCCGAGGAAGACAACTGGATCGTTCGCAGCTTCATCAACATCTACAAGCCGGTGTTGATGTGGCTCATGCGCGTGCCGGCGGCGGGGATCTGGTTCCTTGCCTTCCTGTTTACCATTGCCGTGGGATTCATCGGCAGCAAGTCGCTGTTCATCGGCGTGCTCGCCTTGAGCTTGTTCTTTGGAAGCGTGTTCTTCCGAACCGCGCGAGGTAAGGCGATCGCGCTCGTACTTCTTCTGCTCACCGGCGCGTGGTCCTGGCACTTCACCAAGCTAGGTCGCGAGTTCATGCCTCCTCTCGACGAGGGCAGCATCCTGGACATGCCGGTGACTGTTCCACGGGTCTCGATCACCCAGGCCAGTGACGACATCCGTGTCCGCGACGCGATCATGTACGGCTTCCCTGAGACGGACCAGGTCGTCGGAAAAGTGGGGCGGGCCGACACCCCGACGGACCCTTCGGGCATCGATATGGTTGAGACGGTGGTGACCCTGCGACCCATCGAGTGGTGGCCGAAGCGCAAGGTGCAGTTTGGCGACGCCCTCGAAGAGGCCCGCGGCATCCTCCAGGCGTTGCAGCAGGAGGGGGCGCTGCCCGCCGATTTGAAACCGGACCAGATCGACAATCTGGTGAATAGCGCCACGATGGATGCGATCACCCAATTCGATCGCACCATGCGCGAGCTTGCCTTCCGCCGGCAGAAGGAGTTTGAGCCGATCCTGGCGAGGCGACTGAGCCAGGCCGCCGTAGAGGACCTGCTGGACGTGTTCCGGCAAAAGATGGAACTCCAGCGCGAGGTCACAGCATCGGAGATTGAGGATCTTGTCCAGCCGCTGGTCAATGATCACGGCCTCCTGCTCGTGGAGAAGCCCCGCCGCGAGGAGCTCACGCGGTTGCTCGAGTCGGCGACGGAACGCCTGGCTGCCCTCGGCGTCGTCGAAAAGAAACCGGACCTTCTGCTGCTTCCGTCGTCCATGTGGACGCGTCTGCGGGACGCGGTCATGACGGCGTTGGGGGCGGAAAAGACCAGCCTTGCAAGTCTGCTTTTCCATCGCCTCGAAGGGCGCCTCGACGATGAGTGGGTGGGACGAACCAGGGTCCTCAACTGGGAGCTGGAAGACCAGGCCGGCGGAACGATGGTTTGGGCCCTGGCCGACGCCTTGCGCATCCGCGCGGAGGGCGATGGCCTGCTCCCGCGCGAGCCCACGGATGACGACCTGCAACGCCTTCGTGAATCTCGAGAGCGAGATTTCCGCGACCGCGTCTTTCTGTGGCGCACCACGAAGGGCGACCTGGTCAAGGAGATGGACAGCGAGCTGCAAATGCCCGGCTGGGGCAACATCTGGACACAGCCCATCATCAACCGCGTGGACATGCTGGCCACAGGCGTTCGCACCATGATCGGGGTGAAGGTGTACGGCCCGCGGCAGGAGGATGTCCGCGAGGAAGTGATCGAAGACGGCGTCAAGAAACTCGTCACCAAGGAGCCGGGAATCCAGGGCGTGGCCAATGAAATCGCCGCTGTGCTTCGTGGGATCCGCGGCGCCGTGGACGTGTTCCCCGACCAGGTCGTTGGCCGCAGTTACCTGCAAATCGACATTGACCGGGAGAAGGCCGCACGCTACGGCGTCAACGTCTCGGACATCCAGGAAGCGATCGAAGTCGCCATGGGGGGCAAGACGATCACCGTAACGGTGGAAGGCCGCCGGCGGTTCCCCGTTCGGGTCCGCTATGCCCGGGACTTCTGGCAGACCGAGGAGGCGCTTCGCCGCATTCTGGTGACGGGGCGTCGGGGCGCCGCAACCCCCGCCAGCGCTTCGATGGCCCCATCCGGGGGAATGAGCGCCGCGCCCCGCCAAATGTCGAACGGTGAAGTCTTTCAAATCCCGATCACCGAAGTCGCTGACATCAAGGTTGTCGAAGGCCCGAGCGTCATCAAGAGCGAGAATGGAATGCTCCGCGCCTACGTGCAATTGAACGTGCGCGACCGCGACATCATCGGTTTCGTCGAGGAGGCTCAACAGTCGATTGCTTCGCAGGTCAAACTACCTCCCGGCTTCTTTATCGAGTGGAGCGGCCAGTTCGAGCACCAGGTACGAGCCAAGAAGACCCTGCAGCTCATCTTCCCGATGGTGCTGCTGCTGATCTTCGTCGTCCTCTACATGACCTTCAATGATCTTCGCGACGCCCTGCTTATCATCCTGGCCGTGCCCGGCGCCCTGTGCGGCAGCGTGATTTTCCAGAGCCTGTTTGGTTTCAACTTCAGTGTGGCCGTGTGGGTCGGGTACATCGCCTGCTTCGGAATGGCCACGGAGACGGGGATCGTGATGCTCGTCTACCTCCGTGACGCCATCGATCGCCGCGGCGGGCTCGCCAAGATTCAATCCGTCGGTGAAGTGAGCGAGGCCGTCATCCAGGGTGCCGTTCACCGCCTTCGGCCCAAGCTCATGACCGAAGGCACGACGATCATCGGCCTGGTTCCCATGCTTTGGGCCACCGGCGTAGGCGCTGAGGTCACCAAACCGATGGCCGCCCCCGTCCTCGGCGGCCTGCTGGTTGCGGACGAGGTCATCGACCTGCTTATCCCTGTGATCTACAACTGGTATCAGTGCCGCCGCTGGTGCAGATTGCATGGAGAACCTGTAGCGCCGGCCGTCCCGACCAGCGCATAGACTCCCGCCTAGAACGAGCCGGGACGCATCAACGTTCATTGCGGGACGTTTTCCGCGATGCGATGGGAAGACCCAGATTTCGGCCGACGTCGTTGCCACATCAATGCCGCGTGCGGCACCACACCACCAACGTCTCATAAGTTTCTTGCTCGAGTTGGCGTGAGGCATGGCCTTACCGTCGCTCCTACAAGCGGGTCGTTTTCAGTTATCATGGCCGGCTTGGATCGAACGTTTCGAGCCTGGTGCCAGAATGAACACTTGCAAGTCCTTGATCACGCTGCTCCTTGCGGCGACGACCGCCATGGCACAGCCCGAACCGGACATGGACGACAGCGGCTGCGTCGATCTCTTCGACGTTGCTCTCTTCCAAGAGCAGTTCGGGACGATCGAGATTCCCGGCATCGCACGATGCGATTTCCAGGCGGACGGTCATTGCGACCTTCTCGATCACACGAGCCTGGTGTCTGTCCTTCGCGGGCCGATTTGCGAGTGCGCAGTGGACGCGGAATGCGCTGATTCGTACCCATGCACGATGGACGATTGCTACGCAGGAACCTGCCGCCATGCTTCCAACGATTCTGTTTGCGGCGGTTTGGACGACACCGACGCGGACTGTGAGCGTGGGTATTGCGATGTGACGGGATGCGTGACCGTGCCTGAGCCGGTTGGCTCGCCCTGCGACGACGGGGTGGACTGTACGACCGCTTCAGAGTGTACTAGGGACCTTGAGAATCAGCCGCACTGTGGCGCCACTGCGTACGATGATTCGCGTTGCGGAAACCAGAACGACGGCGATGCAGACTGCACGCAAGAATTATGCGGAGGGCTTGGCTGCTTCGAGTATCCTGAGCCGGTTGGCTCGCCCTGCGACGACGGGGTGGACTGCACGACCGCCTCAGAGTGTATTAGGGACCTTGAGAACCAGCCGTACTGTGGCGCCACTGCGTACGATGACTCGCGATGCGGAAACCAGAACGACAGCGATGCCGATTGCATGGAAGGACTATGCGGAGGGGCTGGCTGTTTCGAGATCCCCGAGCCGGTCGGCGCACCGTGCGATGAGGGCAACGCCGAGGACGGCGATGGGGACTGCACCAAGAACGCCTGCATGAGTGGCGCCTGTGGATTGCTCAACGAACCTGATGGTTCGCCGTGTGAAGACGGCATCGCGTGTACGGCGTCCGACTATTGCGCAGGCGGGCAATGTGCCGCGGGGATCTATATCGATGCTGCCTGCCCCAACCAGGATCATTGCGACGACGACTGCATCCAATACTACTGCGAGCCTGGACAAGGTTGCGTGCAGGGCGTAGAGTTTGAATTCGCCCCCTGCCGCTCATTGTTTTGCGACCTCAACGGCCTGTACAGCGCCTGCAACGTGACGGGAGGTTGCGAATGCCGCTCTCAGCCCGCGCCGGACTTCGGCTGCCCCCCTTAACGAGTGCAGCGTCGCGATGCTCGTACTCCGCCCCTATTGCAGTGGTGCCAAAGTTGTCGCCTTGCCGCTTCAGCACAAGCCCCGCACCGCCCTCCGTTCGATGCCGCCGTTCTTGTGGCCGCGGGTGGACTGCCGTAAGCTCTTGGATGCGGGAGGTTGTCGTGTGGGGCTTCGCGACAAGGCGTCGCGAGCTACAAGCACTTGCCACCGTAGCTTAGTTGGCAGAGCAGCGGTTTTGTAAACCGCAGGTCGTCGGTTCGAGTCCGACCGGTGGCTTTTGCGCAAGCGCTTGTGAGGAAACGACTTACGGTGGGGCGAGTTCATTAGACGACCCGTTTCAGAACGCCGGCGTCAGTTTGCCGTCGGGAGGGGACACCGGGGCGTACAGGCTCGAGCTGTGTAATCCCACTCCGTGTTCCCCATAATGCTCTTGTCGAAGCCCGCTGGTCCTAGGGCCCGCTCATTCGGGAAACAAACAGGTTGGAATCAGTCACGTCGATATCGGCGTCTTCGTTCAGGTCGAACGAGAAGCGGCAATCCTTGCCGGGCGTGGAGAATCCCGAATCACCAGCGCTCCCACTGAAGCAGTTCTGCAAGGCAGCGAAATCCGACAAGTCGCGCGCACCATCGCCGTTTGCATCGCCAATCAGGCAACCCTCCCGGCAACAGAGTTCTTCAGCAGCGCATGAACAGGCGTCGGCCGGAGTCGACGCCGGGCAACGATCACAGGCGTCGGCAAATCCATCGATATCAGCATCGAGATAGTCGCTACCGCTCGCGCAGGTGCCCGCGGCGCCGCTGAAGAGTCGCTCAGCGAAATGGAATGCCTCGATGCCCACGACCGATCCCATCCGCCGCGAGGGCAGGTCATCTTGTCCAGGGTGGATCCCGCCCCAAATACGTGAGAGGGCGGATTGAACGGCGGCGTCGTAGTAGCTCGCCCATTGAAGTGTGATGTCTACGCTTGGGCCGTCCTCGAAGACGAGGTACTGGTTTTGCGGGCAATGAAACTCACCCAACCCCCCAGGGAAATAAGGGCTCCCGGTCAGGAGGGTCAGAACCTCGGCGGCTCCGCGGCTGTAGGCGCTGTGGCCCGAGGTGTAGCCCGGGAAGGGAGGCGTCACGAATGTCGGCCGCTGGTAGGGCCACCAGTCTTCGGCGAGGATCCATCCCACGCCGGCGACCGCGGTCTGCGGATTCGTGATGTAGTTTGGGCCCCGCCAGGCACGCAGGGCAATCTTTCCCTCGTACCCCAATAGATGTCGATGGCGCTCGCCGGGTGCCGTGGATTGGGTGGTTACTACTTCAATAAGACCCGGATACAAGTGAATGCCGCCGGGATGGTAGGACGGCCCCTCTGGATCGGATGATTGTCCGAGGTCGGCCATGTACCGGATCGCTGAAATCGGCCGGACGTAGTCATACCATCCCTTTGCGCCCCACACGGCGACGGCCACGTCATGCATGGCGCCCCCCAAGGCCAGGTAGCTCTTCACGTCCCATTCCAAATCGTCAAGGATCGGCCCGTTTCCCCCGAGGCGTTTCTCAGCCAGGTTGTCCGAAACGTAGTTGAGGATTGTAAACCAGTGACCCGGCGGCGTTTCGGAGCTGGGCCCGTCAGCCCAGAACTCAGCGAGAGCACGGGCGAAGTCCCCTCGCGGGACGATCTGTGGTTGGTAGGGTTGTCCAGTCACCGGATTGACCGCGTAGCCGGTGCTCGTGTCACCCCCGTTGATGAGGTCGTAATAGGACTCGTAGTCGGCTGGATCGGGCAACGGCGCATTGCCTTGCGATGCCGGCGATATGTCCCAAAGAACGCCATCCGCCGGGTCGAGGTGGCTGCTCCAGATCGCGACTTGTTCGAAACCC
>SBAX01000419.1 GCA_005240095.1 Phycisphaera mikurensis
ACGTAGCCACGACCCTGGATGCCATCAACGTCAAGGCCCTTCCGCCGACGAAAGGCATGGAATTTGACTATCGCACCCAAGTCTACAGCGACGCCTTCAACGTGTACGCGGCCGTCATTCGCTCCGTGTGGGTGTGCCTCATCGGCTTGGGCGTCGCCGTGGGCCTGCGCGTCGCCGGAGCTCTCACCATCGGACCGCTGTTCCTCTCCATTGCCACGACCGTGAGCGTAGCCGTAGCCGTATCCCGGTTGCTTGCCGCGGAGACACCGGGTCGAGTTTATGCCGCTCTCGCGTTCGGCCCCCTGCTATGGCTCCTCAGCGTCGCGGCCAACACTTCGTTGCTTACCGTGCTCCTGCTTACTTCCTTCCTGTGCGCCCTTCATCACGCCAACCAGATGAGCCGTCATTACGCTCTCTGGATGCACGCCAACGTCTTCCTTCCACGCCAGGTGCGGCAGTCCTGGCTTTCGGTGTGGAGGCCCACCGAATGGTATGGATACGTGATGGAGGCGATCCTGCCGCCGAAGGTACGCCGACATCCCGCGAGTGAGCTTGACCGGCTGGAACGACGCGAGCGATCTCACTATGCCCTTGGGTTCGCCCTGGCTTGCGTGGCATTCCTACTCGCCACCCTTGTTTACCTTCTTTGCGTCCCCGCCCCCCTTGCTGGCTTCGTGGCCGTCGCCGTGTTCGTCATCGCCTTAACCGCGTACGGTATCGCTCATGCCCTGGCCTACGACAAAACCGTCGATCCCCGCCTCGTGTTTCGTACCTTGGGCCGGGCCTACGTATCCTGGTTGACCTACAACTTCCACGGAACCCTCGCCGCCGGGGTCTTTCAAAGTCCGTACGGCTTCACCTTTGGGCGGTACCTGCGCACCGTCGTTACCCTGTTTTTGATCTCCATCGCCGTGCTGCCCGTGGCGGGCTATTTCCCCCTCGGATTGCCCCTGTTCGGCTACGATTCCTTCCTCGACGCCGCCGCGACGCCCATGCCCTGGGATGGCATATCAATCCAGGCCTTGCTCAACGACGAACCCGGACGCATCTTCCCCCCTTCGCCCGACATCCAGCTTTCCCCCGATCAGGCGGACTATGTGGAACATCTTCCGGCCGACCAGCGCGACGCCGCGAAGGAAGATCTCCTGGCCTTCAACCGAACCGCCTACGCCCGCGCCGACGCCGCTCAGCGGCTCCTCGGTCGTCCGGAGGCCGTCCTTTGGGTGTACCTCCGCGGATTCCTCAGCCGGGATCCGCGCGTCATTGTGTCCGCAATGTTCGCGTTTCTCGGCTGCCTGCTTGCACCGCCTGCGATTCTCGCTGCGATGTGGCTGGCTATCGGCGGACGGGTTCTGGTGCATCATTTCCTCACCCTGGAGGGCGATGGCAACTGCAAGGCGCGCTACCATCCGTCGGAACGGCCGCCCCTCTGGGACACCTACTTTCAACGACTCCGCGAGTCCGAATTTGTCGCCGAAGTCCCCGAGAAACCGGGCATCGCCGAACGCGATCACCTGTTCATGGGGTTCTACGCCGACCAAGACTATCCCATCCTGCTCAGTCGCGCCGTTCTCGCGGAACATGCCCATATCACCGGAGACTCCGGCGCCGGCAAGAGCGCCCTGGGGATCGCGCCGCTGATCCATCAGCTGATCGCGGGCGGCGAGGATTCCATCGTGGTGATCGACCTCAAGGGCGACCGCACGCTCTTCGAGGCGGTGCGCGACTCGGTCGCTAGACTTAACGCGGGACGCGATCCGGAAGCCCGGATACCGTTTCGCTGGTTCACCAATCGACCGGAGTGCGCAACCTACGTCTTCAATCCGTTCCTCCAGGAGGACATGCGGAACGTCACGCTTCACCAGAAGGTTGAAATCCTGGTCAAAAGCCTGGGCCTGGACTACGGCGAAGGCTACGGCACCTCCTATTACTCCGGCGTCCACCGCTTCGTCCTCAAGCAGCTGCTGGAGAGCGGCGTTCAGTTCGATTCCTTCCGCGAGTTGGACGACTACTTTCGTGACGCCTCCGGCGGCGTATGGAAGGACATCGACATCCGCCCCAGCCTCCGCGACGACGCAACGCACCTGTTCACCACCGTAGCCTCGCTGGCCTCCCTTGACGCCCTGAACATCACCCCGAAACACCGACTGCCGGCACCCGTCATGGATCAACGGATCGACATGGGCAAGGTCGTTCGTTCGCCTCACGTCCTCTACTTCTACATGCACCCCGCCCTGGAGGAGGCCGCGGTTCGAGCCGTTGCCAAGCTTGCCCTCCACAGCCTCCTGGTCGCCGCCGTCCGACGCGGGGCCAGCTCCCATCGCGTGTACACCGTGGTCGACGAGTTCCAGCAGGTCGCCTCTGAGGACCTTCAGATATTTCTCCGCCAGGCGCGTTCCGCGAAGATCCCCGTGATCCTGGCCAACCAGACGCTGAGCGACCTTCGCACCAAGCAGTTCGACCTTATCCCTACGGTCCTGGGCAACACCCGCTTTCGTCAGGTCTTTTCCGCCTCGGACCTTCTTCAGCAGAACATTCTCATCGAGGCCTCCGGTGAGGCCGTGTACGAGATGTTCAGCTACAAGCAGAGCGAAGGTGGTCAGGTGCAAGTCGCCCCAGATGGAAAGGTCTGGTACACTGCGACCGAACACATCGGCCCACGCATGCGGCGGAATACCATCATCCAGGCCAGCGACGACGAATGCACCAGCCTGGTCCACGTTACCCGCGGACACGGCTTCTCTCAGTTCGGCGGATTCCTGTTTCCCATGCGCTGCCTGTTCCACATCCCCTTGCGTGAATACCAGCGCCGCGAAGAAGCCGCGTGGCCTGCGCAATCCGATCATCCCGGCACCTTCACCCCGCCGCTGGACGATTCTCGTCCCACCGCCCCGTCCGGCGG
>SBAX01000354.1 GCA_005240095.1 Phycisphaera mikurensis
AGGTCAGGCCCAGCACGAGCCCCTGCGACTTTCCGAGATTGATGTAGACCGCGTCGTCGCCCGGCACGGCGGTGAGGATCCGTCCGTCGGGCTGGCGGGCCGTGCCCAGCTTTTCCGGCCCAATGGTGAGCTCGCCGAGGCGTTCCTGCTGCACGGCAAGGCGCTTTTGCAGCTCCGTAGCCTTCGCCTCCGCGGCCTGGCGGCTGGTGCGTTCGTTCTTGACCTCTTCGTCAGTGCGTTTGCGGTTATCCTCGAATTCACGCTCCAGTTTCTCGACATTCTTGTCGCGCTCGGCACGGTAGGCGGCGCGATCCGTCTCGCATTGGGCGAGCTGCTGCGTGGCCTCCTTGGCGCGTTTCTCGAAGTCGTCCTTCTGCTGTGCGGAGGCGGCTACGAGTTGAGTGACCTGGGTTTCCAGTTGCGCGGCGCGATCCTCGGCCGTCTTGCGCAGCTCGCGTTCGGCGCGGAACGATTCGTATACCCGATTCAGGGCGTCGTGATAGGAAATGTCGGCGTAGGTGTCGGGCTTGGGGACGAGTCCGTCGGTCTGGATGGCCAGTAGAGCCTGGTCGCGTTTCCTGCGAACCTCTGCGGCATCATCGGTGGTGGCGCCGGTGGCCAGGGCGGCGGTCTGACTGCGGGCTTCCTCGAGCAGGCCGGCGACGGTGGGGCCGTTTTCCTGGGCGCTCTTGACCACGGAGATGGACTTCTCTTCTGCGGGGCTGATGGCCCGGCGATAGCTGGCGTTAGCGCGCTTCGCTTCCTCAACCAGAGCTTCCTGCCCCGTGTACAGAAAAACCAACAAGATCGTAGAGGCCAGCCATAGGGTTACAAAGATGATCATGGACACGGTTGTGGCGTTGAGGCCTTGCGTTTGTCGAGCCATGCGCTTGATTCTCCGGCAGGCAGGTTTTTCGATGGTGTCCCGGGGTGTCGCCGGGGCGCGATCGCCCCGATCGCCAGGGCGGTAGTCGGCGATGCCGGCAGCCCTAGTTCCTGCCGACAATCGCTGTCCCGATTCTGTCGGGCTCAGGCGCGCGTGTCAAGCCGGGTCTGGCCCTTGGGGTAGTCGCATCCGATCGTACGCGTGGGCCCGCTCGCGGGTGGTGAGCGGCTCAAACCCCGAAAATCCAGCCCTGACGGGGAGCCCCAAGGCTACTGGACAGGCGGTGGGCGGCGCCCTATAATGTGCACCTGCCTCTTTAGGGGGGCGCGCCAGCGATCTGGCATGCGGACTTCAAGGGGTTTGGGGTGGGATCCGGCCCAAGGGTGGTGGGGCGCCAGGGCTGGTGATGGCGAGAGCCTTGAAAAGCGTTTTCGGACGACCTGCGTCCGCAAGCAGGCCCGCAACCCTACCTACGTCGGGGGCGTCCGAAATTGGTTGAGTTCGGTTTGTAAATCGGCTAAACTGGGGCGTCTACGCGGAGGGGATTCCGCCGATTGTCGTCCTGGTACGGACTAAGTCAAAGAAGGGGATAGGGTCATGAGGATGTGTTCTGCGCGCGTTCTTGCGTTGGGTTTTTCCGGGGTGCTGGCCTGGAGCGCCGTGTCCGAGGCGTCGGTGATGTCGCTCAAGGCAGTCAAGAGAAACGGGGCTGCCATCACGCCCACCAGCAGCCTCAACATCGTGCCGGGGGATACGATCGAGGTTGACATTGTGCTCTCCGCGTGGAGCGTAGACTTGCCGGGCGGCGTCAAGAATTACCAGGTCACGCTTGACGGCACGGGGTTTGCGAGCGGCGGCAACGGGACCGTGCTGCCGGTAGGCTGGAAGGCGCCTCTCGCCCAGCTCAGTTGTACTCCGCCGAACACCTGCCAGGGGGGTCTTAATGCGGGCAATGCCTGTACCACCAACGCGGACTGCCCGGGCAGCGTCTGCGGCACGGCCAGCTGCGTATCCAGATCTGTGAATCATCCCTTCTGCCTGTCCTCTTTCGGGGGGTCCTTCTGCGTGGGCTCGGGGCACAACCCCTCGCTTGGCGCGCAGATCAATACCGGCCGTTCGGACTTCATCTTCTTCGGAGAGAGTGTGATTGCCGATATCAACACCACGAGCCTCTACTATAATTATTTCGCCATCAGGGACCCGGCCGGCGGCGTGCCGGATACCGGAGCGGCTAAGTATCTGGCCACGCTCATCGTTCAGGCCTCGTCCAACGCCTGCGGGACCTTCTCCCTGCGTACGACGACAGACACCACAGCCTTCATTTCCGATGATGCCGCTCCGCCCAACCAAGCGTTTCCGACGCCCCAGGCGCTGATGTTGACGATCCAACCGGGCGACTGCATCCGCCAGGTGGTGAGTTGCAACTTCGGGCACACCGGGCAGTTCGGGATTCCGACGCACTGCGATATCGATGCTCGAATTCCCCACGACCGGAACAACGCGGGTTCATTTCTGACGACGAACCAGGTGGTGTTCACCTATGACCGCTCCACGGCGGGGATGACCGCGGCGGATTTCGAAGTGACGAAGTTTGGCACGGACGTGGGTCCCACCAGTTTGACTGCGGTTCCGGCAGGCAATAACGTCACCGTGACGCTCAATCGGCGGGTGCGGCCGTCGAACTGGTACTGCGTTCGGGACAAGGCCGCCGACCGCCGGTGCTGCATCGGCAGCCTTCCCGGGGATCCCGAATGGAACCTTTCCAGTAACTTCGACGACGTCTTTGAACTACTCGCTAACTTTGACGGCACGAGCGTTCCGCCGCGGATCATCCAGCAGTGCGATATCGATCGGAGCGCCTTGTGCGCCCCGGCAGACCTAGTGATGGCCGTCGACATGCTGGTGGGAACGGGCGCTTTCGACGTATACAACGGCGCCACTCTTCAGGAGTGCCCGCCGCCGACCAAGTAGAGCCGGCGATCATCATTACAGGCACCTTATGCGTGGCGGCCGATTTTCGGCCGCCACTTTGCCATTGGGTCAGCCAGGCTGGGGAAGGATGCATCCGCCGCCCGTCCGTGGGGGTATACTGATCCAGCGTTATGCTGACCCACTGGATCATCTCGAAGGCGGCGCTTGATCTCGTACTGATCGTAGCGATCGGCCCGCCCGGCGACTCCGCGGCGAAGGGCGGCGATCTTGAGATCGCTCTGAAACGTACCGAGCCGGCGCGGCTGGTCTATCTGGAACACTCGGGCCCGTACTGGTCGATGGGGCCGCTGTTCACCCCCGTCCAGGAACAGATGACCGCTCGTCGCGAGAAGGGTCCGATCGTGGTGCGCTATTCGGCGGACCCAACTGCCGTGTCGCCCAAGTCCTTACGTACACAGGTCGGCTTCCTGGCGAGTGGGGACTGGGAAGTCGAGCCGCCCTTCAAGAGTGAGGCGCTTGACTCGGTGGAGGTCGCTTCTGCCATCGTGCCTGGACCCTCAGGCACGACGACGCGGCATTACTCTGCGATCCGGGAGTGGATCACTCAGCAAGGGCGCAAGCCGTTGGGGCCGGTGATGGAGCTGTATCCGGCGTCGCGGAGCCTCAAAGCCAGCGACCTGCGAATCGAGATTCAGATGGCCCTGGCGGAGCCGGAGACGCCCGCGGTTGCCCCTCCATCGAGAATAGGCCCGGCCGTGCCGCGGCAGCCGATTGCGGCAGCACCGGTCGCAGCTCAGGAGCCGACGGCCACCGCGCCTGCGGAGCCGATTCTGGCGGTGAAGGATCTCGTCGAGGCCGGGCGGTACGAGCGCGTGGCCGAGCAGTTGATGCCGGCTGACCGACCGATGCCTGCGACGACTCAGCTCTGGCTCGGGCAGCTCGTCTTCCGAATCGGTGCGGTTGCGAAGGGCCTGCAGGAGCGGCACGCGGATCGAGCTGCACCGGTGAAGGCCGTCGCTGACGCGCTGATGGCACGCTACCGGCTCGTGTCTGCGGGCTCAGCGGCCGATCCGCTGGCCCAGGCAGTGGTTCGCGTCGATTCGGCAGGCGACCCCATGGCGACCAAGAAGCGGGCCATCACCCGGGACCTGGATCGTTTGCTGGGCCGCGTGGCGACCAAGGCTGCCGACCCGGATGCTGCCCTGACCGAGCTGACCCGCATTACACAAGAGATACAAGATTTGAGCACCCCGCCGGCTCCGTAACCGGAAGCCCCTCCGCGGAATCTAATCTATTGTTCCAGCGATAGTTATGAATCACCAGGAGAACGTTTCAGGCCAGTCTGCGCCAGGCAGTTTTTGCCTAACGGCTCGTAAAAGGGCTTGTCAGGAGCCGATGAACGACTAATCTGGTCTTAACTTTGCGGGCGGCTGCACCGTTGGCGCGGGGTCGCCGTCCGGGAGGCCCCATGGGCAACAAGGTATGAGTGAGGCAACCACAACCGAACCGGCGTCATTGGCAGGGACTGCCGCAGCGAGTGCGAGTAGCGGGGGGTTTCTGGAGTTCGAGAAGCCCCTGGTCCGCATTCAGCAGGAGATCGAGGAGCTCGGTCGGCTGGAAAACGAGACGGGTCGCGACCTCTCAGCGGAAACGAAGCAGCTCCGGACCAACCTGAAAGCGACGCTCAAGCGGATCTATGGCAACCTCACGCCGTGGGAGACAGTGCAAGTCGCCCGGCATCCGAAACGTCCTCTAACCACCGACTACATCCGGATGGTTTTCCGTGACTTTTGCGAGCTGCACGGGGACCGGACGTTCAGCGACGATCGGGCGATCATCACGGGGTTTGGCCGCATCGGGCGGCACCGGGTTATGCTGGTCGGGCATGATAAGGGCAAGGACATCAAGCAGCGGATGGCGTGCAACTTCGGATGTGCGCATCCGGAGGGGTACCGCAAGGCCCTGCTGAAGATGAAGATGGCGGAGAAGTATGGGGTCCCCGTCGTCTGCCTGGTGGACACGCAGGGGGCGTATCCCGGGATCGGGGCGGAGGAACGGGGCATCGCCTACGCCATCGCCACGAACCTGATGGAGATGGCCCGGCTGCGTACGCCCGTCGTGACGGTGGTCATTGGCGAGGGTGGGAGCGGTGGGGCGCTGGGGATTGGCGTGGCCGATCGTGTGGCCATGTTCCAGAACGCGTTTTACTCGGTGATCTCGCCGGAGGGGTGTGCGGCGATCCTGTGGAAGACGGCGGAGCGGCGTAAGCACGCGGCGGAGGCCCTGCGGCTAACGTCCCGCGAGCTGCTCAAGCTCGACATCATCGATCATGTGATTCCCGAGCCGCTGGGCGGCGCGCATCGCCAGCCTGAAGCGGCGGGGGCCAACCTCGAGAAGTTCCTGGTGGGTTCACTTGATGACCTCACACGGCTGACGCTCGATGCCCTGGTGGCCAAGCGGGCGGAGCGGGTTCGGCGGTGGGGCAGCTTCTTCGAATCACCCAGCGAGCTGCGAGCCGCCGAAGAGAAGCGCCACGCCCGCCGCTCGACCTCGCGCACCTCGCGTCTGGGCAACCGTTTTGCGCGCAACGACGCCGTTTCAGTCTGACGTCGTCGATCAGAGTCCTGTCGCGAGTCCGAGCCACGTGTTCACTTCACCCTGACGCCGCGCAGATTCGGTCGGTGGTCGCCTAACTAATCCGCGGACACATGCTTCATAGCCGGGCGCGACCCTGCGTGATTCGAGCACGATGCGGCTCTCACTGCCGGTCTAAGCCGCTACGTGGCGAGCTGGAGCATCAGCACGAACTGGAGGCCCAGTTCTGCGAAGGCAGGGCGTGCGAGTTCATGTGAGCCTGCCAGCACGTGGCGCTCGATGTCGCGCACTTCGCGCCTGGGCAATCGGGCGATCATGCACCGTTGGCGTTTGGATCAGGTTTCTGGTAACCGCTGGGGCGATAACTCCTCGCGGGCAGCGCCGCGGTGAGCCTCTTCGAGTCTTCGACGTGCGTACGTAGGTCGTATAGAAAACACCTACCGTGCACGAGCCTTTGGCTCCATCGCTTTCCGGCGTGGCCTCGCCAATCTGTCCTAACCCTGGACAGGCGCGGGAGAACCAACAAGATGTACGCGATGAACCCAGCCCTAGACGAGCTGCGCGGGGCGCTGGACCGCATCGACGGACAGATCGTTGACGGACTGGCCGAACGGGAGCGAGTCATTGACCAGATTAGCTCGCTGAAGCTGACCGAGGGGCGACTGCGCGATACGGCCCGGGAGGAGGAACTGCTCACTCGGCTGGTTGACTTGGGGCGGCAGGCCGGCCTCGATGCCCAGTACGTCACCCGTTTGTTCCGTGAAATCCTCGACCACTCCGTTCGCCGGCAGCAGGAACGGTTGGTCGATGATCGCAACCCCAGTCGGTACAAAAACGCCCTGCGGGTGTTCTATCAAGGGACCGAGGGCGCCTACAGCCACCTGGCCGCGTGCCGACACTTCGGGCCGCGGCAAGCCGAGGTCGAGTACTGCGGCTGCAATACGTTCGAGGAAATGCTCGATGCCGTCGGCGAGGGTCGAGCCGATTACGCCGTGTTGCCGATCGAGAATACCACGGCCGGTTCGATCAACGAGGCTTACGATCTGCTGGCCCGCAAGAGCGTGGCCCTGGTCGGCGAAGAGATCCTCGAGGTGGACCACTGCCTGCTGGCACTCGAGGACCTGCCGCTGTCGCGCATCCGTCGGATCTACTCGCACCCCAAGGCGCTAGACCAATGCACTGAGTTTCTGCGTGGTCTGAGCCATTGTCAGGTCGAGTCGTACGCGGACACGGCCATGGCGGCCCGAAAGGTTCGTGACGATCAGGATCTTTCCCAAGCCGCTATCGCCAGCGAGCAGGCGGCTCGTCTCTATGGGCTGACCGTGATCCGCCGGGGCATCGCCAACAACAAGGAAAACTTCACCCGCTTCGTGGTTGTGGCCAGGGAGCCGGTGCAGGTCGACCCGCGCATCGCCTGCAAGACCAGCGTGGTCCTGGCCACTCGCCATGAAGAAGGAGCGCTGCTCAAATGCCTGAGCGTCCTCCACGCGCACCAGCTCAACCTGACCAAGCTGGAATCGCGCCCTCGCCCCCAGACTCCGTGGGAATACATCTTCTACATCGATTTCGAGGGAAGCCTTGTGGAGCCCCGCGTCCAGGACGCCCTGCTACGATTGGCTGCCCATACGAGTTTCCTGAAAGTGCTCGGCTCGTATCCGGCGCGCACCACGGGGGGCGCACGCCCTGCCGAGCCGCGCCCGGCCGCGGGCCCCATGACTGCCAGCCCGTTCCCCGCCCAGGACGCCGTGCCGACGGAGCCGGAAACTCTCCCGACCACCCACGCCGACGTGCTCAAAGAGCTTGAAAGGAAGCCCTACAAACTCGTGGCCCGAACGACGCGGATGCAGGACTCACAGTTTCGCATCGGCAGGGCTTTGGTAGGGGGCGATCGTCCGGTGATCATCGCCGGACCGTGCTCGGTGGAATCGCGGGAGCAGATCCTGGCTTGTGCCCGCATCGTCAAGGAGCTCGGCGGGCACGTCCTCCGCGGAGGATGCTTCAAACCGCGCACGAGCCCTTACGCATTTCAGGGCCTGGGTTACGAAGCGCTCGATCTTCTTGAGGAGGCGGGAAAGACGTTTGAGCTTCCCATCGTCACTGAAGTGATGCATCCGGCCGACTTGCAAGCCGTCGCTCGCAAGGCCGACGTGATCCAGCTCGGCGCTCGTAACATGCAGAACTTCTCGTTGCTCAAGGAGTGCGGGCGCATCGATCGGCCGATCATGCTGAAGCGCGGCATGATGGCCTCCATTGACGAGTGGCTCGCGGCCGCGGAGTACATCCTGGCCCACGGCAATCATCAGGTCATTCTCTGCGAGCGCGGCATCCGCACCTTCGAGACCGCGACCCGCAACACGCTCGACCTCTCGGCCGTGCCGGTGGTCAAGGAACTGACGCATCTGCCCATCATCGTGGACCCGTCGCATGCCTGCGGCGTGTGGCGGTGGGTCCCGGAAATGACCAAGGCGGCGCTCGCCGCCGGGGCCCACGGCGTCATGGTGGAAATCCATCCCGACCCGTCCAAGGCTCTCAGCGACGGCCCGCAAGCCTTGGACTTCGAGGTCTTCCGCCGTCTGATGCAGCAGATCGCCCGATAGACACGGATGATGTCGCGGGGCAAGCGCCCACGAAGGGGCCAAGGCGTCCGTTTCTTTGAAAAGCGCTTGACTTGGAATCAAGAACCCCATAGATTGTACCGACCACTCAAGGGAGTGGCTCTTTATCCAGAGTAGCCGAGGGCTCAGGCCCGACGACGCTACAGCAACCTGGTCGTGGACCAAGGTGCTAATTCCTGCCCGCCAGCGCGGGGTAGATAAAGGAGGCAACGCATGACCATGCTCATGTCTTACGGCGCGTAAGCGTCGGTCCTTCGAAATAACCCAGAAGCCCTGGTCATCGGATGCGAGGCGGCATCGGTGTCGACGGTGTGCTCACATTCGATTGCGAGCCAAACTCACGCTTACGTCTGTGATCGCAGTGCAGCGAGGCGCATCGCTGTGTCCGCGCGCCTCCAAAGGAATATGCAGATGCTCTTTGGAAAGAGTCTACTTTCGCAAGATGCGCCGCCGCAGCCGACCGTCGTTCTGAAAATCGGCGGTTCGGTGTTTCGAGGCCTAAGCGCCTATCCGATCGCAGCGCGATACGTGCGGGACCGGCTGATGGAGGAATCGCAGATTCGCTGGCTGATCGTCGTCTCGGCCCAGCACGGTCAGACCGATCGGCTGGAGCAGCTCGCCCGCGGCCTTCACGGCAAGCCGCATCCCCGCGTGCTCGACGTCCTTTGGTCGACCGGAGAGTTGCGCTCCGTGGCATTGCTCAGCCTGGCGATGATGGAGTTGGGCCTCGACGTGCGGGCGCTCAATATCCACCAGTCGGGTCTGCTTCGGTCCGGTTCCGTGTCGAACACCATCGACGTTGATCATCGGCGTCTGAGCCGGGCGTGGAGCGGCAGCCGGGTCGCGGTCGTCCCGGGGTTTTTCGCCCGGAATGAAATCGAATGCGTTGAAAGCCTCGGGCGCGGTGGCTCGGACCTGACCGCTGTTTTGTTAGCCATCGCTTCCAAGGCCGTCCGTTGCGAGTTCATCAAGGACGTCGCCGGCTACCATGACCGCGATCCGAAGCGCCACGCCGATGCAAAGCCCCTCGCCCGCCTGAGCTACGAGGAAGCTCTCCGTTTCGCGGACCATGGCTGCCGCGTCCTGCAACGGGAGGCCATCCTCGTGGCCGCCGGGGCCCGCCTGCCCATGATCGTTCGTAGTCTAGAGCACACCGGTACCTGCACGTGGATCGGCGACGATACACCCGAGGCGCAAGTCGCATCCACGACGAGCGCCTGCGGCATCGTCGATGCTCGCGTCAGCCGGTTGCCAGGAACCCAGCCGAACAAAAGAGGAGATATTCGACAATGAGACTCGCTACTCAATGCATCCACGTCGCTCAGCCGGCCGAGCCCGTGACCGGGGCCGTGGTGCCGCCCATCTTTCAAACATCCACCTTCGAACAGGAATCGCCGGGGGTTCATCGCGGATTTGATTACTCCCGCACGAACAACCCGACGCGTAAGCGGCTGGAAAGCGTCCTGGCCTCTCTGGAGGGAGTGGATCACGCGGCGGTCTTCGCTTCAGGCCTGGCCGCTGAAAACGCCGTCTTGCAGGCCTACCTTCGGCCCGGCGACTGCATCCTCATTCCCCCCGACGTGTACGGAGGCACCTTCCGCCTGCTCAACCGTGTCTTTGCCCCGATCGGCTGTCTTGTCGAAACGATCGACTTCGCGGACCAAGCGGCCCTGGCCCGCGCCAGCGCGAAGTCACCGCGGATTATCTGGCTGGAGACACCGACCAATCCCCGGCTGCTCATTTACGACGTCGCCGCCGTCAGCCGGATCGCGCATGCCCACGGCGCGCTCCTGGTTGTGGACAACACTTTTGCGACGCCCGTCTTCCAGCGACCGTTCTCGCTGGGGGCGGATATCGTCGTCCATAGCGTCACCAAATACCTCGCCGGGCATTCCGATCTTATTCAGGGCGCGGTGCTCGCCCGCGAAGGCGCGGTGTTCGAGCCCATCAAGTTCCTGCAGAATGCGTGCGGCGCCGTCCCCGCGCCGTTCGACTGCTGGCTGACCCTGCGGGGCATCAAGACCCTCGAGCTTCGCGTACGGCGGCATGCGGAAAACGCCCTGGCCATTGCCGAGACGCTCGCAAGGCATCCGTCCGTGGCCCGGGTTTACTATCCCGGCCTCGCCCAGCACCCCGGCCACGCCGTCGCCGCCCGACAGATGACGGGCTTTGGCGGCATCGTCTCACTCGAGCTACGCGGCGAGGTCGCGCAGGTCCGAGAGTTCGCGTCCACGCGGAAGTACTTTGCGCTCGCCGAAAGCCTGGGCGGCGTCAAGTCGCTGATCTGCCACCCGGCCTCCATGACCCATGCCTCGATTCCCCGGGATGAACGCCTGCGGATCGGCCTTCCCGACACTCTAGTCCGACTCTCACCCGGCCTTGAAGACGCCGAAGATCTGCTGGAGGATCTGCTCACCGGTCTGGACACCATCGAGGAACAGCGGACTCGAGAACGCGAGACAACCTCTTGCAGATGATGCCGGATCGTCGAAGGCATCGGGCACGGCTTGCCGCTCTGGCTCATGCAGTATCGCCAGAACCATGCGCGCTAAATGCTTGAGGCCCGGCGCTCGTATAGGGATACATGTTGTGGTGCGTGGGGTCGGCCAGTCCTGCGGTGTTGAAGGGGGCGATGCGGTCGGCGATTTCGGTATGGAAGGCGGCGGCGGTGGTCGGGGCTTCGCATGCGGTAAGTGCTGTGAGCTTCGCGTAGCATTGAGCCAGAGCGGCGCGGTAGGCGGGCACGCCTGACAGAAGGAAGCCCTCCTGGGGGCGATACAAGCCGGCGCGGCGGCGCTCCTCTGTGGTGATCGCGGCGGCGAAGTAGAGCATGGAAAAGGCGGTCATCAGCTCGAAGCGGTTGAAGGCCCGATAGCAGCCGTGGATCAGCATGTCGAGGACGTCGATCTCGGCTTGCAGGAGGCGATCGTACTCGGCGAGTGCCTTGGTTCGTGAGGCGGAGTCGCGGTGCTGGTTCAGGATAGCGATCAGCCGTTCGATGCCGCACATCGTGTGGGCGTTTCCGCCGCTGAACCAGGGGTCGAGGAAGTAAGCGGTGTGCGGGAGCATGGCCCATGTGGGTCCGGCGGTGCGAGCAGCGCGGCGCTGGAGGCGATCCGTGCGGCGAAAGGTTTGCACGGGCGTAGCGCGATCGAATTGCCGGGCGATGGAGGGGAATTGGCGCAAGAGGCCCTCCCATTCCTGTTGCGGGTCCAAGTCGCCGGCGTTTGGGTGAGGATGTTGGGCGGAGTCATCGATGACGAAGCCGGCGCTGGTGATGCCGTTGTCGAAGCGCAGGACCCACATCCAACCTCCGTCGAAGACGTGGTGCAGGGCCGCGGCGTCGCAGGGGAAGGGGTGATCGCTGCGCCGTCCGCCGAGTGCCGCGTAGGTGTCACTCCAGAGCGGCACATCCTTAAAGTGCGAGAAGACGGTGCGGGAATGGGTGCGCAGGCCGGCCGGGTTGGTGGGGATACCGGGATGTCGGGCGATCACGCCGGCCGGGCCGGAGGCGTCGACGAGGAAGGATGCACGAATGGAAACTGGATTGCCGCCGCGTCGTGCGCGGATGTGCCAGGGCTCTCCTTCCGAAAGGTCCTCGATTTCGGTCTGATCAAAGTAGGGAATGCCGCAGGTGAGGATCTGGCGGACGAAGAAATGGTCTACGTCGGCGCGGTACCAGTGCGTGTCGCCACGTTCGGCATCGGGATTGGCCGTGACCAGCAGCTCATTGGCATGGTCGGCACATGGGACGAAGGGCTCGCCGCGCTGATGATGGAAATAGCTGAACCCGCGCTTGAGCCCACAGGCTACATCAGGATAGGTTCTTTTCCATGAGCCGTAATGAGTGAGCGGGATCAGTTGGGGAAGATCGTATCGACGGGCCAATTGGCCCAGGATGAGGTCGGCAACAGGCGTGGAGGACTCTCCGATGGCAAAGCGGGGGTGCGTGCCGCGTTCGATCAGCACGGGGTGCAGGCCGATGCGCTGACAGAGCAGGGCGGTGAGGCTTCCGCCGAAGCCGGCGCCGATGATGGCCACGTCAGCGGTCAGGTCGTGCATGGTCAGGTTCCACAGTCGCAATGAACAGGCGGCGGGATGCCCTGGGTGAGGTTCATTTCCGCGAGCCGGCGGGCTCTTCGGGGGCCGCACTTTGGACATTCAGCCAGGCGTTCGATGTCCCACAAATCCACGAAGACGCGACCGCGCCACAGCGAGAGTCCGTGCTCGTGGACCTTCTCCAGGGCGCGCACGGTGGGGCGAGCATCGCCAACTGAAGCGATGATGTCTGCACGCAGGGGGACGATGGAGCAGCATTCCGCGCCGATGTTGAATGCGTACTCGATGGATTGCATCGCCCATTGGATACCCTCGGCGAGTGGTTGGAATGGAGCGGGCAGAAGGATGAAGGCGCGGACGCGAATGTCGTGGCCGGTGAGGAAGCGAGTAGCGCGGGCGAAGTCTTCGAGAGTCATATCCTTGTTAAGCCGAGGGAGGACCGCGGGATCGATGGTTTCCAGGCCCATGGCAACCTGTAGACCGCCGGCAAGCGAGGCGGCGAATTCCAGGCAGCGGCGATCCACAAGGCGGGGATGACACTCCACGATCACCGTGCGGTGGTCGCGCAGCAGTCCGGCAATGCGGGGGCGATCGCCGCGAGGAATGGCCTGTTCGTCGAAGAAGTTGCCCGAGTTGTAGAGCTTGATGTGCGGGGCAAAGGGGAGTCGTCCAAGGGCCCACTCGACCTGCTTCGCTGCGGCGCCGGGCGGCGTCCGTTCAACCGTGGTGTTCTTCCAGAGGTCGCAGAACACGCAGCGGAAGGGGCACTGGCGGTTGGTCAGGAAGATGGTGGCGACGTCTTCGACGGGCCCGTCGGCGGTACGCTCAGGCTCGACAAAGAAGGCGTACGGCCGATGGGGATCGAGATGCCTTCGGCCCGGGCGCAACCGCCTGCTCAGCACGGACAAGTCAGGCATCGTAGGCGGCCTGGAACATACGGCGGTAGGCGGCGTCGGAATGGGAAAACCGCTTCGCGAAGCGTTGCGAGTCCAGCACGCCGTTCTGGAAACGCCGCTTCTCGAACACGGGCATTTCCATGCCGGTGATCGCGGCGACTCCGCGGGATACGATCTGCCCCTTCAATGAGTAGAGCTTCTCGTGGTTCCAGTCGGTCAAGGAGATGAAAGGTATCCCCTCGGCCACCTCTACGACGTTGGGAAGGGTGAAAGGACTGAAACTGGAGAATCCCAGAGACCTGGCCGGAGCGAACCCGCGGGTGCAACCGCGGCTCAGTCCGCCGCTGTAGACCAGCGAATGCTTGATGGAATCGACGCCCCATCCTTCATGATAGAGCAGGCGATTGTTGAGCACGCTGCGGATGGTCAGTTCGGTGTTTTCTTCGATTGGGTAGTCCTTGAGGTTCTCGTCGCCGCCGTCGCCGTCGAGCAGGTAAGTCCAGTCGGGGTAGCGCTGGCGTATGCCGCGACACAAGGCGAGCATCATCGCGGCGGCCTGGACATCGAGCGGCTTGTAGTCTTCGATGACGCGAATGGCCTGTTGGGCATCGACCATGTCATCCGGCACGTCGATGGCTTCGAGGAAGAGTCCCAGATGGAAACGATCCAGAAAGGCACGGGCCTGATGCAGATCCGCTCCATCGCCCTCCACACACAGAACGAAGGCCTTGAGGCGGCCGGGGTTCTGGCCGAGTCTGAGCATGGTGTGGTATGTGAGCAGGAACACGGCTCCGCTGTCCACACCGCCGGAGAAGCAAACTCCGACCGGGGCATGGGATGGAATACTCAGCAGCCACTTGGCGATGCCATCCGCTGCGGCGCCTACGTAGCGTCGTCCGATTTCATCGAGGTCCGCGGGCAAAGTATTGTGCCGGGGGGTGAAGAAGCGGCGATACGTAGGATTAGGGTCGGGACAGCCGACAAGGGCGATTTCGGTGATGTAGTGGGCGGGGACCATGCGGGTGTAGGTGGGGTGAAACTGGTCGCGCAGCCCTTCGCGGGTGGTCCACTCCCCGATCGTGTCGATGCGGTGGGCGGCCACCAGGGCGGGCCCGTCGCTGCGTTTTGCAATGAAGTATCGCAGTGGCACGGCCAGGGAGCGGGCCATACGCACGGTTTCGCCTCGGCGGGCGATGAGGGCGAAGTTACCCTCGATGCCGCGGACCTTTTCGGGATCGCCCTCGGCCAATCGGGCCCGAGCCTCCTCGACGGTCATGTTGAAGATCAAGTTAGACGAGGGGTCGGTCAGGTCAACGATTTCGCGAAGCGGCTGAACGTGCATCGGAAGCCCTCCTTGCCTTGGACGGTCTAGGCGAACTCGTCGCCGTATTGCTGGCGGATCATGTCCACGAGTTCCTTGATGCCGGTGGCGTCGCGGCGCGTACAGATCAGCGTGGCGTCCGGAGAGTGGACGATCACCAGGTCGTCGACGCCGATGGTGGCGATGAGGTGCTGGTCTTCGCAGACGACGATGTTGCCGCGAGAGCCCAGGTGCACGGCGCGCGGGCAAGCGGAGACGTTGCCGTCGCTGTCGGCGTGGACCACGGCCTCGATGGCCGGCCAGGAGCCGACGTCCACCCAGTGGCAACCCATTTCTACGACCAGCACGCGGTCGGCGCGCTCCATGACCGCGAAGTCGATGCTGATGCGCATGAGCGTGGGATAGATGGTCTGGAGCTTCTGCTGGCGATCGGCGCTGTCCCAGGCGGCGGCAATGTCGCGGATCGAAGCGTGGGACTGGGGCAGGTGCTTCTTGAGTTGGTCGAGGATGGTGGCGGCGCGCCAGGCGAACATGCCGCTGTTCCAGTAGTACTCGCCGGTGGCGACGAACTTCATGGCCGAGGCGACGTTGGGTTTTTCGATGAACTCCTCGACTTCGTAGAGGCCCTCCTGGATGCGATTCCCGCGGTGGATATAGCCATAGTTGGTGTCCGCGCGGGTGGGGCGGATGCCCAGGGTGACGAGGGCGTCGGGGTTGCTTTCGGCCGCGTCGTAGGCTTGGGTCACGGAGGCGCGGAAGCGGTCGAGAGGAGTGATGACGTGGTCGGCGGGGAAGATGCCGACGACGGCCTGGGGATCTTTCTGCGCAAGGACCGCGGCGGCGAGTCCCACGGCGTTGGCGGTGTCCCGCCCGACGGGCTCGCCGATGAAATTCGCGGGGGGAAGTTCGGGCAATTCCTTCGTGATCACGGGCAGGTGGGCTTGATTGGTGATGACGTGGATCTGTTCTCGCGGGAACAGTGCGGCCACGCGATCGTAGCACTGCCGCAGAAGGCTGGCGCCGGAGAACAGGCGGAGCACCTGCTTGGGGCGGCTCTTGCGGCTCAGCGGCCAGAGCCGCATTCCCACACCACCGGCCATGATGACCGCGTGTCGCATGGCATCTGCGGGAATGGATTCCCGCCCAAGTTTGGTGCGAGAAGGGATTCTCGCACGAGCGATCCAATCAGCCCACGTCGTCGAAGTCGACGCGGGTCAGGTCGGCAAACTCCAGAACCCAGGACTTTCGTCCACCGTTTTGGAATTGCACGTCCACGTGCGTTCGGGACGCGCCGCGGTGGATGGAAAGCACCTGACCCAGTCCATGGACCGGATGACGTACTAGGGTACCGATGGTCCATTCGCCGAGGTCGTCGGGGAGTCGACCCTGCGCCGGGGGCGGGCTCCGCCGAGGCGCCGGCGAAGGCGCCTGCGGCCATTCTACCCCGGTCCCGGGCAACTCGTCGAGGAAGCGGCTCCGCGTGGTCCGCAGGGTCACGCCGCGCTGCATTCGGTAGCGGGCACGGGACATGGTCAGGTGCTTTTTAGCGCGGGTCATGCCCACGAAGCACAGGCGGCGTTCTTCCTCCTCGTCTTCGATGACGCCCAGGTCGAGGGAGCCATTGCTTCGGCGGAAGGGAAGGAGTCCCTCCTCCAAGCCGGTCATGTACACGCACTCGAACTCCAGCCCTTTGGCCGCGTGGAGGGTCATGAGGGTGACCAGCCCGCCTTCCTCGCGCACGGCGTCCACGTCGCTGACCAAAGCGGCGTGCTCCAGCCAGTCCAAGACGGTGGCGTCGGGCTGGTCCTGCTCGAAGGTGGAGGCGGCACTGACCAGCTCATCGAGGTTGGCGGCGGGGGCATCGTCGATGTCCCGCTCCGGCCCGTACATCGCCCGCAGGCCGCTCTGACTGATGACCATCTCCAGGGCACGAGAGGGTGTCGCTTCCAGAGCAGGGGCGAGTCGCTGCATGAGCTGGGCGAACTCGCGAACCTTCGGCCCACTTCGCCCGAGGGCGGCGATGGCGTCGTCGTCGAAGAGAACGTCGAACAGCCGGCGGCCGGAGGCGCTCGCCTGCTGTCGCAGTCGCTCGATGGTGGTGGTTCCGATGCCGCGGGGTGGGGTGTTGATGATCCGTTCCAGGGCGACTTCGTCCGCGGGATTCACGAGCACGCGCAGGTAGGCCAGCACATCCTTGATCTCTTTGCGGTTGTAGAACTCCACTCCGCGGGCGATCTGATAGGGCACGCCGCCGCGGATAAGGGCTTCCTCGATCGTGCGGCTGAGGGAATTGACGCGATAGAACACGGCGATCTGGGACGGGGCGATGCCTTCGCGAATCCGCGCGCGGATGTCTTCGGCGACGGCGGCGGCCTCGGCCTCGCCGTCCTCAGATTCGATCACCCGCACGTGCGGACCTTCTTCTCCGTGAGTCCAGAGCTTTTTTTCTTTTCGCTGCACGTTGGCGGCAATGAGCTGATCGGCCGCGGCGAGGATGCGCCTGGTGGAGCGGTAGTTCTGCTCCAGCCGCACGACGCGGGCTTGGTGATAATCGCGTTCGAAGCTGAGGATGTTGTTGATGTCCGCCCCGCGCCAGCCGTAGATCGACTGGTCGGGATCGCCGGTGGCGCAGATGTTCTGCCGCCTCTGGGTGAGCAGGCGGGCGATGGCGTACTGGGCGGCGTTGGTGTCCTGATACTCGTCGATGAGCACATAGCGGTAGCGATCCTCCAGTTCGTCGCGGAGGGAGGCGTCGCCGGAGAGCAGGATGGCCATGCGCATGAGCAGGTCGTCAAAGTCCAGTCCGCTCATCTCGCGAAGGGTTTTTTCGTAGTTCTCATAGACGCGGGCGAGCTGACGGGCCCGCCAGTCGACGGCGTAGGCGGCGTATTTTTCTACGGACTGCATGGCGTTTTTCGCCCGGCTGATTTCCTGCTCCACGCCAGCGGGAGTGAGGTTGTCGGCGGAGAGGTTGCTGCGTTCGATTGCCTCCTTGAGGAGCTTGCGGCGGTCGTCGCGATCGAAAATGGTGAAGTTCCTGGGCACTCGGGCCCGCTCGTGATAGAAGCGCAGGAGCTTGGCGCAGAGGGCATGGAAGGTGCCGACGGCGATCCCTGGGGCTACGTGCAAAGCGTCGATGCGCTCGCGCATCTCGCGGGCGGCCTTGTTGGTGAAAGTGATGGCCAGGATGTGTCGCGGCTCGGTGACGGTGCGGGCGAGGTGGGCGGCACGGCGGGTGATGACGCGGGTTTTTCCGCTGCCGGGGCCGGCGAGGATCAGGAG
>SBAX01000416.1 GCA_005240095.1 Phycisphaera mikurensis
CCGACATCCGCCGCTACTCGGCCATCTGCGCCGCGATGGGCGGGGTGAACCTGTCGCAGGGCGTCTGCGACCAGCCCGCACCCGACGAAGTCAAACGCGCCGCCCAGAGAGCCATCGACGAAGACCGGGCCAGCTACACCAACCTCCGCGGCATCATCGAGCTGCGGACGGCCATTTCCCGGAAGATGCATGACTTCAACGGCATCGACTGCGATCCCGAAAAGGAGGTCGCCGTCACCGTGGGCTCGGCCGGGGCCTTCGCCTGCGTAGCGCTGGCCACCATGAACCCCGGCGATGAATGCATCGTCTTCTCCCCGTTCTACAGCTACCATGTCAACACCCTGCGGCTCTTCGGCGTCAGCGTCCGCTTTGTGGACCTGCGCCCGCCCGACTGGTCCTACAGCCAGGCCGAGCTGGAGGCGGCCTTTACTCCAAAGACCAGGATGGTGCTGCTCTGCACCCCCGCCAACCCCAGTGGCAAGGTCTTTACCGAGGCTGAGCTGCGTGGCCTCGCCGCTGTCGCCAGGAAACACAACGTCTGGATCGCCACCGACGAGATCTACGAGTACATCACCTACGGCAAGCCGCATGTAAGCATCGGGCGCTTTCCGGACGCCAAGGATCGCACCATCACCATGAGCGGCGGATCGAAGACCTACGCCATCACCGGCTGGCGCATCGGCTATGCCATCGGCCCAGCGGACATCATCGACCGCATCTCCGTGGTCAACGATCTGCTCTACATCTGCGCCCCCGCCCCGTTGCAATACGGCGTGCTCGCAGGAATGCAGTTGAGCGAGTCGTACTACACCGCGATGCGCGCCGACTACCTCGCCAAGCGGACGATGCTCGCGGACACACTCACCGACATCGGCCTGACCCCCTTCGTCCCCGACGGCAGCTACTACATGCTGGCCTCCTTCGACCGCGATCGCTGGCCCACGGCCGTCGCCGCCACGGAATCCATCCTGCAGCAGGTCGGTGTGGCCACCGTTCCAGGATCGGCCTTCTATCGCAACCCGGCCGACGGCGACAACCAGTTGCGCTTCTGTTTCGCCAAGAAGATGGCGGACCTGGAGAACGCCTGCCAGCGCCTCCGCCGCCTCGGCCGCGCCCGGACGGCAGCGCCCTCGCTCAGCTCGGTTGCCTAGAGCCGTCCGCGACTCGGCATGACGAGCCCCCAATCACGGTGGTGCTGAGGCTGTCACCGGCGCGGCAGTGAGCCGACTACCGAAGTCCACAGCAGGGGCGCGCCTCATGCACGCAGCAAACTCGGATTCCCCCGCTAAGGTGCCCGGAGGCGCCCACCCGGCCGAATGGGTGGACATGCATGGGGATGCGCTGTTCCGCTTCGCTATGCTTCGGCTGCGCGACCGAGAAACCGCCGAGGAGCTCGTCCAGGACACATTCCTGGCGGCGCTGCGTGGGAAGGCTGCGTTCGAAGAGAGATCATCTGAGCGGACCTGGTTGATCGCCATCCTGCGCTACAAGATCGTAGACCACCTGCGTGCCCGAAAAGTGCAGGCCGGAAAGGAAAAGGCAGAGCCGCCCGACCCCGAATGGTTCGACCGCAAGGGAAAGTGGAAAACCCCAGTGGCTTCCTGGTCAGCCGATCCCGCCTCCTTGGCGGCCAATAAGGAATTTCGCAAGATCATGGATGATTGCCTCTCCAGGCTCCCACCGGCCCTCCGGGAGGCATTCACCTTGCGCGAGTCGGAGGGGATGGAAACTTCGGAGATTTGCAAGGCCTTGGGAGTCACTGCGTCTAATCTGTGGACCCAGCTTCACCGGGCGAGAATGCGGCTGCGCCAGTGTCTGGAATCGAACTGGTTCCTTGGCGCCTGGCGATTGGGAAGGGGGTAATTTGCAATGGGCATCCACCAGATCCTGAGTCTCAAGTGCGCCGATTCGACGCGAATCGTCTCCGAGTCCCTCGACCGCAAGCTCCCCGCCACGGAGCGCTGGGCGGTTGGCTTCCACGCCTTCGTCTGCCGCTCTTGCCGCCGCTACAAGCGGCAGCTCATGTTCTTGCGCGCCGTCATGCAGGCACCTCCTCCCCTCGCCGTCACTCTGTCCTCCGAAGCCCGCGAGCGGATTCGCCGCGCCGTGGTCGCAGCGCGACGCTGACGGCGCCGGCCGGCTCGAAATACATCCAGGATTTACGCGAGCCTGATGTAAGGCCGGGCACATTGCGGCGACTAACCACTGCGGCACCTTGCGGTGCGCCGGGGCGGTCATCAGGGTGCGCTGCCGAGAGCTTCACCCCGGAAAGCGGGCGGCGAACCTGGGGCGCTTTCATGCCCCAGAAACATGAGAGGAGCACAGCGATGCGAAGAACGCTGGGTATTGGGCTTGCCGGCTTGGCGCTGGCATTCGTAGCAGCATGGGGGCACAGCGCCACGGATGCTCGCGCCGGGCGCGGGGATGGCCCGATCGTCTTTGTCCGCAGCCAGGGACTGTACTTCGATTCGATCATCACCGCGGACCCGATCCCGCCCAACGGGCGTTTCCAGCTCCTGGAAATGGGCCCCAACGGCCTGGAGACTGACCTGGGACCCGGCGACGTAGGCTATCTCGGCGGGCGATGGAAGGAAGATTTCGACGGCGACGGCGAGTTTCACTACTTCCTCTGCCCGCTGCTGCCGCCCGGGCGAGAAGCGCCCTAAGCGGGCAAGCGAAGTAAACGGCCAACACGTGGTCGCGGAGCCAACGGATCCCGCCGTTGGACCGCGACCACCGTCGTTCTCGGCCTTCTGCCCGGGGGAACGAAGCGCGCCCAAACGCCGTATTATCGGCGATGAACCACGGCTGGCGGGCAGCCTTCATCGTTGCTACCATGAGCACCGGGGCCAGGCACGCTGTGCCGCTCGATTGATCACTCACGAGAATTGGCAAAATGAAGCGCAAGTTGATTGGCATCCTCGTCGTTGGCTTTCTAGGTTGGGTCCCCTTAGCGCAGGCTGAGCTGGATTTGGGCGACCCCGCCCCGCCCTTGAAAATCAAGGAATGGGTTCGCGGGGAAAAGGTCAACCTCCCGAAGGACGCTGCCAAGAAGATCCACATGATTGAGTTCTGGGCCACGTGGTGCCCGCCGTGCAAGGAGAGTATCCCGCTGCTCACCAAGTACCAGAAAAACCACGAAAAGGAGCTGGTCATTGTGGGGGTTACCGACGCCGACCCCTACCGCAACTCCGTCAGCGACATCAAGGACTTCGTGAAGGACCAGGGTGACAAGATGGCCTACACCGTGGCGATCGATGACGATGGAGCCACAACCAAAGCGTACATGTCCAGCGAGGTCATGGGCATTCCCCACGCCTTTCTCGTGGGGCGTGACGGCAAGGTGGTTTGGCAAGGTAGTCCCCTTGACCCGGCCTTGGAAACGGTAATCCCGGAGATCATCGCCGGGACCTATGACGTGACCAAGGCCAAGAAGGCGGCGGATCTCGACCTTGAGGTCCAGCGGCGTTTCCAGACCCTGGACATGGCCTATCAATTGGGGCAGTTCGAGGCCGTCTGGGAAGGCCTGGTGGACATTCTCCGCATCGATCCCGCCAACGAGACCGCGATGCAGATCCTGACGTCCCTGTACGCTGAGGAGCCGAAGAAGAAAGGCGACGCTTTCAGGAAATGGGCCCGCGATCATATCGCCAAGCACCGATCCGATGCCACAGCAATGACTCGCCTGGCCCAGGTGTTGTGCGAGAACCCTGATTTTACCACGCGGACGCCGGACCTGGCACTGGAGGCCGCCAGAGCCGCTTATGATGCCTCTAAGCAGCGGACTGCCGCCGCAGTCGGTGTGTATGGACGGGCGCTCTACCAGGTTGGTGATCTGGATCGCGCGATCTCCGTTCAGAAGGAAGTGCTCTCGCTCGTCTCCGCCGACGACAAGGAAGTCGCCGAACGCGTCCTTAGCTTCTATGAACAGTGCAAGCAGTTGCAGGAAACGAATTGAGCAAGCGGCAGTGACCGGCTGCCTCGAGTCATCGCCTCGATGAAACCGTACGACCGATTCAGATCGCTGGTCACTTCGGAGCGGGAGCGGCGGGACAATTTCCGAACGCTGCTTTCGTGCGTGTTGCCGCGGCCCATCGCATTTGTTTCCACCCTTTCAGACAAAGGTGTCGCCAACCTGGCGCCGTTCTCGTTCTTCAACGGCGTGGGCTCGAATCCTCCGGCGGTGATCTTCTCACCATGCACGCGGGCCGACGGGACCTTGAAAGACACCATACTCAACCTCAAGGCTTTGCCAGAGTGCGTGGTGAACGTAGTACCTTTCTCCATCAAGGACGCCATGAACGAGGCATCCTACGCCTTCGCGCCCGAGATCAGCGAGTTTGAGGTGGCAGGCTTCACGCCACTGCCCAGCAAGTTCGTACGGCCGGCAAGGGTCGCCGAATCGCCTGTGCAGATGGAGTGCAGGCTCCTGCAGATCGTGCCGGTAGGCAATGGCCCCCTTTCCGCGAACGTGTGCGTCTGTGAGGTGCTCTGCTTTCACATTGCGGAAGACATCGCTCTGCCGGACGGGACGGCCGACGTGGGCAAGATCGACCTCATCGCCCGCCTCGGAGGCGATGACTACTCCACGATCCGCGATCGCTTCAGCCTTCCCAAGCCGGGGCCAAGATGAGCCCGCCCTCCACGAACACCGATTCCGACCGGCTTCTCCGGGACACGTTCTCCACGTTGCAACGTCGCGAGAACCTGAGCGCCGATGACGCCGAAGCCCTATTTGGCGCGCTGGCCGGCGGGGCGATCCCCGACGCCGCCGTCGGGGCCGTGCTGGGGGCGTTTGTCGTCAAGGGAGAGTCGGTAGAGGAGATCGTCGGCGCCGTCCGGGCGATGCGTGCCCGAGCCATCCCGATCCGCTGCGACGATCCCGACGCCATCGACACATGCGGCACGGGCGGAGATGGTACAAGCACGTTCAACGTCTCCACCACCGCGGCGATCGTCGCGGCCGCGGCCGGGGCAACCGTAGCCAAGCACGGCAATCGGTCCACCACCCGCGTTAGCGGCAGCAGCGAAGTGCTCTCAGCCCTGGGCATCGACATCGAGGCGGAGGAGGCCAGCGTCGAACGGTGCCTGCGGGAGGTTGGAATCGCCTACCTCAATGCCCGCAAGCTGCATCCCGCCATGAAAACCATCGCGCCCTTCCGACACGCCATCCCGGTACGAACGATCTTCAACCTACTGGGCCCCTTAACCAATCCCGCGGGCGTTCGGCGACAACTCATCGGGGTACCCAACCTGCAACTGCTCGACAGAATAGCCCAGGCGCTGCTGAAACTGGGCGCCATCCACGCCTGGGTCGTGCATGGGCACAACGCCCTATGCGACATCAGCGTTACCGGTCCCAGCAGCGTCTGCGAAGTACGTAATGGGACCATCCGCTCCTTCCAGATCACGCCCGGGCAGGTCGGCCTTCCCGTAGGTGAACTCGATGACCTTCGCGTGAGCTCGCCCGGCCAGAGCGCCGATGCGATACGGGCGATCCTCAACGGGGAGAAAAGCTCGCGGCGCAACCACGCGCTCTTGAACGCCGGCGCGGCCCTCGTCGTCGCGGGGAAGGCCGACGACTTTGCCGCGGGCGTGGAGCGCGCAATGCAAGCCATCGATAATGGCGCAGCATCAGCAAAACTACAGGAATGGCGAAAATACCAAGGACCAGGTACCAAGGACCAAGTACGAAACACCAAGGACCAACAACCAACCTAGGAACCAGGACGTGGAGCAAACCGTCAGTGACGGCCGGCGGGCGCCGGTGTGAACGATGATTCGTTACGAGTGTGATCGCTGCGGGGCACGGATGACGCCAAACGATGCGCGCCGCTACATTGTGAAGCTGGAGATCTACGCCGCGGCAGGGCACGTGGACTTGGACGCTGAAGGGGAGGACGACGTAGCCGGTGCCCTGAGCGATGTCGTGCGAGCGCTGGCCACGGCGGACCCCGACGAAGTCGAGGACCAGACCTATCGCAGCTTCCGCTTCGACGTCTGCAACGACTGCCGGATCGCCCTCCTTGCCGACCCGCTGGCCCGATGAGCACAACGCATGACGGATAAGGCCCAGCCCGCCACAACGGCAGCCGCTCAGCGATCAACCACCGTCGCGCGAGGCCGGGCGGTGAAAGCTGTCTTCACCTTCGCCGTGCTGATGGGCCTCTTCTACGGCCTGACCCACATGGCGAGAGGTGGTGACGTGGTATTCCAGCCCTATCTCGCGGCTCTCGCTCGCGCCATCGCAGCCATCCTCCGTGCTCTGGGCTATGACGCAAGCGCGGCGGGGACGACGGTGACCTACCCGGACTTCTCCATGCAGATTGTCCGCGGTTGCGACGCGATCGAACCCCTGGCCACGTTCGTGGCGGCGGTGCTCGCATCACCTGCCAGGTTCCTGTTGAAGCTCCCCGGAATCATCGTCGGAGCCGTAGCCATCGCTGGGGTCAACCTGGTGCGACTGGTGAGCCTGTTCCTTGTCGGCGTGCACTATCGTCCCTACTTCGATGTGATTCACGAAGGAGTGTGGCAGGCAATCCTCGTGGGCCTGGCGATTGTCTTTTGGGCGTCCTGGATACAATGGGCAACACGTGGAGAACGCCGCCGACTCGACCCCGAAGCTCCATCCTCAGGCTGAGCACCGCGCCCGTGCGCCGCGGCCTCCTGAGCGCCTCCCTCCCTCGCCCCCAACCGGCATCGCCACCGTTCCTCCGCGGGCGCTGGCCCTCTCGTTTCTGCTGTTCGTCTTGCTGTTCGCTGCTCTTCTGGTGGTTGAGACCCTGATCGGCACGAGCTACTCCCGCCTGTTCCGGGCGATGGGCAATGCAATGGTTGGACTAGGTTCCCACGGCACGGTCTGGTTCGCTCAGCCGGAGGTCGGCGGCGAGCATGACACCGAGCTGGTGGTCGTCGATCCAGCAAACCGCGTGCAGCGAAGGACCCAGTTGAGCAGCCACCGGCACGCCTACCTCCCCACCGCCTTCTTTGTCGCCCTTGCTCTGGCCACTCCCGTCCGCTGGGGCATGCGTCTACGCTGCCTGGCGTGGGGTTTGCTGGCCTTGCACGTGTACTTCGCACTCAAGTTCTTCATCTTTCCCTTGGCATACGGGCCCGGAACCGACGCGCCTTGGACGCTGGCCGCAGGCCTGCGCTCCGTCCTCTGGGTCCTGGGAGCTACCACCGTCGGATGGAGCCTTGTCCCGGTGTTCCTTTGGCTCCTGCTCGTTTTCGTCGTGCCGGCGCGCAGACGTTGACAACGCCTGCCCCTGCCCGAAGATCGATGCGCCGGAAGAAAGGAAAGGGATTTGCCTTACCCAGACTTGCAGAGCTTTGTGCGAGACCTCGAAGCGCGTGGTCAGTTGAAACGCGTTTCCGCCGAAGTTGACCCTGTCCTCGAGATTGCCGCGATTACCGATCGCGTTAGTAAGCTACCTGCTGCGGGAAGCGCGCCGCCCCCCACGACGGACCCGGTTCACGGGTCTCGGGGGGGCCATGGCCTGCTGTTCGAGAGACCCAAAGGTTCGAGCATCCCTCTCACGATCAACGTCTTCGGAAGTTACGAGCGCATGCGGCTGGCACTGGGCGTGGAGAACTTCGAATCCCTCGCCGACCGCGTTCAGCAGCTCGTCAAACCGGAGATGCCCACCACGCTCCTGGAAAAGATGAAGAAGCTCCCTCAGCTCGCGAAAATCGCGGGGTTTGGACCCAAAAGTGTGAAGCGCGGCATGTGCCAGGAGGTGGTGCACACCGACGACGCCGACCTCACTACCTTGCCGACCATCCAATGCTGGCCCCGGGATGGCGAGCCCGGGTACGGAGGCAAACCGGCCGATCACGGCCGCGATCTTGAGGGAGCGGGCACGGGCCGATACATCACTTTTGCCGGTATCTACACCATTGATCCCGAGACCGGCGACCGCAACGCGGGCATGTATCGCGTGCAGGTGTACGCTCCCAAGCTGGCGGCCATGCACTGGCACATGCACCACGACGGCGCCCGCCACTTCCGCAAGTACAAGAAACGCGGCGAGAAGATGCCTCTGGCAATCGTGCTCGGTGGCGAGCCCGTGTTGACCTACGCCGCTACCTGCCCGCTTCCGCCGGACGTGAGCGAGCTTTTGTTTGCGGGATTCCTCAACGATGGCGGGATCGATGTGGTCTCTGCCAAAACGATCCCGCTCGAAGTCCCAGCCAATGCGGAGATCGTGATCGAGGGCTGGATCGATCCGGAGCAAAGGCTGGTTGAAGGCCCATTCGGCGATCACACGGGGTTCTATTCGCTCGCCGACCGCTATCCGGCCTTCCACGTGACGGCGATCACCCATCGTCGCGAGCCGATCTTTCCGGCTACGATCGTCGGCCCGCCTCCGCAGGAGGACTACTACCTCGGCAAGGCCACCGAGCGCATCTTCCTGCCCCTGCTGCGCATGCTCATCCCGGATATCATCGACTATCACCTGCCGATGTTCGGCGCGTTCCACAACTGCGTCTTCGTGAAGATCCGCAAGGAGTACCCCATGCAGGCCCGCAAAGTGATGAGCAGCATCTGGGGTGCGGGACAGATGATGTTTTCCAAGATGATCGTCGTCGTGGACGACCACGTGGACGTGCACGACGAGCAGGACGTGCTGTTTCACATGGGGGCAAATGTCGACTGGCGGCGGGACACGACGATTGTCGATGGTCCCTGCGATATTCTCGACCATGCCACGCCCTACTATGGCACGGGAGCGAAGATCGGCATCGACGCTACGCGAAAGATCCCCGGCGAAGGCGTCATTCGCGACTGGCCGGACGAACTCGTGATGACCGACCAGGTCCGGCAGACGGTGTCGCGCCGCTGGAAGGAGTACGGCCTTTGAGAACGGTGACCCGGCTTGCCATAGCGTGCGCCGTCGCCTGCCTGGCCCACGGATGCCGTCCTGCCACCGAGGCGCCCGCCTCCGGGACGCAGGGCAGCGAATCAACCCAAGCCAAACAGGCCGACTTGCTCGTTTTTCCCAACGACCTGCGAGTCGCGGACGAAGCCGTGAATCGCTTCGTGACTCGGGCCATGACGGCGTGCTCCACCGGAGACTATGAGAAGTTCCGCCTGCTCTGGTCAGCCCGTGAAAGCCCCCTGCCTCGCGAGGAATTCGAAGAAGGTTGGCACGCCGTCCAGCGGATCAAAGTGCGCGTGCTGCAAGAGGTGAAGCTGGAGGCGGATCCCGCCGTGGGCCGCGAGGCGCCCCAGACAGCTTACGCCCTTCTGGTGGACGTTTCCCTCGATCCCACCCTGAAAGCCGGACAGAAGGAGCCGGTACGTCACGTTGTGCTAATGCTGGTTCTGGAAAACGACGAGTGGCGGCTGGCCAAGGCCCCCAAGGCCATGCGCGAGTGGGTCAAGAACAAGGTCCCACCGGAGCCCGCGGGTGACAAAGACCTGACACTAACTCAACCGCCGGCCCCAACACCTCCTTAACCAAACCCGCGCAATTCCGGCCCGGCCTCCTGCCTGTTACACAGTGGTCGGCTGCGCAACAAGGCCTGTTTTTCCCTTGCTTTTCGGCGTGGTTTGCGCCATAATACGGTAGAGGTCGCATGTAAGACCTCAGTCCCGAAAATAACGAGATTCGGGACAATCGTGGACGAAGCCCTGCATGGGATCGCAAAGCGGTATCCACGCGAACCCATTCACGCGGGGCTTCCTTTTTGCTCGCACATCCGGTTGGACAAAGGGCTCGGCTGACCTTCGAAACCTGAACCCTGCTTTTACATGTACATCCCGCCGTTGACGTTGATGATTGTCCCGGTGATAAAGGCCGCCCTCGGGCTGGCCAGAAAGCACACGGCCGCCGCCACCTCCTCAGGCTTCCCCAGGCGGCCGACAGGAGTTATCTGCTTGACCGTCTCGAGCACGTCGGCGGGCACGACGGCGGTCATGTCAGTTTCGATGAAACCCGGTGAGACCGCATTCACGGTCACGCCCTTCAGAGCCACTTCGCGAGCCAAGGTTTTAGTGAAGGCCATCAGCCCGCCCTTGGCCACCGCGTAGTTCGTCTGCCCGAAGTTACCGATCTGGCCGACGATCGAGGTGATATTGATCACCCGGCCCCATTTCGCCTCGATCATGTTCGGCAGGAGTTTGCCCGTCAGGTTGAAAGCCCCGTCCAGGTGCGTGACGATCACTTCGCGCCACTGCTCCGGACTGAGCTTAAGAAACGAGCGATCCCTCGTAATCCCCGCATTGTTGACCAGAATCGAGATGGGGCCCAGCTCCTGCTGGGCTTTCTCCACCATTTCGACGCACGCTTCGCGCTTTGACACATCGGCCTGGCAGGCGATGGCTCGCCGGCCCAGCTTGGTAATCTGCCGAACCACGTCCTCAGCCGCGGCCGCGTTCGACATATAGTTAACGACCACATCGCTCCCGCCCTCGGCGAGCATGATCGCGATCGCCCGACCAATCCCCCGCGACGAACCCGACACCAGACTCACTTTTCCGCTCAGTTCCATGACCATACCCCAACTTAGGGAAGTGCTCGTGCCGACGATTCTCCACCGCCGGCGTAATAGGCCCCAGCATCCGCATTCCCATGGCATCCGTCAAATCCGCGCGGGCGGCAGGCAAACCATTGTGCGATCGCAACACACCCGTCTATCGAAATCCTGATCGCTACAGAGTAAAAAGGAGCGTTGGCGGCCCCGCGATTCGGGAGGAATCGATGAAACCGTACCGACTTATGCAGCATGGATGTCGCGCGTTCACGCTCATCGAGTTGCTGGTAGTCATCGCCATCATCGCCTTGCTGATCGCCATCCTGCTCCCCTCATTGGAAGCGGCCCGACGACAGGCAAAGCAAAGTACCTGCTTGGCCAACATCAAGGGGCTTGGGACCAGCAGCCGTGTTTACGAAGCCGATGATCCCAACGGATGGGGCATCCCCTGCCACCCACTCCAGTTCCGCCAGAACCCTGATGATCCCACCTATGTGGGGGCCTACGAGTGGGGCGGAAAAAGCGGGATCGGCTGGCCGAACTTCGCCGGCCCCACGGACCCGCTCAACAGTAAGTACGGCACCAAGGCGGGCTTCGGACCCCCCACCAGGCCCATGAACAACATCCTCTACAAGGGCGGGTTCAAGGACAACAATTCGCCGTTCAACCGCGCCGGCGCCACCGCAGACACGCACCTCGATCTTGATCTCTTTCGTTGCCCAGGCGACGACGGCCCACCGCGCGCGGCGCACTGCCCTGATTGGGTCGCCAATAGCGAACGATCATCCTATGACCACTTCGGCACCAGCTACGCGGCCAATGTGTTCATGAACGCCAACCTCGGCGGCCACAGCGAGATGCGCAGCAACTCGCCGTACCTGCGGCCGATCACCCGCGTGCCGAATCCGGCGCGAACCTTGTATTACGAGGAGAACATCGGCCGCTGGGCATGGGCGTGTCGCCGGGAAGTGTGCGAGATACCCAGCATTACGGGCATCGATCCCGGCATCAATAAGGCGGTTCGCGGATGGCATGGAAGAGACTGGGCGTTCAATCGCGTCTTTGTGGACGCCCATGCCGAGCAGCAACGGGTCTACATCGAAGGAACCGAGGACCGAGAAGGGTACGCCGAACACTACCGCATGGAAATCCTGGATTCCTATCCCCTTTGGCCGGGCTGCTCGCAGCTGCCCACCGGTTATGAGATCGGGCACAATCCTTCGACGACGTGTCTGATCGTCCGAGGCCCGGGCTGGCAGAAGGACTGCTTCCCTGCCGAGCTCATCTGTACCGGCATCTTCTACAACCTCTCCGGGCGTCCCTCCTACGAAAACTGTGTCGAGACGATGGAAGGCCGGTAAGCCATCAGAGCTCGAAAGGCTCCGGCGCCGGGTCACAGGCGCTGACTTGAGAGCGCTCGTCCTGCCGGTCGATAAGCGAGACAGTGGACCGCAGCGAGGATATCTTGGACGTCACGGGTCTGACCATGCCCGACGCGGCGATGCCCGGCCATGCCGCAGGGCCGCGCCCGTGGGTCGGCATCCGCTTCGATTGCTGCGGCGTGTATGCCAGGGTCTACCGTAATCAGGATGCCAGCGCCTACTGCGGGCGCTGTCCGCGGTGCATGCGCCAGGTGCGCCTCCGCGTGGGACCCGATGGAACCAGTGCTCGCTTCTTCCGCGCGGAGTGAGCGACGATCGGCCCGGTTGACGTGCGGTTTTCAATCGGGGACTTTGCCTCCGTACAAAAAGGGCGGTCTCGGGGCGCGGCCTTCGGCGCATGACGGACCGTCCAGGGTTAGTTGTCTGACGTGAACGCGATCTGGCCCTATTTTGGCGATCTGCACACGGTTCTGCCCGAGCACTGGGCGGGAATCGTGCTCGTGCTCTGCGCCGTGGCCTGCGGAATGATGGTCGGCGTCGAGCGGCAGTTCAAGCAGAAGCCCGCCGGCGCACGGACGCTGACCCTCATTTGTGTCGGGAGCACCATCTTCACCCTCGCCTCCATTCTCATCGCCGGGGCGGATGCCGACCGAACGCGCATCGCGGCGCAGGTCGTCACCGGCGTCGGATTCCTCGGAGCCGGAGCCATCATCCGCAACCGGGGCACGATCGTGGGGCTGACCACCGGGGCGACCATCTGGACCGTCGCTGCCATCGGCGTGCTGGTCGGAGGCGGCTACGCGGCCGCCGGCCTGATTCTTACCTTACTCGTCGTGGGCATGCTGACCCTCGTGCACTGGATGGAAACGTCTCTTCTGGGCCGGTGCCAGTACTCTCATTGCCAGCTCGTTTACGAGCCGGACAACGGCAAGGCCCGTGTCCGGATCCTTCGCATTCTCGACGAGTTCCGCATCCCCGATCGCGACTGGGACGTTCGCATGGAGGGGCCCAACGAAGTGATGGACGTTCGTTACTGCCACTTCCACCACGGCCACCGCGCGATTCTCTTCGAACTGGCGAGCGTCAGCGGGCTACTCGAAATCCAACGCGAACGCGCCCCCCGTCAAACGGCCTCCGACGACCCCAAGCGAATCTAACCGCTAACGCGCATAGAATCGCCTTACTGCCCGGCCGATCCGGCGAACGTCGCGACGGGTCATAGACGGGAAGTTCGGCAGGCGGACGATGGCCGACTCCACTTTCCGCGCGACCGGGCAGTCCACGTGCGAATGCGCGTACAACCCCAGATCCGCACAGTTGCGGTATTCGCTGGTCTCGCAATCGATCCCACGACGAAAGAGGAATTGAGCCAGCTCGGTGGCACGGTCGGCGAGGATGCCGTAGTAGAGACCGTTCCACGCCCCCCTGTGTCCGCTTCGTAACAGGCGAATCTCTCCGACCCCGCGCAGCACTTCATCAAGCTGATTCCCCACGCTTCGCCGGCGTTCGATGAATTCGTCCACGCGAGCGAGCTGGCTGGCGCCGAGCCGGGCCTGGAAGGGATGCAGCGGAGGCACCTGCTCCGGCCGGAAGGCGCGATCCTCGTGCGGCGTTTCGGTCATCATGCGTTGTTGGAAGTCGGGTCGGGCCGCACGGAGCATACGCAGCAATGGCCAGGCGCCGAAGCTGAACGGCCCGCGGCGCGTGCCCACGTCCATCACCGCGCCAGTTAGCGCCTTCTTCAGGCCCGCAGCGCGGGGCTGCACTTTGCCCAGTTGGCGCAGGCGCGCCCGGATGGCGCCAGCAAGGTCGTCGTCGTCCGTGGCAATCATGCCGCCGCCGAAGGTCGTCACCAGCTTGAGCACGCTGAAGCTGAAGATCGCCGCCTTGCCGAATGTGCCCACCCGCCGACCCGAAAATCGGCTGCCCAAGGCGTGGGCGCAGTCCTCGAGCACAATGAGGTTGCGGGACCGGGCCAATTCGCACAGCGCATCCATCCGCGCCGGATGCCCGAACATGTGCGTGGCGAGAAGAATGCGCGTTCGTGGCGTGACAAGCCGCTCCGCGGCGGCGACGTCTATGTTCAGATCGCTGTCCTCGATATCGCAGAACCTGGGAATCAGGCCCAACTGGCAGAACCGCTCCACGACGGCAAACAGATTGAACGCCGGAATGATGGCCTCGTCGCCCGGCTGCACCGGGAGCGTTTCGAGGATCAAGTGCATGGCCAGCCGGCCGGACGAAACCGCCATCGCATGTCGGCAGCCAACGTAGTCCGCAAAGGCCTTCTCGAATGCTTCGACCGCCCCGACGCCGCGGCTTTTACCCAGCAACGATGCGAGGATGCCCGCGTAGTCGCCCGCCTTCGTCTCGATCTGATGCCGCGGAATGGAGAGGATGTGCATCGTCTTACCTCCCGCTCCCTCCAGGGGAGAGGGCCGGGCTGAGGGTCGGGTCGTCGCTATCCCAATGTTCCCAGCCCCAGGCGAACAAGCTTGCGAAACTCAAACACGCTGCGAACGTCCAGAAGCCGCTCCAGGATCGCGGCGGGGCGCAAATAGAACGACCGCAATGCCTCGCGGCGAAGCTGCTCGACCTTTTCCAGAGTCAGGTGGCGGTGCTTGATGTTGCTGTGCGCAAACCCGAAATCGCAGCTTCCCTCCTGCAGGAATCCTTCTTTCCTCGCCCGCTCCTCATACGCCGTCCCCGGCAGCGCGTTGACCACGTTGAAGGAGACGTACTTGGGCCGTAGCGACCGGGCAAAGTCGATCGTCGCCCGGACGTCCTTCTCGGTGTCGTCCTCGAAGGCCAGCATGATGAAAGCCGTCGTCTCGATGCCGAGCCTCCGGCATTCGGAAAACACCTCGCGGATGCGCTGATCGGTGATCCGCTTGTCCACGCGGCGACGAGTGGCCTCGTTGGCATGCTCCACGCCGAACTCGATGCCGTAACAGCCCGCTTTTCTCATCATCGCCAGCACGTCCGGCGTGGCCACATCGACACGGGTGGTACATAGCCAACGCAGGCGCAGCCGTAGCTCCACAAGCTTGCTCAGAAACTCCGCCGCCAGCTTCTTGTGCAGGCCGAAGGTCAGGTCCTTGAAATACACCTCGCGAAAGCCCAGCCGATCGATCTCTACCAATTCCTCGAGAACGTCGTCCACCTCGCGATAGAGCATCTTGCGATAAAGCTGATTGTCGATGCAGAACTCGCAGGTGAACGGGCACCCGAAGGCCCATTGCACGCAGGTCACCGGCTTGCGTTTGCTCTGTGGAAAGCAGTAGCGCTTGTCCAGGAAGATGGCATGCTCCGGCCGCGGAATGCGCAGTCCCTCGCCGTAGCGGACCTTCACCTCCGGGATCAGCGAGCGTGCCGCCCGGGTCACGATATTGAAGGGCCCGGCCGACCCGCCGCTACGCAGCACCTCCGCCAGGTTATGCTCGGCCGTGTTCAGGATGATGCCGTCGAGCCACGAACAATCGGCGAGAATGCGGGACAGCCGCATCGACTCCCGCTGGATGATGATGCTCCCCACGATGAAGCACGGCACATCCCCCAAGGCCCGCTTGAGCTCCCCAAGTGCACGAAGTTCTTCGTCGATCCTCGAGCTGGAAGTCAGAGCAACAACCCCCGCCACCGCCTGCTGCCGCGCCCGCTCCGCTACTTCCCCCCAGGTAAGG
>SBAX01000112.1 GCA_005240095.1 Phycisphaera mikurensis
CCTAGCCCCTCTCCCCCTGGGAGAGGGGCTAGGGGTGAGGGCCAGGAAGAGCCAGCCGCTCCCCGCATATCACGTGCACCTGACGCACGACCGATATACCTACGAACTTTGACGGGAGCGATGGCACTATGCGCAGGCAGACGGGGCACTCATCGGCGGGGATTGAGGCGCAAGCCCGCGACAACGTAGCCAGGTTGCTGCAAACACGATACGAAGCAATGAATTGGGTGCGCCGCGGGGTTTGCCTGTTGAACGCCGCGAAGTTCGACGAAGCCGCCGACGCCTTTGCACTCGCCCGGCAGCTTGGCTCAACAGACCAATCACTTCCCGCATACGTCTCGGCAAGCCTTCTGGGACGCGGACAGGCCGGGGCCGCCGCCGAGCAGTTTGCCCGACTCGCCGCGGATATGCCCGGCGATACGGCCAATCGCATCCGTCATGCCCTGGCTTTATGGACCGATGGCCGCGCCGATGAGGCCATCGACGCCCTTCGCGCCGCGGTTCGTGACAACCCCGAGTGCGCGGAGGTGCACTTCCAGTTAGGAACGATTCTGGCGGCGCTGGAGCGCTATGAAGAAGCCGAGCTCCGCTTCACTCAAGCCATCAGCATCGACCGCACCCACGCCCAGTCGCTGGTGAGCCTGGCGCTGTGCTGCGCCGTCCGGGAGTCCCCCGCCGAGGCGCTGACTCACCTGCAACGGGCCCAGGCGCATCGACCGCACGACGCGAACATCGGTTGGCTGCTGGCCAACGCGGCGAAGGCCGCTCAACAACGAGGTCTTTCGGTGCGGATGAAACCGGCCCTCGTGCCCCACGACAGTCCCGAGGATCGGGCCGGCATCGAGGAGCTTTCGCGAATCATCGAGGCCGAACCCGACTTTGTGGACGCCTTCCTCTCCATCCGCAACGACGCCGTCGATGACGGCGTGTTTGCCATGCTTCTCAGCACGCTGCAAGCCGCCCTGGAGCGGCAGCCCGAGCACGCCGAGCTGCACTATCATTGCGGGCGGGTGCTCGACCGCCTCGGCCGGCGCGGCGATGCCATTGACGAAAACGAAAAGGCCGTGGCCCTCGATCCTACCTTCACCCGGGCATTGATCGAATTGGGCAAGCTCTATCACGCCACCGATCGCACCGCCGACGCCACCACACGACTGGAGCAGGCCATCAAGAACGGCGCGGAATACGCAGACGTGTACTTCCTGCTGGGCAATCTGTATCGCGATCAGGGGCGAGTCGGCCAGGCCAAGAGCGCCTATCGACGTGCCCTGGCCCTCAATGCCCACTATGAAGCGGCGCAAAAAGCGCTCGCCGAACTGATCGTCTAGTCCTCGGAGGGTGTAATGTCGTATTTGTTGGAAATCCTCGGCCGAGGGCTGCTTGCGGAACTGTCCGCCGCGTTTCGCGATTTGCTCCACGACGACCCTCAGCGCGCCACCAAGGAGCTGGAGACCGACGCCGCCAAGGAGCCCGACAACATCGACATGCAGCGGCGCCTGGCGGTGCGCATGCTCGCCGATCGCCAGTACGCCCGCGCCCAGAGTGGCTTCCAGCAGGTCCTCACCGCTCTGCCCGGCGATCGCGTGGCCCGCATCGGCCTGGCCTGCACGCTGGATGAACTGGGCCGCACGCGGGCGGCCATCGAGCGTCTGGAAGCGGCTCTGGCCGGCGATCCGCAGGACGGCCCGACGCTCTTTGCCCTGGGATTCTGCAAAGAAAAACTCGGCGACACCGACGAGGCCCAGCGTCTCTACGAGGCGACACTGGCGGCCGCACCCAACATTCGCAACGCCCACGAGCGCCTCGCGGCCATTCACCTCAAGTGTGATCGCACGAATGAGGCCATCGCCCACTACGAGCACCTGTGTTTCGCGGACCCAGGGGACATCAACCTGGCACTGACTCTGGGCAGTCTCTATCTTCGGGCGCAGCGCTTCGCTGACGCGGCGCGGCGCTTCGAATACGCCATCACCATCGACCCGGACAACTGGGAGGCTAGCGACGACCTCGTTTCTGCGCATGTCAGCGCCGGTCGCTTCGAGGAAGCCGTAGCCGGTCTGCAACAGTGCATCGAGCAGCGTCCCGACTGCGCCGACCTCTACGTCCGCCTGGGCGACGTTCACTCCAAGGCCGGTGACGACGCTGGCGCTCTGACCGCCTATCGCAAAGCTGTCGAGCTCCACCCCGAGTACCTCGAGGCCTCTATCAAGGTGGGGACGACGAACCTTCGCGCCGGTCGATTTGAGGATGCCGCCCGGGCCTTTGCCCGGGCCATCGAAATCAATGACCGCATCTTGAATGCCTATGTGGGACTGGCCGTAGCCCAGCAGGCCCTGGCGCGCGACGAGGACGCCAAAGCCACGCTCGATCAGGCGGCCGGCGTCGAACCCAACAGCACCCTGCTCTTCAGCGAGATGGCTCGGCTGCAACTGAAGGTCGCGGCGGCGAAGCAGAAGAAGCGATACCTCTCCGTTGAGGCCATCACCGCATCACCTGTTGGTCCGCCCGACGAGCGAATCACCGCCATGGTCGAGCGGCAGGTCGCTCAACTGCGGCAGGCCCTGGTAGAGCATCCCAACCACGCCGATCTGCACTACCGCCTCGGCGTGCTGCTGCGTCACTCCGGGAATCTCAATGCCGCACTGGAATCCTTTGGAAAGGCCGTGGAGATCAATCCCAACTATCTCAAAGCCCTCATCAAACTGGCGATGTCCCTGCGTGAGGCCGGTCGGCTCGATGCGGCCATCGAGGTCGCCCAGCACGCCCTCACGATCGATCCCAAGTCCGTGGAGTTGCACTACGAACTAGGCCTGATGTACGCGGACCGCAATCAATTCGCTCTGGCCCTGGATCGTTTCGACGGAGCCGTCAAGGAATCTCCGCACAATCTCGACTACGTGGCGAACCTGGGCCTGGCCCTGCAGAACATGGGTTTGATGGACCGGGCCGCTGAAACATGGCGCCTTCTCTGCGAACTCAGCCCGGCTGCGGAGTCCCTCGATCGCCCGCTGGGGACGCGGCAGCGCCTGGGGCGCCAGCAACGGTAACAACTCACGGCCCTCTGTTCGTCCTTCGACCTTGGTACTTAGCGCCCGTCAGTCGACGTTTCCGACGTGGACCGGCTTGCGGCAGTGGGGGCAAGTCGTGGCGAGCAGGCGCGTCCAGCGCTGCGCCACGGCGTGTTCGCGCCG
>SBAX01000038.1 GCA_005240095.1 Phycisphaera mikurensis
AAGTCGCGTGCCCCGACGATAGCGGTCGCCCCGCCAGTCGCTGGCCGTCAGGCCGGCGCTCGCCATGGCGGCGCGAAGCTGCCTGACGCCTTGGGGTAGCGTCCAGCGCCATCGAAAGCCCGGTAACCGCCGCGTCAGCTTCGTTCCATCGACCCGGTAGCTGCGGCGATCCGGCGTTTCGGCCTGGACGGACCGGGCACAGCTGGGTTCCGCCTCCACGACGAGGTCGGCCACGTCGATGATGCGATAGTTCTCCTGAGCCATCGCCACGTTGAAGGTCTCCCCTCCGACCGCCTCTTCGTCGGCAGCCAGGACACTTGCGAAGGCTCGGGCGACGTCTTCAACGTGCACCAAGGGCCGCCAAGCCCCGCCGTCGGTCTGGACGGCCACCCGTCCTCGGGTCACCGCGGAGCCGACGAAGTCGTTCACGACAGTGTCCAGCCGAAGCCGGGGGGAAACGCCATAAACCGTTGCGTTACGAAGAACAATGGGAACGAAACCGGGCCCCCCCAGCGCCAGGATCGCCCTCTCGGCTTCCAGCTTTGCCTTAGCATAGGCCGTAAGTGGCTCAACCATCCCGGCTTCGTCGACGGGGCGTCCCCCTGCCCAGCCATATACCGCGCAGGTCGAGGCGAAAAGGAACCGCGCCACGCCGGCTTGGCGGGCGGCTTCCGCCATCCGAATAGCCCCGTCCCGGTTGATCGCCCACGTTGGGGCGTCGTCGCCGAGGGTTCCTAGGGCATCCTCGGGCAACGCCGCCAGGTGAATCACTGCGTCGAAGGAGAGCAGATCGACGAATCCTACATCTCGAATGTCAAGTTCGAAGGCGGGAATCTCATCGCGTACTCGACCGAACCCGCAGGTCCCATAGAGGTCGCAGTCCATTCCCACGACCTCGTGACGCGCATGCCGCAGCACGCCGCTCAGCACCGAGCCGATGTAACCACGATGTCCCGTCACCAGCACACGCATTTCACGCGGCCTCCCTGCGGGCCATGCCACGACCGGTATCGACCCTTCGGTCGAGACTCCTTGACGCTCGCATCACCGACGCGACCTCCGTCGTCGGTTGGAGTCGACCTCGCGACATCGAGGCGGCGTCGGCCGAGGGCTTTCGGGTCGGCTCGCACCAACTCTGATCGATGGCCCGTTATAGGACGCGCGGTAAGCGAGGGAAAACGATGGGAGAATCCTCTTCGAGAATCACAACGTCCGTAATCGCATGGAGTTATGATTCACGGCGCGTGTTTTTTATCTTGATTGGCACGGATTGTGTCGGTAGGATGAGGCACGTTTGCTGAGGCGAATTCGGATCGGAAAACATCCGCAATGGGAATTCGACGCAGGTCGCGTTTTGTGCGAGTCGGAAAGTTCGCCGGTTCGTGTTGATTCGCCGCGGTTGACCGATATACTATCCGATGATTGCGCGATGTAGTGGCGCGCATCACCGTAGCCCCGAAAAACCAAGCTTCCACTCGCTGCGGCACCCTTTGACCGCGCCAATAACTTTACAGGGTGCCGCACGCCTTTTTAGGGGCGCCCCGGTTCCGCCCATCACGCCCAACCGCCGCCTGTTCTTTTCAGTACTCGCAATCAGTAGGGTCCCCGAGTGATGCATGTGAGTCAGTGCGTCTGCGCCGGTTCCTGGCGTGCCCCCCGCCCGTCGCCGGCCGGAACTTTGGAGGGCACAACAGAGCCGGTTTGCGATGAAGCGGCGGTGACCGGCTGAGTTACTTCGCCTATGTCGGCGGGCTCTTCGTAGCGGATTCGGACGGTGCGCGTGGGCAACTGGGGACCTTGGGGGTGCTCCTCGTGATACATGGCCTTGGGCATCTTGCCGCTGAGCCACGCCGGGTTCATGGGATAGACGCCGGGCTTGAACATCGTTCCGTAGATATGCCACACGAGAATGGCCAGAAACGCCAGCCAGGCTTCGTAGTAGTGAATTACCAGCATCACCTCGAGCACGACTTTGGGCAGCCCCCAACGTTCGATGAAGTAGTTGTCAAACCACAGGAGAATGCCGGTGACGGTCATGATGACCGTGCCCCAGACTAAGGCCCAGTACTCGAGCTTTTCCATGTAGGAGAAGCGGCCGAACCCGGCGCCTCCCTTGCGAAGGCCCAGGAAGAAGGCAATGTTCTGCGAGAAGTCGGTCACGTCCTTTCCGGCCGCAGTCATGTCGCGCAGCCACCGGCGGCCTCGGGCGGTGAAGAGATAGCCCAGGTGCCAGACGGCCCCCAGGGTCATGACGACGGCCGCAACGCGGTGAATGATGCCACGGGCTTCGAAGCCCCCTTGCCAGCCGAAGAGCCATTGCACCCAACCCGCCTCGGAAAAGCGCAGAGAAAACCCCGTAATCACCAGCACGACGAAGGACAACATGAGCATCCAGTGCTGCGCAACTTCGCCGGGACTGAGGCGCTCGACAGACGGGGCAGCGCTGATCAACTGGATGCGACGCAGCCAGTCAGCGGTGTTGTGCAGAAGCATGAAGCCGATGGTCACGGCGATCAGGACGAGGTAGAGCTTGCGGAAGAACCCCGGCCAGCCGCGCGCACGTCAGGGGTCGTTTCGTGGATCCGCGTTTGGGCCACCTCAGCGCTGATGCCGTGGTGACACTCGCCACAAGTGTGCTGGAGGTTGGCCGGATGGATGGAGGACTGCGCGTCGCTGGAAGGAAGGATACGGTGCGAGCCGTGACACGAGGCGCAGTTGGCGACGGTGACATCGCCGGCCTTGCTCTTGAGCCCATGATAGCTGTCGATGTAGAACGCCAGACCTCCACCCGCTAGGCCGTACTTCTCGTTCAGCAGGACAGACTCGTGGCACGGGGCGCAGGTCTCTTCCGCCACCCGGGCAGCGCTCACGGGTGACAACCGATCCCGCGGCGAGACGATCCCGTGCTCGCCGTGGCAGGTGGTGCAGACCGGGGCGTCGGCCGACCCACGCTGGACGAACTGGCCGTGGATGCCGTCCCAATAGTCCTGAGTGACGGACTGGTGGCATTGCCCGCAAGTGTCGGGGATGTTGAAGCGGTAGATGGTCGACTGCGAATCGGCGGAACTAAGGATGCGGTGGACGGTGCGGCGGCCGGTCTGGTCGGGAGCGGAGTGACAGTCGCTGCATACGGCCGCGCCATTGAGCTCCTTTCGCGCGACCCGGCCGTGAACGCTGCTCTCATACATCTTGATGGGCTTGTCGCGGAGGACGAAATGCTTCTTGACCAGATCGACGTCCGAGTGGCAGATGCGGCAGGTGCGCGGAAGGTTGACCAAGTGCACGTGCGACCTGCGATCCGATGACGGCAGTACGTCGTGGGAGCCATGACAGCTCCAGCACCTGGGCAAGTCCGGATCGCGACCGACCTCCAGGCGCCCGTGTTTGACATAGACTTGGGCCTCGGCGTCATGGCACTCGGCACAATCAACCGGGGTGACCTTGTCGCCATGCGGGCGCGTCGCGTCGGTCACTTGAATGGACTGATGACAGTCGGTGCAAGCGAGCCTGCCATGCACCGAGACGTTGAGCGCTTCGAGGATGGATGGCGCGCCGGGGCGCGCATCGGATGCCGTGTCGTGGCACTCCGTGCAGTCGACGGCGGTTTGCGCCGTCGCAGGCGGCGTCGTCCAGATCACGACGGCGAGTAACGCGCCGAAGAAGGACCGGAGGCGAGGCCACATATGC
>SBAX01000124.1 GCA_005240095.1 Phycisphaera mikurensis
AACCTGCTCCGCCGTCATGCCACACCTCCTTTCGGTTGGAGGATGGCATCGGCCTGCTCAACCATTTCGCTTGAGCAGAACTAGCGCTGTAGTGGTAGATAACCTCTGCGATCAAGGCCGGAGCCCATGGAGTTAAGATTGCAGCTCCGCAGATTATCCAGAACCGAGAGACCATTCGATCCGATCCAGCCGGCGCTGACCCTCCAGGCGGTGCAATGCCAGCCGCGATCGTACCAAATCCCATGCCCCAGATTCAATGCTCTTGCGCACCTGCGCAAATATGATACGCCTGAACGGCGTGTGTGGCCCTAGCCCAAGTCACCGAGAAGCCGTAGGGGACGAAGGTACCTCAAACGTCATCGACGCCCAGAAGCTTTCCCAGTCCGCATCGACCTCCGGCGGGGCTTCCGTCATGTGCACGGTTTTGATGAGCACAACACCGCTCGGTGGAAGCGTAAACGCAACCCGACCGTTGTCGTCGGATCGCGCCGACTGAGTCCGCTGCGGCTCCTCGCGGCTGATCAGCGTGACCAACACCCCGGGAAGTGGTTGGTTTTCAAACAGCACCCGCACGGCAAACGACCCGCCAGGCGACAGCGCGTACGGATTCGCCTCTGCAACCAGTTCCAGCGGCAGACCTATGATCTCGCCTCCCCTCGCAAGGAACGCGGACAGATCGCCTCCCCCCTTCACAAGGGGGGATTGAGGGGGGTCACTTCCCTTCCCAAGGGTGGCTGAGGGCGACCGCGGAGCGAGCCCGAAGGGGAAGTCGCCTCCCCCCTTCATAAGGGGGGACACAGGGGGGTCACCGCAAAGCACGATCGCCTTCGCGCACCGCGAATAAACCTCCCGCCCGGCCTTAGCGCTCTCTCCACGGGCGGCGCGCAATGCGACAATTCGCTCCAGGCCCTCCTCCTTAAGATACGCTTCGAACTTCTCTGCGGGCAGCTCAATGCTCGACCTCGTGCTCCGATAGACGATCGTGTGCAAGCCCGGCGAATCGACCCTCACCAATCCGGCCGGGTCCGCGCCCTCCATTCCCTTAATCGGAGCCGTGCCGGCGGATGACGCCAGAAGAAACCGCTCGATCTTCTCCGACTCCCGCCGGACCGGCTCGCCCTTGAAATCCTCGCCCACGCGAAGCGCGACCTTGATCACCGATCCAGGTTGAGGCCGAAATGTTGAGGGCTCGATCCAGAAATCGTGCGCGGAAGCAGGGAGGGCGACTCCGCACACGCACCATAACGACAAGGCGCTAAGCGCCAAAATGTAGCGTCGCCCCTCGTGGGCGGCGCTTGGTGTCAAGAGCCGCGGACAAACCTTGACACCACGCTTGCTCGTCACATGCTCTAGCAGTTTCTTCCTGAGCATCGCTTGCTCCCCGTGCCTATCTCTGGCCGTCAACGTGCAGAGACAATGCCGCGAGGCGAGAGCCGAACCCAGCTCCCGCCCCACCGCCCGTCCCTCCCGCCTCTAACTACTGCGGATCCTTGCGATTGTTGGACCCCGACTGCGGTGTGGCCGCGTACGGGAACACCTGGTTGTACGCAACGTCATTGCCCGTGACATTGTCCCCCACGATGGTGATCGTCGTGTACCCGGGCCCGCTGAACAGCGCCGTCAGGGCGATGTCCACGACATCGTCACCCAATCGCCGCCCGTTCGGCCAGCCGCTGGAGACGCCGTTGGTCGTATCCTCGCCGAGGAACCCCAGCCGGCTGAAACCCGCCTGCCCGTCGAGCCGCACGGGATCCGTCGTGGTGATCACCCGAATCACGTCGGGAATGAACACGGCCACCAAGTCCTCGCGCCCCGTGGTCACGATCGAGGTGTTGTAGACGAAGTTGATCAGCGCCCCGAGTTCCGGATTCCGCGCATATGTGGCGAAGGTCTCTGCATCGCCTGTGGGTGAAGTACGGTTGAATGCGTCCTTGTCCGCCAGCGCCACCAGCCCCTCGTTGAGCAACGGATTGCCCAGGCGGTTCACCTGAACCCACGGCCCCTGATTGATCCGCGTGCCGTCGGCGGCGATGATTCGTGTGCGCTGCCGCGATACCGTCGCGTACACGCCCACACCGGTCTGCTCTCCGAAGAAGACGCTGTTGAAGGAGCGCGCCGGCAAGTCGGCAACCGGGATCTGCAGGGCGAAGGTCAGCACGTTGAAGCCCTTGAAGCCGTCCACGCCGTTGCCGTCCTGGCCAAGCCCGTCCGCCAGCGTCCCGTTGTTGTCCAGGATGCGAACGTTGAGCAGGTCGAAAATCCCCGGAATGTCAGAGAAGAAGCTGTCATCCCGCGGACCCGCGAAGCTGACTTCGCCCGTGGCCAGGTCTTGAACTGCCTGGCTCGTGTATCGATCGAGTGCCGCGAACTCGGTCGCCCCGGACACCGCCCGACCGTCCGCGTCATTGTAGAACGGCGTGACGTTCCTGCCCGGATTGGGCGGCGTCGTCACCAGGTCCGTTCCAATGACCACCGGTCGTCCTCCCTTGACCAGACCTCCGCTCACTTTCGTGACCGTATACGTCTGGGTGTAGTTCTGCCGGGCGTCGCCGATGTCCTGGATCGGCCCCGCCTCCGTGCCCAAACCATAGGAAAGGACTGTGTTGAAGTTCTTGTACCCGTCCGTAACCGACGAGAACCGGAAGTCGTAGCGCGTCAGCGTTTCGCCAGTGCTTGGATCGGCGATGTGAATGCTGTACCGCGCGTCATCCGCGAAACGATCGTACATCACCCCGTCGCCCGGCTCACTGAACGGCCGAACGTTCACCACCACGTTGAGCACTTTCGTGCCCGCGTCGTCGTACTTCGTCCCGATGAACGCATAGACGTCCGTAAGGTTCGTCTGCGGGTCCTGCTTGCTCAGCGGCGCGTCGCTGTGGCTCGAGGACCATACCGGGACGCAGATCAGTGCAAGAGAAAGCGTGGCAAACAACAATCGGCGCATACCGATTCCGCTGTTCATGATGAATTCTCCTTCGTTGAGGGTTTCCTGTTCCCCTGGCCCCTGAGGGCTACCGCTGGAAACTACGCTGGAAGCGCCGATTTGGATTCAAGAAAACTGCCGGCGAGAACGCCATTCCGGATGGTTAATAGATTTCGTCGGAGAGAGAAGACGTGATCAGCAGCAGACAGCCGCCCTCGGTGCTCTGGATGCCGTGATGGCTGCCCGCCGGGGCCCGCTGGTAGTCGCCCCGCCGAAGCACCGTATCCCCCACGTGCAGATCGCCCTCGAGAACCAGGCATTCCTCAGCTGCGTCGTGAATGTGCCGCGGATAGGACGAGCCCGGGGCCATGCGCACCAGCATGGTGACGCGATTGTGCTCACGGTCCACGAACAACCGCCGCACTTCCACGCCCGCCACGCCCGCAGAATCCCAGGATCCCTCCTCGGCCCGCTGGACGTACAGGTCCCCCGTTTCGGCGATGGTCGGCCAGTTCTTCCAGACTTGCGGAGAGGGGCTTTCGATGGCAGCCGGCTGATCCGCCGCAACCCGAGCCATCAGGGAGCTGCGAACACCAGCGGGCGGCGGTACGGGGCTGGCAGATTGGGCCAGCAGCTCGGCCACGGGGCTTAGAGCCCCGACCTGGGCGGCGATCGCAGGGTCCCTCGCCATGTCGCGCTCAAAGCGGACACGCTCATCGTCCGGCAGCGCCCCGGCCACATAGAGGGCCGCAGTCTCAGCCACTTCTTGCCTGGGTTCGTCCGGCCTCATCCTTTCACCACGCTTTCCGCGCCCAGTATATCGCGCAGTTTGGCCATGCCCAGCCGAATCCTCGTTTTGACCGTTCCCAACGACAACCCGTCCAACGCGGCGATCTGTACATGGGTATATCCGTCAAAAAACGCCCTTTGGATTGCCAGGCGCTGCTCCGCAGGTAAGGAATTCAGCGCCTCCCGGGCTTTTTTTGCGGACTCACCGCGATCCATGGCCTGCGAAGGACAGTCGCCGATCGCGACCGCCTCGGCCTCAGCCTCCGCCACCGCAGGCACACGCCGCGCGCTTCGACGCAACTGATCCACTGCCCGCGATCGCGCCAACAACATCAGCCACGCCACCGGCGTACCCCGAGCCGCATCGTACTGCCGCGCCGACTTCCAGACCTGCCAAAAGGTCTCTTGCAGGATGTCCTCGGCCTCGGGGCCTCTACCCAGCATGCGTACCAGAAGCCCGTAGGCCGTCGCCGCGTGGCGGTCATAGAACGCCGCGAAGGCCTCCCGATCGCCGCCCGCGATGCGCGTCACTAGACCCGAGTCGTCTTTGGTCATGCACCCTCCGGGCTCGAAAACAGGCAAAAGCCCGCTCCCCCCGCTTCGCATTGTACCCGAACTCAACTCAATCTGTCAGGACCGCGGACCAGCATTGGTAACTGGTAATTGGTAATTGGTATCGCTGTGCCGAGAATCCCTTCTCGGCACCACGCCCGCGGGGTTCCCATCCCACGTGCGCCTCTCTTTTCTGACGTTTTGACTTTTTGACTTTTTGACTTTTTGACGTTTCCGAGCCTTGGTCCTTCGTCGCTTCGTGGCTACGTCGCTTCGTCGCTTCATCCCTGGTTTCTGCGTTTCTGCGTTTCTGCGTTTTTGCGTTTCCTTCCTATAATCCGCTCATGACCCCGACCGTCCAGCTTGCCCATTGGCTCGCCGACGCCGGCTCGGCCGTGGCCTTCACCGGCGCGGGTATCTCCACGGAGAGCGGCATCCCCGACTTCCGCAGCCCCGGCGGCGTGTGGACGCGGCACAGACCGGTGATGTACGACGAGTTCGTCGCCTCCCGCGAGGCCCGCGTGCGCTACTGGAGGATGCGTGTGGAAGCCTACCGCGAATTCGCCGCAGCCCAGCCCAACGACGGCCACCGCGCCCTCGCCAAGCTGGAGCAAGCCTCGCGACTTCGCGGCGTCATCACCCAGAACATCGACGGCCTGCACCAGCTGGCAGGCAGCCGCCGCGTTATCGAGCTGCACGGCACCGCCCGCATCGTCGCCTGCATCGAGTGCCACAGAGAGTGGCACCCCGACGTTGTCCACGCCCGCATCGACGCCGGCGACGAAGCCCCCGACTGCGAATCCTGCGGCGCGCCGCTGAAGTCCAAGACCATCTCCTTCGGCCAGGCCATGCCCGTGGGCGCCATGGCCGAAGCCGAAATGCTCGCCCGCGAAGCAGACCTCTTCCTCGCCATCGGCTCCTCCCTCGTCGTCGAGCCCGCCGCCTCCCTGCCGCGCCTCGCCGCTCAATACGGCGCCAAACTCGTCATCATCAATCGCGACCCCACTCCCCTCGACTTCCGCGCCGACCTCCTCATCCGCGACTCCATCGGCCTCACCCTCCGCACCCTTTTCCACGCCATGCCCAGCCCCCCTCCTTAGCACTACAGCGCTAGTTCTGCTCAAGCGAAATGGTTGAGCAGGCCGATGCCATCCTCCAACCGAAA
>SBAX01000369.1 GCA_005240095.1 Phycisphaera mikurensis
GATTCTGACGGTCCGCATGTAAGCATCTTATCCGGAGGTGGCGTCGGGTTCAACGCCCGACCCACAAGCCCCTGTTTCGTGGCGCACGAGCTTGATCATCGCCTTCCTGGACAAACGCGAACCTCGCGCCTTGGCAAGGGCGAGTTCGCGCTTGAACCGCGGTTCTACCATTGCTCGTGCGGCTGCGGAAGCAGCCGGTCGCGGTCGAACGGGGGGTCCTCATGAGGCGGAAGAACGTCGTTGGGGAAGTCCTGCAGCCAGCGCTGGCGTGTCTCCTCGTCGGCGTAGTAGCGCATGTACAATTCAGTGTGCTCCTCGCTGCCGCTGCCGACGAGGTCCAGGTGGCAGACCCAGCCGCTTTCGGGCGGCAGGCACGCCGTGTACTCGCGCAGCGAATCGTGCCAGAGATGGGCGTAAAGCTCACGATCACTGAAATGGTTGGTGTGTTCGATGAAGACGGCGAGCTTGGCCAGGGCGTCGAATACTTCCCACAGCTTGGCGTGAAGAGCCGCATCGTCGAGCTCCTCCGGCGCGGGCAGCTTCACGCCGGCGGTTTCGAGCTGCTCGAAATGGGTGCTGACGGGAGCGGATTCGTAAGCAATGACGTTGCAGAGGAAGGCCTCTTCGATCTCCGGAGGCGTGTCTTGGTTGACGAAGCCCTCGCTCATCCCCAGCGCCTCTACCTGCGCCTGTAACTCATTGATGCGAATCTGCTGGTCTACCGCTTCCAACCCCAGGGGATCCGAAGGGGGCGACGCGGGGTCGGGTCTGTCGGGCGTTGACATCTTGAAGTCCTTTCAAATCCACGAGCGAACCATGACAGGATCAGGATTTCGTATTCCGGCATCTTCGTCGATTTCCCGCATGCGGTCCAGCCCACACCTTGGCCCCAGACGGAGGCAGAAAAAACGCACCGAATCACGGCGACGATTACCGCGCCACGCCGGCGTCACCCGCTGGAGCCACTTGGTGACATCAGGTTCATTGGGTGCATGAAAAGTGCGTAGCGCCAGACCCCACGCCCGCTCCCGCCACTAGAATCCAAAGGGAATGCAGAGCAAGAAAACGTAGGTGGCTCCAAGCCGGCCCGCATTGACGGGCTTGACGATTGGAGGTCGTTATGATGACGCGAATGAGTCTATTGAGCTTGGCATCTTTGGCGGTGGTAACGCTGCTGGGGTGCTCAGCGGGCGGGAGCATCAGCATGTTTGACGATGATCGCCGCGCCCGGGTGGTGCGCTACGAGGAGCGCCACTGCTACGGCGATGAGTGCGACGTCTACTACCGCGGGAAGGTGATCTCCACCTCGCTGGACGTGGACGTCGGCAACGATGATGACTAGTTGCCCCACCAAGTGCCGGCGACACATGCTGGGATCGGTCAGGAAGGCCGGTCCCGGCAGGCGGGTCACGGCTTCATGCTTTCCAGTAGCTCGATGATCTGGACGGCGTTGAGCGCGGCGCCCTTACGGAGCTGGTCGCCGCAGACAAAGAGCTGAATGCCGCGGCCATCGGGCTGGCTGATGTCCTGGCGGATGCGGCCTACGAGGCACTGGTCGCGTCCGGAAGCGTCGATGGGCATGGGGAACCGGTTGGCGCTGACGTCGTCCACGAGCTGAACGCCCGGCGCCTTGGACAGGATCTCGCGGACCTCCTGCGGCGTGATCGGGCGCTCGAAGGTCAAGTTCACCGATTCGCTGTGCGCTCGCAGCACCGGCACGCGGATGCAGGTCGGGGCGATGGCCAGGTGCGGCTCGTGAAAGATTTTCTGCATCTCTTCGATGACTTTGCGCTCTTCGACGTTGTAGCCGTCGTCGCCGATGGCCGTGTTGTGCGAGAAGAGGTTGAAGGCGATGGGGTGAGGGAAGACGCGGGGAGTCACTTTGCGCCCGGCGAGATGGTCGGCCGTCTGGGTACGCAGCTCCTCCATGGCCGCGGCCCCTGCGCCGCTGGCGGCCTGGTAAGTGCTTACCACGATCCGCCGTACGCGGTTGACGCGATGCAGCGGCCAGACGGGCATGGCCAGGATGATCGCCGAACAATTGGGCACGGAGATGATCCCCCGATGCCTGCGGGCGTCGTCGGGGTTGATCTCCGGCACTACCAGGGGCGTGTCCGGGTCCATCCGGAAGGCCGAGGAGTTGTCCACAACGGTAGCGCCTGCCTTGACCGCCGCCGGGGCAAACAGCCGGGCCCGGTCGGCCCCGGCGCTGAAGATGGCGTACTGGACCCCCTCGAAGCCCCGTTCGGTGGTCTCCGCGACCTCGAAGCTCCGCCCGGCCACCTCGATCCGCGTGCCCACGCTGCGACTGGAGGCCAGGAGGGTCAGGCGATCGACCCGGATCCGGCCCTCGGTGATGATGGCGCAGACCTCCCTCCCGACCGCCCCCGTGGCTCCGACGATGGCAAGATGGCGAATCATAGTGGGCCTGTATCGGTTCCGTGCTGGTGGTAGCTCCACCGGGCACGTTATGGCCTTCTCAGCCCCGGTCAACTGGCCATTTTCTCGCCCGGCCCCGCTTGAAACCTCCCCCTGGGGTTGCTAGACTGCGGCCCCTTTTCGGGAGGAATGAACCGCCGGGAGAGGGTCGGGCGCGTGCGACGCGCCCACTTTTGTCGCGAACTTTGTGCTTTTTGGCACGAAGTCGCCGGCCGCCCCCTGCAATGGCCTCCAAAGGCTCCTCCGGTCGGGAGTACCTGAAGTACGCCGGCGTGGGGTTCGAATTCGCCGCGATGGTCGGCGTTTTCGCTTACTTTGGTTACAAGGCCGACGAGTGGTGGGGCTGGGAGCCCTGGGGGCTCATGGCCGGCACAGGCATCGGCCTGATCGGGGGCATCTACCTGCTGGCGCGAGAAGGCGAAAAAATGATGAAGGACTTGGACAAACCAAGAAAGCCCGATTCGGGGGATCCATGTTAGCCAAGGTATGCCCACTGACCCTCGCGGTTGCGGCGTTGCTCGCCGGGCTGGCCTGGTTCGTGACCCAGCGCTGGGTGCCCGCGTGGGGGTCGGCACCGATCATTGCGGCCGCGATCGTCAACGTACTTTCATGCTGGGTCGCGGCGGTACCCCTCGAAGTCGCAAGTCGCGGCAAACGAGAGTACATGGCACAGGCGGCACTACTGGGCATCCTCATCCGGCTCATCGGAGCGGGCGGCGCAACGTTGGCGCTCCTGGCGATCAGCCGCTGGGAATCGAGTGCGATTTGCATCTGGATGGTAGCGTTCTACGTGGCGCTATTGGCAGTTGAGACATCGATCATCGTGGCGGAATTGCATACCCCGACGAAGCAAGAAGGACAGGTGGCGCCGACGTGAGCTGGATGACTTTGATTGCGGCCGCGGACCCCATGGAGCATGTGCTTCCGCACAAGCTCTTTGACCTGGGCCCTCTCGCATTTACCAACCACATGCTCATGCTGGTAGTGTCCGGGGTACTCATGTTGTTGGTGTTTCCCGCGATCGCCAGGGGATACCCCCTCGTGCCTACCGGAACCCGAAACCTGTTCGAGGCGATCATGCAGTTCATCCGCACGGAAGTGGCCTATCCGGCGCTTCACCACCATACGGATCGCTTCATTCCCTTCTTGTGGACCCTCTTCTTCTTCATTCTGTTCAACAACCTGCTGGGCATGGTACCGCTCGATCCCTTGGCCTTGCTTGTTTTCGGCAAGGGGCACGTGATGGGCACGGCAACGGCAGGGTTGTCCGTGACCGCGGGTCTTGCGGCCGTCGCGTTCGTGATGATCCACGTCTCCGGAATCATCGAACAGTACCACCACCAGCGTCACCACGGGCGGGATCCGATTACAGCCTCCGCCCTGGGCTTCGTCATGTACTGGTACAACTTCGTCCCGCACATCCCAGGATTCATCGGAGTCTTGCTCTTCCTGCCGCTTCTTGTCCTGGAGTTGATCGGCGCAGCAGTCAAACCGTTCGCTCTCGCCGTTCGTTTGTTTGCAAACATGATGGCCGGACATATTGTGCTGGCGTCGCTGCTGGTGCTCGCGCCGGCCCTGCGTCACCTGGGCGACTGGGCCATCGCCGTACCGACGATCCTGGGCTGCGCGGCATTAGGCTGTCTCGAGTTGTTCGTGGCGTTTTTGCAGGCGTACATCTTTACCTTCCTGACGTGTATGTTTATTGGCGCGGCGGTCAGCCCGGAACACTAGGACCGGGTGTATCTCCGTTTGAGAGTTGGAGAACCTTCTGGAGTCTGTGACAATGACAATGGGATTGATGCCAGTCTTGGCAACGGTGTTGATTGACGGCAATGGGCTGGCCCTCCTGGGGGCGGGGCTCGGCGCCGGGTTGGTGACGATGGGCGCGGCGCGAGGGATCGGGCAGCTTGCCGGGGCGGCCGTGGAAAGCCAGGCTCGGCAGCCGGAGGCTGGCGGCCGGATCTTTACGTCGATGATCATCGCGGCGGCGCTGATCGAGGGGTTCACTTTCTTCGCCCTGATCATTTGTATGCAGATCGGCGGCAAGCTGGTGACGGCGATCCAGGCTACGGGCGGCGCTGCTGGTCACTAGTCCAGGCGCTAGGCATAACGGAGATCGGCGGTATGACACTCAGTTCGCGCAAGCTCTTCAGCGTGACGGCCACGATTTGCGCCCTTGCCGGCTCGGCGTTAGCGGCAGAACCCGAGCACGGCTCGGGAGATCCAGTTCAAGTAGATTTGTGGCAAGCGGGTTTCACCGTCGCGGTCTTCGTGGTGCTTGTATTGGTCCTCAGTCGCTTTGCGTTTCGACCGATTCTCGCCGCCCTGCAGAAGCGCGAGGATTTCATCCGGGACAGCCTCGAGCAGGCCAAGCGGGATCGGGAGGAGTCGGAGCGGAAGCTGAAGGAGTACACGGACAAGATCATCGCGGCTCGGGCTGAGGCGACGGCGATCGTGGAAGAGGGTCGGCGGGATGCCGAGGCCCTACGGCGGAAGATCGAAGAGGACGGCAAGGCCGAGGCCAAGGCGATCCTGGAGCGTGCCCGGCGGGAGATTCAGATCGCTACGGACACGGCCGTCAAGGAGCTGTATACCCTCAGCGCCAAGCTGGCCACGGACATCGCCGGAAAGATCATCCAAAAGGAGCTCAACCCCCGCGAGCACGAACGACTTATCGAAGAGTCGCTGGGGGAACTGGAAGAAGCAGCAAGGCGTTGAGATCAGAGCACCGGGCGCAAGCCCGGTGACCTGACCGCGGGCTTGCGCCGCGCGGCTTCGACAGGCCAGCGGGCCAAGATGGGGATCGAGGGTGAAGCCCTCACCCCTGGCCCCTCTCCCGGGGGGAGAGGGGGACGAGAAAGCAATGGCGAGCACGGGTGGCAAAGAGTCGGCAATCGCCAAGGTGTACGCTACGGCGATCCACGAAGTCGCCAAGTCCACCGGACAGGTGGACCTGGTCGCGAAGGAGCTGCGCGGGTTGGCCGACTTCATCGCCAAGGACGCGGCGTTCCAACTCTTCCTCGACTCGCCCACCGTGGACATGGAAAGCCGCAAGCTGACCCTCGAAAAGCTCTTTCGCGGCAAGTACAGCGATGTGTTGGTCGACTCGTTGCAGGTGCTCAACCGCAATGAGCGGCTGGGCCTGATCGGGCAGGTGGCCAAGGCGTTTCATCTGCTGCACGAGGAAGCCATGGGCCGCGTGGAACTCCACGTGCGTACGGCCGCACCGCTCAGTGACCCCATGCGCGTGCGTCTTCGCGAGCGGATTGCCACGGCCACGGGAAAACAGGTGGACCTGCTGGAGCGCATCGATTCCTCGCTCATCGGCGGCATCGTCCTGCAGCTCGGGGATCGGAAGTTCGACGGCAGCGTTCGTCGCAAGCTGACCACGATGGCGAACATTCTCCTCGAGCGGTCATCGCGGGAATTGCACAACGGCAAGGCTTACGTGGTCGGGGCGGCGGGATGAAGAACGAATTACGAATTACCAAGTACCAATTACCCCGAGGAGGACAGGGAGGGCGAGGCTCCTGCCGAGCCGC
>SBAX01000175.1 GCA_005240095.1 Phycisphaera mikurensis
CGCCTTGCCCGGCAACGCCCTCTTCGGGCACCTCTGGCAGGCCCACGGCATGCGGATCGCCTTCGGCTACGGCGGCGGGCACGATCGGGGCGGCGGGCTTGGCCCTGATTGGCGGACTGTGCCTGAGTGCCTTCGCCCGGCTGTACGGGATCATGTTCCTGGGAGAGCCGCGAGCCCCCGACCTTGCGGTTCATCCTGCGCGGGTATCGATGGTCGCCGGAATGTCGATACTGGCTGTCGGATGCCTTCTGGTCGGCCTGGGATCTCCATGGCTGGGGCGCATGCTGATGAGGCCGGTGACGTTGCTGCTGGGGCGCCCGCTCGAGGGTGAGATGACGTTCGAGACGTTACTTGCGCCGCTGGCTTGGGTGAGCGGGGTGTTCGTCCTGCTTGTGACGCTGGGCGCGATCCTGGTGTGGGTTCGCCGGAAGCTGGCGATTCCCGGGCTCGCGGCGGCCTCACAGGCTACGTGGGGCTGCGGGTACTCCCGTGCTACGCCGCGGATGCAGTACACGGGATCATCGTTCGGGTGGAAGCTGTTGGAGAGTTTCCGCCACCTGGTTCGGCCCCATCGAGCAGCCAGATTGTCTAGCGAGTGCTTCGCGCAGGAGAACCGATTGGCCACGACGACGGACGATGCGGCTGTTCGCTTTGCGTATCGACCGCTCTTTGGCGTGATCGCGCGAGCCTGCGAACGTCTCTGGCCGCTCCAGCATGGGCGGATTCAGCTCTACCTCGTATACATCGTTGGCGCACTTATGCTGGTGTTCGCAGTGGAAGTGTGGATGGGGCCGTTTTCCTCGGGTGGGGCCCGCGGCGCGCCCTTGTCTCCGGTGGGCGCATCCGTCGAGCATCCCGGGCCTGACGATCTGCGAGTACAGGGGGAGCGTCGAGCGCCATGACCTTGGTTCTGGCGAGCCTCGTGGTGCTGGTTGGCGGCGCGGCCGTATCGGCCGTGCTCGTGCGACGACCGCAAGCGAGCCTCCTCGTTGGGGTCACGGCATTGGTTTTCGGCTCCATATCGAGTTTGGCAGCCGCGTTGCCTCGTATGCTTGCGACGAGCGGCGACGCGTCCGCGACGCTGGTTTGGCCCATGCCGCTGGGTTCGGCGCAGATGGCGCTGGATGGACTTTCCGCGTGGTTCCTGGCGAGCATCGCGATCGTGACGTTGGCTGTGGCCGTGTATTCGTGGGCCTACATGCGCGAGGACACCGGGCATGGGTCGGTGGGGGCGTTCTCGACATTCCTGTGTCTGCTGGTTGCGGCGCTAGTACTGGTGGTCACGGCGGCTGACGCGGTGCTTTTCCTGGTTGGCTGGGAAGCGATGACGCTGGCGGCGTTCTTCCTGGTTGGGCTTCACCATCGCGAGGCCGAGGTGCGGCGCGCGGCTTGGATGTACTTGATTGCCACACATCTGGGCACGGCGCTCTGTGTGCTGCCGGTTTTCGGGATCCTTGCGGTGAAGTGCGGGCAAACGGGGTTTGCGGCGTTCGATGCGGGATCTGCGTCCCTCGGCGGGACTACCGGTGTCCTGGTGTTTTTCCTGGCGCTGGTGGGATTCGGCACAAAGGCGGGGTTCATGCCCATGCACGTGTGGCTGCCGGTGGCCCACCCGGCGGCGCCGACTCCGGTGTCGGCCCTGCTCTCGGCGTGGTGATCAAGACCGGAATCTACGGCTTGTTGCGGGTGCTTAGTTGGCTGCCGCCGCTTCCGAGGACCTGCGCCTTGGTCATGGTCGCCTTCGGGGTGGTCAGTGGGGTGCTGGGTGTGCTCTATGCCTTGGCGCAGCACGATCTCAAGCGGCTGCTGGCGTATCACAGTGTGGAGAACATCGGGATCATCGGCATGGGCATCGGGATGGGAATGCTGGGCGGCGCACTGGGAAAGCCAGCGCTCGTTGCGCTTGGCTACGGCGGGGCGCTGCTGCACGTGCTCAACCATGCGTTGTTCAAGGGGCTGCTGTTCCTGTCGGCGGGGGCGGTGATCCAGGCCACAGGGACCGGGGAGATCGATCGTCTGGGCGGGCTGGCGCGGAAGACGCCGGTCAACGCGGCGTTTTTCCTGCTCGCGGCGATCTCCATCTGCGGGCTGCCGCCGCTCAACGGTTTCGTGGGTGAGTGGATCGTGTATGGGGCACTCTTCGAAGGCACGCGGAGCGTGCCGCGCCTGTCCGCGGGCGTTTCGGCGCTGGGAGTCGTGTCGCTGGCTTTGATGGGAGGACTGGCGCTGGCGTGTTTTGTGAAGGTATTCGGAGTTGTGTTCCTGGGTAAGGAACGCACCGGGACACGTGTGGCGCGGGCGACGCCTGGGGCGATGCGGGCGGGCATGGGCGTGTTGGCGGTCCTTTGCGTGGCCATCGGCGTGCTGCCGGGGCTGATCGTGCCCCTGACCGGCGCGGGCGTGCAGGTGATCGCCGACCTTGGCCCGATGGAGTTCGAACGAGCCTTGCCGAGCGTGCTGGCTCCCGCGGGGCGGCTGAGCCTTCTGGCGATGGTTTTCTTCGGCCTGATCGCGACCCTGGCGGTGGTACGGCGAGGACTGATCCAGAAGAACGCAGTGGCGCTGCCTTCACCGGTGGCGACCTGGGGTTGCGGGTATGCCGCCGCGACGCCGCGGATGCAATACACGGCGTCGTCGTTTGCGTGGTCCCTGCTGTCGAGCTTCCGGGCGCTTCTGTGTCCGGAGCGACGGTTGCACGCGCCGGCGGCGGTGTTCTCCGAGGCGGCACATCTGGAATCTCATACCGTGGACATGGCCGAGCAGGACCTGTTTGCGCCTCTGTTTCGGGCGGCTTCCAGGGTTTCGCGGATGATCCAGACGTTGTCATGGACCGGCGAGCCCGCGATGGAGCGGCGGTCGGCGAGGGCCTCTGAACGGCTGCGACCTTTCGTGGCGGTGGTGGTGGGAGCCACGGCGGCAGTACGCCGCGGCAGCATACACGTGTATGTGGCATTCATCGCCTTTACGCTGTTGGTGGTGTTTGCCATCGAAGTGTGGGTCGCACCCGGCGCCGAGGGCCATTCGGCGCCCATCTCCGTCATGCAAGGAGCCCCGCAGTGACGGTGTTGCGCGCTATCGGAGCTGTTCCGGAAGCGGTCGCGGTGTTGGCGCTGCCGCCGATGCTGCTGAGCATCATTGCCAAGACCAAGGCGTGGTTCGGGGGGCGCGACGGGCCGCCGTGGCTGCAACCCTACTACGACCTGATGAAGCTGCTTCGCAAAGGGGTGGTCTACAGCCGGACGACGACGTGGGTTTTCCGGGCGGGGCCGATCGTGAACCTGGCGGCGTTGCTCTGCGCCGCGACGCTGATTCCCGTGTTCTCCGACGACACGCTCCTGGGCTTCGGCGGAGACGTGATCCTGATCGCTTATTTGCTGGCGCTGGGCCGGATGCTCACCGTTCTGGCGGCGATGGACACGGGGAGCAGCTTTGAGGGCATGGGCGCGTCGCGGGAAGTGACCTTCGGGACCATGTCGGAGCCGGCGTTGTTCCTTTCGTTCGTGGTCCTGGCGCTGGCGACCAAGAGTCTTTCGCTGGCGGAGATGCTGGGGGCTCCGTTGCAGGCGGCGTGGGGGGACGTGGCGCCGGCGATGTTGCTGGTGGTGGCGGCGCTGCTGATCGTGCTGCTCACGGAGACGTGCCGCGTGCCGGTTGACGATCCCGCGACGCACCTGGAGCTCACCATGATTCACGAGGTGATGGTGCTGGACCACAGCGGGCCCGATTTTGCGTACATCACCTATGCCGCGGCGCTGAAGTTTCTGCTGCTGGGGTCCATCCTGGTACACGCGGCGCTACCGCACGCTAGTTGGGCTCTGTGGATCGATGCGCCCCTGCGGGTCGTGGAACTGGCGGTGCTGGCGATGCTGGTCGGCGTGATCGAGTCAAGCCTGGCGCGTCTGCGGCTGCAGCGTGTCTCCCTGCTCCTGGCGGGCGCCTTCGTCTTGTCGGGCCTGGCGGCGGTACTGACCTTCTATCGGACTCACGCATGAGTGTCGAAACGGCGACCGATCTGGTTCTGGTGATGGTGATCCTCCTTGACCTGGGGATGCTGACCGTAAGTCGTCTGGCTACCACGGTTAGGTTTTTCGCCTTGCAGAGCTTGTTGCTTGCCTTTCTTCCTCTGGCCGCGGCGACCTTCGAAGGGCAGGCGCCTGGGATGCACGCCCTGGTCATCGCGGGTGGGACCATCACACTCAAAGTCGTGCTGATCCCGACAATCCTCCTGCGGATCATTCGCACGGGGGAGATTCATCGGGAGATCGAGCCGTTCATCGGCTTTACGGCATCGGTTCTGCTCGGGGCGGCGCTGGTCGTGGTGAGCTTCGCGATCACCGCGCGGCTGCCGGTGCCGCGGGAGCCGGTTTCCAATCTGATCGTGCCGGCGTCGCTGTCTACGGTTCTGATTGGCTTGCTGACGCTCGTGAGCCGGCTCAAAGCGATCACTCAAGTCGTGGGGTTCCTGATTCTGGAGAACGGGATCTTCATCTTTGGGCTACTGCTGATTGAGCAGACCCCGCTGCTGGTGGAGATGGGCATCCTGCTCGACTTGTTCGTGGGCGTGTTCATCATGGCCATCGTGGTCTATCACATTCGCCGTGAATTCGACCACATGGACACGCACTTGCTTGATGAGCTTCGGGAGGCATGACGTTGACCGTATTGCTGCTGCTTGCCGTCCCGCTTCTATTCGGCGCCCTCTGCCTGGTCCTGCCGACGTCGGGTTTGCGCCTGTCGGCCCTGGTGGCGGGTTCTATGACGCACCTGGCGGTTGTGATTCGGTCGTGGACGAGCGTCGAGCGGGTTGCCGCCGATGATCTTCTGGGGACCGATCCGCTCGGACATCTCATGCTGACGTTGATCAGCGTTCTGTTTGCGGTTACGTCGGTGTATTTCGTCGGGTACCACCGCAAGCGGCTGATTTCTCAGCGTGTGTTCCTGGCGTGCATGCTGGGGCTGCTGGCGGCGCTTAGCATGGTGTGCCTGAGCCAGCATTTCGGACTGCTCTGGGTGGCTCTGGAGGCGGCTTCTCTGGCCGCGACGCCGCTGATCTATTTCCGGCTGGGGGCCCGGGCGCTGGAGGCGACGTGGAAGTTCCTGCTGATGAACTCTGTGGGCGTCGCTCTGGCCCTTCTGGGCATCTTCTGCGTTGCCTTGTCCACGACCGGCGTGGGTGAGCCGGTGTCGCTCACCGTGCTTGAGCTCGTTCGTGGGGCGGAGAGCCTTGACCCGGTGTGGCTCCGGTCGGGGTTCCTGCTGGCCCTCGTTGGATTCGGGACGAAGATGGGGCTGGCGCCTCTGCACAGTTGGAAGCCGGACGCCTACGGGGAAGCCCCACCGCCGGTGGCGGCATTACTGGCCGGAGGGATGACGCTAGGCGCGTTTGTGTGCATCCTGCGGGTGGTGCAGGTGTGCAGCGCGGCGGGATTGGCGGAGTTCGCGAGCTTCTGGCTGATTGCCTTCGGCTTGTTCTCAATCGCCACGGCGGCGGTGTTTGTCGTGGGCAACAACGACTATCGCCGATTGGCGGCCTACACGAGCGTCGAGCATATGGGGGTTCTGGTGGTCGGGATTGGGCTGGGTGTGGCGGGCAGCTACGCGAGCATGCTCCACGCCATGCACAACATGCTGAACAAGGGCGCCCTGTTCTTCCTGGCTGGGTTTCTGTGGCGGCTGCACGGAACCAACCGGATTTCCTTGGTGCGGGGAACGATCAGCCGCAGCCCGGTGGCGGGAGTTCTGCTGCTGGGGACTCTTTGCGCCACGTGCGGTCTTCCGCCGTTCGGGATGTTCTTTAGCGAGCTGGGCATCATTCTCGCGGCGGCGAGCCAGGGGCAGTGGTGGGTGCTGGCCTTGTTCGTCACGACTCTGGCGGTGGTCTTCGTGGGAGTGATGACGGCGATGCTGCCGGTGGTATTCGGCGACCCGCCGCAGGCTGAGTCAATGATTGCGACGACGGGCACGGAGCCTCGCTGGCGTCGAGGCGTCATGCTTTCGGCGGCCGCCGTCCTCCTTGGCCTTGGGTTCGGCCTGGGCGTCTACCAGCCTGATTCGGTCCGCAGGGCACTGGACGAGGCGGCCCAGTCCATCGCTCGCCCGCAGGCGCAGGCCATCGCGGCCCTGGAACAACCGGAGGTGCACCCGTGAACGGTACGAGACCGGGGTGGCTGGCCTTGCGGCAAGGTCAAGCGGTGGACGTTTCGTCGATTCCGCTGGTCGACGCTGACGACTTCGCTTCGCATATGCTTGCTGGTCGGGGGCGCGGCGGGCGGCTGGCGAACCTGTTTGGGCGCCGTCTGCCAGACGGGGGCGTGCGGCTGTTTGCTTTCCTCGCATTTGACACGGACGCAAGAATCGAGGTCTGCGCTGCGGACCTACCGCACGGGAAGCTCACGTACCCATCCGTGACCGCGCATTGGCCGGCGGCACAGGCCTTCGAGCGGGAACTTGCGGAGCAATACGGCGTTTTCCCGGTGGGGCACGCGTGGCTCAAGCCGTTGCGATATCACGGCACCGACGACGGATCAGCGGCGCCGTGGGGACCGTTCGAGGCGAGTGAGCCGATTCCTGGAAACTATCCGTTCTATCGCGTGGAAGGCGAGGAGGTGCACGAAGTGGCGGTGGGGCCGGTCCATGCGGGCATCATCGAGCCCGGCCACTTCCGTTTCCAATGTCATGGGGAAGAAGTGCTGCACCTGGAGGTTGTGCTGGGCTATCAGCATCGCGGCATCGAGCGACTGCTGCTGCATCCGAACGCCACGCGCTCCGCGATCGTCGCGGAAACGATCGCCGGCGACGCCACCGTGGGGCATGCCCTGGCCTATTGCACGGCGCTGGAAGCTCTTGCGGGTGCGCGGGTGAGCCTGCGGGCATCCGCCCTGCGGGGGATCGCCCTGGAGCTGGAGCGGCTGGCCAACCACGTCGGCGATCTGGGGGCCTTGTGCACGGACGTGGCGTTCCTGCCCGCTTCAGCCTATCTGGGACGGCTGCGCGGCGAGTATCTGAATCTGACGCTGGAGATCTGTGGAAATCGCTTCGGGCGCAACCTCCTGCGTCCCGGCGGAGTGCGCTTCGACATTTCCACGACTATGGCTGACTCGATGCGCGAACGCCTCCGCCGTCTGGAGCGGGAGACGCTTGAAGTGCTCGATCTGATGTTCTCCCAGTCGTCGGTGCTGGCCCGCTTCGAGGGCACCGGCAAGCTGAGCGAAGAGCGGGCCGACGAGATCGGCATGGTGGGTCCGGCGGCGAGAGCGTGCGGCCTGCGGCGGGACGTGCGCTGCGACCATCCGCATGGGGTCTTCCAATTCAGCCACATTCCCATTGCAGTGGAAACCACGGGAGATGTGTATGCCCGTGCAGCGGTTCGCTGGCTGGAGGTGCAGCGATCGCTGGAGTTCCTGGTGGAGTTGTTGGGGAACAAGCCGGAGGGGCCTGTCTTCGAGCCCATCGGGCGACTGAGGCCGAACGCGATGGCGCTGGGGATGGCGGAAACCTGGCGGGGTGAATCCATGCACGTGGCGTTCACCGACGAGGCGGGCAAGCTGGCCTTCCTCAAAGTCAAGGACCCGTCGATCCACAACTGGTTCGGGCTGGCGTTGGCCCTGCGCGGCGTGGCGATCTCCGATTTCCCGGTGTGCAACAAGAGCTTCAACCTCAGCTATGCGGGGCATGACCTGTAACCAAGATGATCCGGATTCTCAAAACACGCCTGCGGCAGGGACACCGGACGACCAAGTTCCCGTTGGAGCTTCCGGTACTACCGGACCGCTACCGAGGCCGGCCGGTCCTCGATGCGGCAAAGTGTGCGGAGGGGTGTCGCGACTGCGCCGCGGCCTGCCCCACGGGGGCGATCACACTCAACGGCGCGCCCAAGCTGGACTTGGGGCGTTGCCTTTTCTGCACGGAATGCGTGGACGCTTGTCCGGATGGGGCGCTGCGGTACTCCCGCGACTATCGCATGGCCGCGTCACGGCGCGAAGACCTTGTGCTGTCGAGTGGGGAAATGAGGCTGGCGCAGAGGATGGCGGATGACTTGTATCGCGTGCTCGGGCGGGCGCTACGGCTCCGGGAGGTCTGTGCAGGGAGCTGCAATGCCTGCGACCTGGACACGAACGTGCTGAACACGGTGGGCTGGGACCTGTCCCGCTTCGGGATTCAGTTTGTCGCCTCGCCCCGGCACGCCGACGGACTGGTGGTGACCGGTGCGATCTCTCGAAACATGCATCACGCCCTGCTGGAAACCTATGAGGCCGTGCCCAAGCCCCGCATCGTGGTCGCCGTGGGGGCGTGTGCGATCAGCGGCGGGCCGTTTCGCGATAGTCCTGACGTTCTCAACGGCGTGGAGGGCATCCTCCCCGTCGATCTGTACGTTCCCGGTTGTCCCCCGCATCCGCTCACCATTCTCGACGGACTCCTGCGGCTCATCGGTCGGATCCGAGAAGAGCCCGCACTTCACGGCGTCACACAACCCTAGGCGCTCTGCCGTACCGCCTTCCCGAGGGGGACAACCCCAATAACCGTTGCTGATGATCCATGCGGGGGTCGTCGATTTGTCGTAGAATCCGTCCCGGGAGTGTGCTGATGAGTAACGCGACGCAGGCTGTCGTCTGTCGTGACTTGCGGAAGCGCTACGTGACTCGTGGCCAGGCGCCGGTCGATGCGCTGGTGGGTCTCGAGCTGACCGCGGAGTCCGGCGAATGCCTCGGCCTGCTGGGACCCAACGGCGCCGGCAAGACGACTACTATTGAAATCCTGGAGGGTCTGCTGGAACCCACGTCCGGCGAGGTCGAGGTGCTGGGCATGCGCTGGGGCGTTGATGACGAGGCCCTGCGGCAGCGGATCGGCATCTCTCTGCAGGAGACCCGTCTGGCGGACAAGCTCACCGTCGCGGAGACGTTGCGGCTCTTTCGCAGTTTCTATCATCGGGGCAACGATCCCATGGAGACCCTCGATGTGGTGCAGCTTGCGGAGAAACGCCATGCGCGGCTGGACACACTGTCCGGCGGGCAAAAGCAGCGCCTGGCAGTGGCCTGCGCCCTGGTTGGTGAACCTGAGCTGCTGTTTCTGGACGAGCCCACTACCGGGCTCGATCCGCAGTCGCGTCGCGACGTGTGGGACATCGTCCGTCGGCACAAGGAGCGGGGGCGGACCACGCTGCTGACGACTCACTACATGGATGAGGCCGAGCGGCTTTGCGATCGGGTGGCAGTTGTCGATCGGGGCAAAGTCATTGCGGTCGGCTCGCCGGCGGAGCTGATCCAGCGTATCGGCGGTGAGCACGTGATCGACTTTGCGGTGCAGAACAGTCACGGTCCTGTTCCGGGCGTCGAAGCGTTTGGCGACCTGCCCAGCGTGCGCGATTGCCGCTTGGACTCCGACGGTTTTCGGCTTACCGTTGGCGCGCCCCACGAGTGCATCCCAGCATTGGTTGCTCGTCTGAGTGTGCACCGTTTGGAGCTGACGCGGCTGACGACCCGTCACGTGAGCCTGGAGGATGTTTTCGTCAACCTGACGGGGCGGCGGCTCACGGCCGAGGAACTGGCGGACAAAGGACCATGAAGCGCTACTCGCCAAACTGGGAGTTATTCCTGTGCCGGATGCGGATGTTTTATCGTGAGCCGGAGGCCATCTTTTGGACGTACGGCTTTCCGGTGCTGCTGACCATCGGGCTGGGGGTGGCCTTTCGAACCAAGCCGCCGGACAAGGTGCAGGTGGCGATTGAGGGCGCCCGCGTTCTGAGCGACATCCGCCGGACACTTGAGGACGATCCGGCCTTTCAGACCTTCGTCGGATCGGCGGCGCAGTGTGAAGCCTGGATCCGCAAGGGAGAGGCGGCGGTTGCCATCGTCTATGGGGAGGGCATTGAGTACCACGCCGATCCGACACGGCCTGAGGCAGCTCTGGCCCGGCTGAAAGTGGATGAAGCGATCCAGCGGGCTGCGGGCCGAAGCGATGCCGTCGGGATCAAGAGCGTGGAGGTTACGGCGCGCGGCGCTCGCTACATCGACTTCCTCATTCCCGGGCTGGTGGGGATGAACCTGATGGGCGGGGGGTTGTGGGGCATCGGTTTCGTCACCGTGGACATGCGCATCCGCAAGCTGCTCAAGCGTCTGGTGGCCACGCCGATGCGCAAGCGGGACTTCTTCCTCTCGCTGATCGGTTCGCGGATGGTGTTCACGGTCCCGGAAATGCTCTTGCTGCTCCTCACCGGGTGGATGCTGTTCCGCGTGGCCATCGAGGGGAGCTGGCTGGCGATTGCGGTCGTAGCCGGCGTGGGCGCACTGAGCTTCGCCGGCTTGGGCTTGTTCCTGGCGAGCAGGGCCCGCAAGATCGAAACCATCTCCGGACTGATGAACGCGGTGATGCTGCCCATGTGGATTTTTTCGGGGATCTTTTTCTCCTCCAAGCGGTTCCCCGATGTGCTCCAGCCGTTCATCCAGGCGCTGCCGCTCACACAGCTCAACAACGCCCTTCGCGCGGTGATCACCGATGGGGCTTCGCTGGCGTCGCAGGGTGTGCCCCTGCTGATTCTGGCCGCCTACGGGCTGGTTTCTTTTGTCCTGGCCTTGCGCTACTTCAGATGGACGTAGTAGACTGAGGGCGTTGGGGCTCGAACCCAAGACCTACGGCTTAAAAGGCCGTTGCTCTACCACTGAGCTACACCCCCAAAAACAGGTTTCGTACTATGACGCCTGCCCCACCTGCACTACAATTCCGGCGGGCCGACGGATTGTAACGGTAGGTGTCGTTGTTTCCAAGCATGCGAAGATCGCGTTGCGGACCGCGCATCGATGGCCCTTTGCGGGGTTGGACCCGGAATCTGGAGGCGTGGGTTCATGAGTAGTTTATCGATCGTGGCAGTTTTTTGTCTGGTTCTCGGGGCAATGGACGGTGAAAGCGCGGTGAGCCAGGATGCCGCCCGGATGGAGGGAGTCTGGCGCTTCGATATGGTCGAGGTCGACGGCGCCAAGCGACCGGAGCTGCCGTTCGCCACGAACAAAGTCATCATCCTGAAGAACGGTCGCTTCGTGATCATGCAAGGATCGCGATTCACGCACGGGATGATGAAGATCGATGCCACGAAGACGCCCAAACAGTACGATTCGACACTAATACGGGGCGCGGCCAAGGGCGTCACGTTCACGTGCATTTATGAGCTGAACGAAGATACTTTCAAGCTTTGCGGGCCATACGCCGGCGGCAATCGGCCGAGCGAGTTCGTGACCGCACCCGGCAGCGGACTGGTAATGCAGGTGCTCAAGCGCGAGAGGCAGACCGTTCAAGACGCACTGCTCGAGGCAGCTCGCAAGGAACTGGCTGGCACGTGGCAGGCGACGTCCTGCATGCGGGATGGAACCCAGACAGATGAAGCCTCAAAGATCAAGCTCGTGCTCGACGCGGAGGGCAAAGCCACGGAACTCGGCGCAGATGGAGTCACCAAAGCCTCCAACATGGCGATCGACGTGGTCGCTGATCCATGGGCGGTCGACTTTGTGTACACTGAGGGTAAACTGAAGGGGCAGACGGCGCTCGGAATCGCCACGATCGACGGCAATTCGCTTAGCATTTGTTGCGCAGCGCCGGGTAAGAGTCGGCCGACGGAGTTCAATTCGGATCCGGGCAGCGGACGAACGCTCGTGGCCTACCGTCGAGATTCCTCGGAAGGCAAGTGAACACCGGCACCGACCTCACCTAGCGCACGGTGCTCCACACGGCAAACGACACGATGAGGAGGATGACCACCGCCACCCATGCCCAGCGCCTGGATCGGCTGCCCGGATACACCGGGGTGATCCAATCGCCGCAGTGGGGGCATTGCTGCGTGTCCTCATGCACTTTACGGTGGCACGAGGGGCATTCGAGAAGGTCATCGTCGGACTCGTCGTCATCGACCCATTCTTCGTCGGCGTCGTCATCCCAGGCCATCGCAGGCAGTCCATCAAGCAGGCGGCGTATCGCGGAGCCCTATGTCGCGGCGGTCGGCGGGAACGTTTTGATGACTTCGAGCATGGCTTTGAATCTTGAGGCATCGCAGCGCTGGCACAGCTCGAACAACACGCTCTCCACGGTGGTCACGAAGACCCCGGCCTGACGCAGGCGGTGCAGGGCGGTCTCATGGTCCAGCGGGCCTCGCGAGCCGACGGCATCAGCGCAGACAAACACGTCGTAGTCTCGCGAGCGCAGGTCCAGGGCCGTTTGCTGGATGCACACGTGCGTTTCGATCCCCGTGAGAATCGCCTGCGTCCGCTGGGTGCTGAGCATGGCCGTGCGAACCCCGTCATCGGCCCAGGCGCTGAAGGTGGGCTTCTCGAGGACCATCGCCTGTCGCGGCAAGGCTGCGCGAACTTGCGGGTCCGTCGGGCCGAGCCCCTTTGCGTATTGCTCGGTGGCGAGCACGGGCAGGTCAAAGACGGCCGAGCCGAGCAAGAGCTTCCTGGCGCCGAGGATCATTGCCTGCCGCTGGGTGATCAGCGGCAGAAGCTTTTCCTGCAGGTCAATGACCAGAACCATCGCCCGGTCGACGTCGAGCTGGTCGTGGCGAAGCATCAGGGCAGTGTACCGCGGAGAGCGACGAGATGCACGTGCTCCGGCAATGCAGCGTTCGTGTAGCTTCCGGCTCGGTTCCTATGGGGCACAGGCAGCGGCGTTCAAGAATACCGCCAAGTCGGCCAGATCGACGTCCTGATCGGCGTCGAGGTCCGCCACAGTGCACCCGGATCGCAGCCCGCCGCCGGGGCTGGAGGCGCAGTCGTGAAGAGTCACGAAATCCGTCAGGTCCGTGTCGCCATCGGTGTTGAAGTCGGTTGAGCTCACGGGACCTACGTAGGCCACGTAGGCGGCGCCGGCCTGCTCGAGCGGCGTGCCGAACGCTACATGATTGCCGAAGACCCCGGCCGACCAGCCGAATTCGACGCCGCTGCTGCCTGAAGAGATGGAGGAGTCGAGCAGCCAGTCACCCTCGGTTGCCTGCACGAAGATGTGACCCGAGCCCCCCAGGGCATCATCTGCTTCCCGCGGTGCGCCTACGACCAGCACGTCGGCATCGACGCCCACGGACTGGCCGAAATGATCGAATGATCTCGGTACCGGGGCGAGGAGCTTGTTGTCCTCGGTCCAGAGGCCCGCAACCTGCCGGAACACGTAGACCGAGCCTGCGTCGGTCAGTGAGCCGGGAGCGTTGTCCAGCGGCGCGCCCACAAGGATCGTATCCATGCTTACGGCCGTTGAAGTACCGAAGCCATCGCCGTCGGCACCGTCGGAGGCGAGGAGCCTCTGCTGAAACACCCACTGTTCGGTCTGCCACTCGTAGACATAAGCTGCGCCGGGGATCGAGGACACGCCACGGGCAAAGGGGCTGCCTACGACCAGGCAGTTCCCACGCAGGGTTAGGGAAGTGCCAAACAGGTCGAAAGGCTCGCCGTCGGTGGGGCTGATCTTGTGCTGGAGTGACCAGCCTTCGTCAAACTGAAATACGTACACCGCCCCGGCGTCGGTTCCTTGGTCGTCGTCTTCCCGGGCGCTCACGGCGATCCCTTGGTCGATCGCTACTGCATGTCCGAACAATCCATTGGTGGCTTCGTCTGGCAGCAGTTTCGCCTCCTGAGTCCAAGTTGTCCCGCTTCGCCGAAAGGCGTACGCCGCGCCCTGACCTCCACCTACTCCTTCCGCGCCCACGACGATGAGGTCATCCTGTATCGCCACCGAGGCTCCGAACCTATCGCCGGGCTCCGGATCATCGGGAAGCAACTCCTGAGCCAGTTCCCAATCGGCGCAATCCCGCACGAAGACATATGCGGCGCCAGCGTCCAGGCCGCGAGTATCGTTCAGCGGCGTGCCAACCACGGCTAGGCCGCCGGAAAGGGCCACGCTGTCGGCGAAACGATCGCCGGGCTTGCCGCCCGGCGGAAGCAGTGCGATGGGCTCGGCGACGGCCGCAACGGCGAACAAAGATAGGGTGAGTCCGCCTGTGCGGAAAGAAATTCGACGGTTCTTCACGAGCGTTTCCCCTCCGCGCCCCTGTGGGGAGTCCCATGGGCGACCTGATCGAGGGATGATATCCCTCGATTCTGCGATAACCCAGCCGGCAACGCGGACCTGCTAGTGGCCGTTTCTAGGGTTGACGCATCGCATCCATGATGGTACGATAACTCTGGAAAGCAAGCGCTTGTTAGGTGGAATTGTGGCGGCAGATGTAGCAATCCAACGTCGGGGAGAGGTTCTGGCAGCGGCCGAACGGCTGTTCTCGCAGCGGGGCTACGAGGCCACCAGCGTGCGGGATATTGCCGACGCACTGGGGATCCAGGGCGGCAGCTTGTACGCCCACATCGAGACGAAGGAGGACCTGTTGTGGGGGATTCTCTCGGCGGCCGCGGACCGCTTCTTTGCGGCCGTGGAGCCCATCGTCCGGTCCGATCTGGTGACCGTCGAAAAGTTGAGGCGGGTGATTGCCGCACACGTGCGGGTGCTGACGGACAGCGTCTCGGCGGCGGCGGTGTACACCAACGAGTGGCGGCACCTGGCCGAGCCGCGGCGAAGTGAGTTCGCCCGGCGCCGCGA
>SBAX01000370.1 GCA_005240095.1 Phycisphaera mikurensis
CATTGAGGCTCAGGTTCAGCCGAACCTGCCGAACCTCAACCGTGACGTGGACGCTCTGGACATCCAGGCCATCGTGGCCAACCAGAAGTTGGGGGCCTATCCGTACGCCGGTCCGTGTGCGTGCCCGTCCACGGTTGTCTGCAACACTACGATGTGCAGCGGTACCAATCCCTGCGCCCCTGCTGGTAATCTCTGCCTGCAGACGTGCTCGGCCGGTCCCCGTGCGGGTGAGCTGTGTACGTCGAACAAGCACTGCGGCGTGTGCGTCGGTGGCACCCGTCCGGGCATCCCCTGCGACAACAGCAGCCAGTGCGATGGCGGGACGTGCACCACGGGCACCTGCAACACGCAGGGCTTCTGCCGCGACAAGTGCGGACGGTGTTCGCCGTAGTGACATCCGCACGCCGTTGCCAGCAGTCTCAGGCGATGACTGCCGGGGGCAGACGAATCCGATCGAATGCGCCGATAGCGACCTCCGTGATGTAATGGACGATGCCTAGCCATATCACGTCGCGGCTATTGACCGGCGTGCCCACGACGTTACGGCGTCGTATAATCCGCAAGGTGACCATCGGCTACGAAGAGCTCGAGCGCATGATCGGGGAGCGGAAGGACCTGCTCTGGCCGCCGTATTGCCTGGCCTGCGGATACAACCTCACCGGAGCGCCCACCAACCGCTGCTCGGAGTGCGGGCGGGTTTTCGTCCGCGGCGAGTGGCAGCGGGAACTGGCCCGGATCAAGCAGGTCGCCGGGGAGCTCCGCGACGCCAACGACTGGGCCCGCAGCGCCTTGGTTCTCGCCGTTGCCGCGCTGGTCACGGCCGCCGTGCGCGTGGGTCTGCGAGGCACCTGCATGGGCCAACTGTGCGGTGCCGCCGCCGCCATAGGCGGGGCCGTCGCGGCGCTCCTGGGCAGCGCTGTTTTTCGGGTCCATCGCCTGCCCGGCTGGGCCGCCCAATACGCGCCGCAGCCCCGGCACGACTACGCCATAGGCTGCATCATCCTCGGCGCCATCGCCATCGCCGCCGTGGTCATCTTCTAGGTCGGAAGAGCGGCTCGGCAGGAGCCTCGCCTCCCTGGGGGATTCTCCTTCGTCGCTTCGTCGCTCCGTCGCTTGTCGCTGCTTTCTATTCCCATTCCCAGGCGAATTTGCGTTTGAAGTGATGGTAGTACAACCCAATAAGCCGCATCACGACAATGTCGATGTAGACCTCCAGGCAGGTCAGCAATCCGTATACCGCGAGGCCCGCCCCGATGACGCTCGCAGGCGAGCCGCTTACCCCGCTTCCGGCGCCGGCCGCCGCGCCGCCGGCGATCCTTCCCAGAAGAAACTCCTGCAAGGCGACCGCGCTGGCCACCATCGCCAGCGTCAGCACGTAGCCCGGCAGCGTGGCGAGGATCGTCGTCGCAATCAGGTCCACGCGGGCCAGCGATCCCAGTCCCCCCAGGGCGATGCACAGCACCACGATCGGCCACAGTGCCAGCCCGCCCCAGACCAGCCCCGACAGTAACCACAGCTCGTCCTTGCCGGTCGCCAGAAGAGTGTCCAGTCCGCCGAAAAGAATCTGAAATAGATCCATCCCAGTGATCGTCCCTCGATTCATGCAGACGACAAGATAGATCACCGCGGGCAGCATCACCACCACCCAGCTCTCGATCCAGTTCAGGAACGGCTCGATAGCGTCGCCCCAAAGATCGTCCGTAAAGTCGATGCTCGGCAGGTTGTCCTGACCGGATGCCGCAATCCGCACCACCTCGAAGCGAAATCCGGCATACCATCCCAGGATCACCAGCCAGAAAATGAACCCGATGATCCAAGGGGCCATCATGGCCAGCGGCAGAAGGATGCCCCTAACCGCGCACGCCCCGATGAAGGTGATGAGGTTGCTCGGCGAAGAGGGGAACAGAAACGTCCATAATACATCCGTAGCGTAGGAGCGTTCCACCACGCTGCGCACCGGAGCCTGCGCCCGCTGTTCCGCCTCCTGCTCCTCGGGATGGGCGCGGGCCGCCGCGGCCTTAGCCGATCGTGCCGCCGCCTGGGCCTCCATGGCAAAGGCCGACACGTGCTCGCTCTCCGGCTCCGGGGCGATCGCCAGGATTCCTTCTTCGTCGGCCTCCAGCGTGAAGACCGCCGCACATTTCTTGCATTTGGATTTTTTCCCCAGACTGGTCTCCGGTACCTTGTAGCGGGCCCCGCAAGGACATGTGCAGCGCGGCATAGGCGGTTTCTCCGGAACGCAGACTACCCTCAGTTGAGCAGGGTCATTGTAAGCTGTCGCATTCCCGGCGTGCAAGCCAAAAACTCAAGGCTGCCTCAGCCCCGCTCACCGCGAGAAGCCCGTTGAAACGGGCTGAGAACGGGGGGGAGAAAGAGGGGGCGGTTGTGACCGCGGACCAGGCGTAAAACGCCTGGCCTAATACCGCCTTCGGCGGGAAAGGCCGCTGAAGCGGCCTGAGAGATCGTATCGGCGCCGGAACCTGCAGTCTGCTCGGTTTGATGCGCGCCACGGCTCGCTGCTACAGGTTGAACACTTTCACGCCACTCTGTGACAACCGTTCCAGTCGCGAGCCCTCGACGCGGATACCCAAGCCGTATGCAAACGGCAGCCTCGGTACTCGGCCGCCTAGGCCGAAACGCACGGACTTTGTCACCACATCATCCGCCATCAGTAGTGCGCCAAAACATCCCTCCGCCCAGCGCACGCCGGGACAGACCTGCAAGAACCGCACCCCCGCGGCGGAGAGGATGCTCGTCTCACCCACCATGCATCCCAGTTGAATATCAATGTGCTCGCGCTGCGCCAGCCCCGCCAACCGCAATGACGGCAAGAGTCCACCGCACTTGCTGATGCGGATGCTGAAGGCATCGGCCACACCCAGTTCAATGAGCCGCTTCGCATCCTCCATCGTGGACAGCGATTCGTCGTGAATGACCTTGGCCGGTCGAATGGCGCGCAGGGCAGGCAGTTGCTCCTCGCACCCGCGTGGCAGGGGCTGTTCGATCGCCTCAATGGGAACATTCGATGTTCGCTCTAACCATGCGATGGCCTGCGGCGCATTCCAGGCCCCGTTGGCATCCACGCGCAGGCTTGCCCGGCCACGGGCGATGGGATTTCGCAAGTAGCGGGCGACCGCTTCCAGGCGCTCCACGTCGCCCTCCATGCCGACCTTCAGTTTGAAATGCCGCAGTCCGCCCCAGTACATCAACCGCAGTTGCCGCAGCGTAGAGGGCGCGTCGCTGGCCGCCAGCACTCCGCTATAGCGGACCGACTCGACGCTTCCCGGCCTGCCGAAGCCTGCGAGGCCCATCCACTGCGCCACGGCGTCGAGATCGCGCTGATACTCCTGAAGTACTGCATCGAGCAGGGCCAGCTCCACCGCCGCCCGCGCCGCCGCCACCGGCCGACCGTGCTCGTCAAACCACGGCAGCCCCTCAATAGCCTCCAGCGCCTCCGGAAAGGACTGCGGATGAAACTCCAGCAGCGCCGGCACAAATATGCTTTCGATCGCCGCCAGCACCGACTGCACCGTCTCTCCGGTAACGTAAGCCCTCGGCAGAGTTTCCCCGTAGCCTGTCCGGCCGTCGCGCAACTCGACGGTCATGACGATCGGTTCGGATACTTTCCGCTGCGACGCAGCATGCGCCACCTCCCGCCGCATGGGAATGGAAAGCGGGTAGATCTGAATCGAATGCACAACCGTGGCGTTCACCCGCGCCATTGTCGATTCTCGATTGTCGATTGTCGATTGAACCCGCAACCTGGTGCGAGAATCCCTTCTCGCACCCACCAAGTGGGAATCCCTTCCCACGATTCTCTCGCCCGCGATCAACGCACGCGGGATGGGAGTCCCGATTGGTTGGTGCCGAGAAAGGATTCCCGGCACAGGACGGTTGGCCTTCGCCTTGGTCCTTTTTTCTGCGTTTCTGCGTTTTTGCGTTTCTGCGTTTGCGGTCTATCATCCCGCCATGGCCTTGCCGCTTTCCTATCATTGGAAGAACCTGTTTGTGCGTAAGACGACCACGCTGCTGACGGTCCTGGTCGTGGCGGCCGTGGTGGGCGTGTTCGCTTGGATGATGGGTTTCGCCACTGCCCTGCGCTCCTCGCTGTCACAGGCTCAGGATGACCGGAAGATCATCGTCCTGCGCCGCGGCTCGACCTCGGAGAGCAACAGCGCCATTCCCGTGGACGACTACACCAAGCTCAATCAGCTCACCGACGTAGCCCGCGACGCGGGCAGCAACGATCCCCTGATCAGCCCGGAGATGGTGGTGCAGATTTCTCGCCCGCGCCTGCGCGACGGCGGCAAAACGTGGAGCAACCTGGCGCTACGGGGCGTTACGCCCACGGCCTTCAAGGTGCACACCAATGTGAAGCCCACGGGCAACTTGTTCAGCACCGGGGCCCAGGAAGTCATCGTGGGGCTGGCGGCCGCCCGGCAGTTCAGCGGACTGCAGATCGGCGACACCCTGGAACTCGGCTACGGCAACAACCGCGGCTACCGTGTGGTCGGCTTCTTCACTGCCGACGGCGGGCCCGCGGAAAGCGAAGTCTGGGGCTATCTGCCCTCGCTCATGAACGCCTATAACCGCACGATGTACTCTTCCGCCGCCCTGCGGCTCAAGAACGGCGCGGACGCCCAGGCCGTGCTTACCCAGATCGAGGGCCCCGCCATCCAGCTCTCGGCCCATACCGAGGGCGAGTATTGGCAAGAGCAGACCAAGAACATGCAGGTCTACCTTTTTATCGTTCGCGTGTTGGTCATCGTGATGTCCCTGGCCGCCGCTTTTTCCATCGCCAACACCATGTTCTCGCTCGTCGCCGGACGCACGCGGGAGATCGCCATGCTCCGCACCATCGGCTTTTCCCGCGGCAAGATCCTCTCCGGGTTCGTGCTCGAATCCATGTTCCTCTCCGTGCTCGGCGGCGTGGTCGGCTGCCTCGGCTGCATCGCCTGGCTGCGACTGGCCGGCAACACCAAGGACATGTTCGGCGCCAGCACCTTCACCACCCTGGCCTTCGAGATCCACCTCACCCCCACCAACCTCATCTGTGCCCTGGGCTCGGTGCTGGTGATCGGCATCCTCGGCGCTTGGGTGCCCGCCCTGCGCGCCTCCCGAATCGCGGTGATCAGCGCCCTTCGCGAGCCGTAAGCAGCGCCCAGACTCAAGATTGATAATGGGAGGGCGAGGCTCCCGCCGAGCCGCCACCAAGGGATACCCGCTAAGGGAAAGCAGGGGATGGAACGCGGACGATGTCACGTCCTACTCTGCAAAGCAGACGCCGGCGGCAAAACACACGGCTGATAAACATCCGCTCCGGTAGCGATGCGGAAAACAAGCCTGCGATCCGCGCAGCGATCGGCGATATCGTATCGTTTCCCCACAGCGTTAGAAGGTTGAGATTCCCTGAGGCCCTTAGGAGGAGATCATGGGAAAGAAGGCGTACGCCACACGTCGGTTTGTCGTCTCGTTTTCGGTCGCTTCATGCTGTTGTTTGATCGGGGCTGCCCCGTCCCTTGTGGACGCGGCGCCGCCGAATCCTCCGCCGTATCCGCCGATTACCAGCGAGCAGGTCAATGAGGCGCTGGGGCTGCGAGACAGCAAGCTCGCCGCATTGGATATCCCTGCGCCGGCCGACCAGCTGTCCATAAGCGTTCCTCTGGGCAGTGAGCCGGCGCAGCTTGAACTTGGGGCCCACGCCGTGCGGTCCGCCGACTATCGGGTCGAAGTTCACTACGGCGACGGGACCTTCGGCGAAGTCCCCGCCGGTCCCGTCCGCACCTACCGCGGCACAGTGGCGGGACACCCCGACAGCATGGTCGCCGCCTTCTACGGCGACGATGGCTTACACGTCAAGGTCCTGCTGGCCGACGGCAGCCGCTACTGGGTCGAGCCACTGGCGAATCGCCTTCCCGGAGCTGCCGCCAACCTGCACGCCGTGTATCGCAACGAAGACGTGCTTCCTTCCATGGCCAAGTGCGACGCGCACGACGGCATGCGCTTGCAGCCTCAGGTGGAAAGCTCCGTGGCGGCTTCCACGGGCGCCTGCGGGACCGGCCTGTGTATCGCGGAGATCGCCTGCGATTCAGACGTGGAGTTCTACAACCGCTACGGCACCGTCTCCGGCGTGGAAGATCGAATCAACGCCATCATCAACGGTCTGAACCTCGAATACGAACGGGACGTGGACATCCGCCACACGATCTCCGCGATCATCGTGCGCGTCGCCGAGCCCGATCCGTATTCGGCCACCAACTCCCAGACCTTGCTCAACGAGTTCCGAACCCACTGGCTCAACAATCACGGCAACATCCAACGCGACACGGCCGAGCTGTTCACCGGCAAGGACATCGACAGCAGCGTTATCGGCATCGCCTGGCTGGGAGCCATCTGCGGCAGCTACGGCTTCTCCGTCGTGCAGGCGGATTGCTGCGGCAGTTTCGCCTGCGCCACGGACCTCTCCGCCCACGAACTGGGGCACAACTGGAATGCCGGCCACTGCGATTGCGCCGGCACGACGAACTGGACGATGAACCCGTACATCACCTGCTCCAACCAGTTCCATCCGACCTACAGCATCCCGGTGATCACCAGTTTCCGCGACTCGCGCACGTGTCTGAGCGCGGGCAGCGGGTGCACGCTGGACTCCGATTGCGATGACGCCCTGTTCTGCAACGGCAGCGAGACGTGCAGCGGCGGTGTGTGCATGGCCGGCAGCAACCCCTGTCCGGGGCAGCTCTGCGACGAAGCCACCGACGCCTGCGCCCCGCTCATCTGCAACAGCAACGGCGTCTGCGACGGTGAAGAGGACTGCGATAACTGCGCGAGCGACTGCCCCGCCGGCAATGGAAATGTCTGCGGCAACAACGTGTGTGAGACGGCCTCGGGTGAGAACTGCCTGAGCTGCCCGGCAGACTGCAATGGCAAGCAGAACGGCGCCCAGCCGGGGCGCTACTGCTGCGGGCAGGGCGGCGTCAATCCTGTCGGCTGCAGCGACAGTCGCTGCTCCACGAACGGAAACTCCTGCACCAGCACGCCCGGGACGCCCTCGTGCTGCGGCGATGGCGTCTGCGAAGGCGTGGAAACCGGGTGCCAGTGCGCCCTTGATTGCGGCGCTCCGCCGCCGAGCGAATCAAACTGTTCAGATGCCGCGGACGAGGACTGCGACGGGCTCACGGACTGCAGCGACTCCGACTGCGCTGCCGCCGTGGAATGCCAGGCCACGTTCACCTGCGGCAACGGCGTGTGCGAGGCGGGCGAGGACTGCCATTCCTGCGCATCGGATTGTGCCTCGCGCCTCGACGGCAAGCCCTCGGCGCGCTACTGCTGCGGCGACGGCGTGACCCAGTCTGTGGAAGCCGCCAATCCGAGTCTGTGCGGTGGGAACAACTAAGAGCGGCAGGCGAGCCGCGGGTTTAGCAAAATCCCGGCGCGCCGGGAGCCTCGCGCATGTGGAAGGGCCATGCTCCTGCCGATTCAGAGCCGGGCTGTCCTCAGCCCGGCTCTTCTGGGGCTCAGCGTTTCATTCGATGGGTGGCGTGGCAAGGGCGGGCGCCACGGACAAGGTCTGCTTGTCCGTGCGGGATGGCGAAAGACCGCAAGTTACGGCTCGGCTTCCTCGGACTTGGCAGGCTTGGACGCTCGCTCGATGTCTTCAGGAGAAGCCGGTTCGCTCACGCGATAGGTGCCGTCCAGCCAGCGGCCCAGATCAACCATCTTGCAGCGCGAGCTGCAGAAGGGACGAAAGGGCGCCTCGTCCGCGCGATTGACGCTCGTGACCTTACCACAGGTGGGACATTCGAAAGTGGGCATTGCAGACCTTGCCCCTTCGGGCAGGCGACGTCTTTACCCTCACCCCTTCCCCTCTCCCTCGGTACGTGTTTTAGCGTGTGGTCTATCTTGAGTACGCCGCGGCGCTGCGCTTGCCCTAAGGCTACTGTAGGGCAGGCTTTCAGCCTGCGGTCTTCCTCACGCTAAACATGCCTCCCTCGCATGGAGAGGGGTTATTGCGCATCCCCGGACGATTTCTTGGCAGGTTTCGACTCCGCCTTCTTTTCCGAGCCGGACTCTGAGGCCGATTTGTCTTTCTTGCCGCCGTCGGTCTCCGACTTGGCGGCCTTCTTGTAGCTGTCGCTTCGATAGTCCGTGGCGTAGAACCCCGATCCCTTGAAGATGATCCCTCCGCCCGTCCCGATGCGACGGGCCACACGGGCGTTGCACCGGCAGGGGCGCGGGTCGCCCTTCCGCAGCTTGCGCCGCGGCGGCTCCGTGATGGGCTGAAAAAGCTCGAACACCGCCCCGCAGGAGGTGCATTCGTATTCGTACGTCGGCATCTTGCAGAATCCCAGCCATAGCGCCACCCTTGTGGGCGGCGCTTGAACGACCCGTCACGACCTATTCGCTGATTCCGTTGCCCAATTCCAGCTCCACAGTTCCTTCCGGCGCCTTCGCCACGACCACCCGCGCGGGACGAAGCACCCGCCCGCGCAGCCGATAACCCTTGGTCACCTGTTCGATTACCGTACCGGGCGCCTTATCACTGCTGGGCTGCTGCATGAGCGCATCGTGCAGCGTGGGATCGAACGGTTTGCCCAAGGCGTCGATGGTCTCCAGTCCGTGGTCGGCCAGTGCCTTCACCAGGTTCTGATGCACCAGGCGCACGCCCTCGACGAACGCATTCGCCCCGCTGGGCTTGTCCGCTGTAGACAGGGCTCGTTCCAGATCGTCCACCACGGCCAGCAGGGGTTTTATCAGCTCCGCGTTGGCATAGCGCACCGCATCCAGCCGTTCCGTCGTCGCCCGGCGCTGGGCGTTCTGCAGGTCCGCACGGGCGCGAAGCAGACCGTCCTCCAGCTTCTCGACCTTGGCCCGCAGTTCCGACGCAGACTCCTGCACGGCGTCGTCGCCGGACCCGGCTCCCGGCGCCGTGGCCACCACACTTGCGCCCTGGCCTTCTCCCGAATGGTCTCCTGTGGCTGGAGCCGGCTCCTGCGCTTCAGGTTTTTGATTGTTGCCCTTCATCTTTCGTTCATCCGAGGATGTCCGACCGCTACTTTAAGTCTTGGCGCCGCCTCCCAGATAATCCACCAGCTGCTCGAAAAAGCCCCGCGACTCGGGCATCACCGACTTGTCCTCCGTCTTGGCGAACTCGCGAAGCAGCGCTTCCTGGGCTTTGTTGAGCCGTTTAGGGATCTCCACCGTCACCTGGACCAGCTCGTCACCCCTTCTTCCGGAGCGAAGGTCGGGCAGGCCGGCGCCGGCGATGCGGAACACCTGTCCGGTTTGCGTACCGGCGGGGATCTTCAGTTCCGCCTTGCCCGCCAGCGTCGGCGCCTCCACCATCGCGCCCAGCGCCGCCTGGGTGAAGCTGATGGGCATGCGGCAGACGAGATCGTTGCCGCTGCGCTCCAGGAACGGGTGCGGTGAAACACGAATGTAGCAGTGCAGGTCGCCGCGATCGGCCCCGTCTTCGCCGGGCTCGCCCTCGCCGCGCAGACGCACGGCCTGTCCGTCGTGGATTCCCGCGGGAATCCGCACGGTCACGACTCGCTCGCGCATCACCCGCCCGCCGCCCCGGCACGAACTGCACGGCGTGACGATCGTCGAACCGCGCCCCCGGCACGTAGGGCACGACGTGATCACCCGCCCGAAAAGCGAACCTAAGCCCCCCGTCTGCTCTACCTGCCCGTAGCCGCCGCACGTCCCGCAGGTCCGCCGCTGCGATCCCGGCGCCGCCCCGGTGCCGCCGCACGTCTCGCAGAAATCCTCACGCGAAAACTGCAACGATCGCTCCGTACCGCTGGCCACCTCCGCCAGCGTGACGGCCATCTCCGTTTGCAGATCGGCGCCCCGCCGCCGGCCTCGGCGACCCCCGAAGTTCATCCCGAACACGTCGCCGAACATCGAGAAGATGTCGTCGAAACCCATGTGCGAGAAGTCGTGCACCCCCACCCCGCTTAAGCCCGCATGCCCGAACTGATCGTAGCGCTGCCGCTTGGTGGGATCGGAGAGGACTTCGTAGGCCTCAGCGCACTCCTTGAAGAGCTTTTCCGCGTCGGCGCCGGCGTTACGGTCGGGATGGTGCTTGTGCGCAGCCCGGCGGTACGCCTTCTTGATCTGCTCCGGCGTCGCGTCGCGCTGCACGCCGAGAACCTCGTAGTAATCGCGTTTGGAAGAAGTCGCCACAGGCATACCTGTTACCCCCTCTCCCTCTTAGGGGGAGGGATGGGGTGAGGGTAAATGTTTCCCGTGTTCGCTGTACCGAGAATCCATTCTCGGCACCACCGCCGCGGGATTCCCATCCCGCGACTCCTCTAGGTGCGAGAAAGGATTCTCGCACGAGCTAACCTCTCCGCGTCTGGCCCGCCGTCATGCAAAGGGCGGACGCGCGGCGTCCGCCCTTGCTCCAGACCATTCACCTTCAGACGCTGCCGATCCTATCGGACGGCGTGTTCGATTTTCTTTTCCTCGTCCTTGAGGTCGGTCACCAGAACCTCGGTGGTCAGCATCAAGCCGGCCACGCTGGCGGCGCTTTCCAGGGCCACGCGCGCCACCTTCGCCGGGTCGATGATGCCCGCCTTGACCATGTCCGTGAACTCGCCGGCCCGCACGTCAAAGCCGAAGTTGCCGGTTTTCTCAAGGATCTGTTCGACGACCACGTCGCCGTCGCGCCCGGAGTTGTTCACCAACTGCCGCGTCGGCGCCCGCAGGGCGTCGGCAACGATGTTCACGCCAACTTTCTCGTCGCTGTCCGCGGCCACGCGTACCTTGGTCACCGCGATGATGGCCCGCAGGAAGGCCACACCGCCGCCGGGCACGATCCCTTCTTCGGCCGCCGCTCGCGTGGCGTGGAAGGCGTCGTCCACGAGGTCCTTCTTTTCCTTGACCTCGATCTCCGTCGCACCACCCACGCGAATCACCGCCACACCGCCCGTCAGTCGAGCCAGGCGCTCCTGGAGCTTCTCACGATCGTAGTCGCTGGTGGTCTTCTCGATCTGGGCACGAATCTGGTCGCACCGGGCCTTGATGTCTGACTTCTTACCGCCGCCCTCGATGATCGTGGTGTTGTCCTTGTTGATCACCACCTTCTTGGCCGTGCCCATTTCCTTCAAGGTGATGTTCTCGAGCTTGATCCCCAGATCTTCGCTGATCAGCGTGCCGCCGGTGAGCACGGCGATGTCGCCGAGCATGGCCTTGCGGCGATCGCCGAAGCCGGGCGCCTTCACCG
>SBAX01000408.1 GCA_005240095.1 Phycisphaera mikurensis
ACCGGAAACCCTTGATCCGGCAGGAGTTATCGTTCGTCGATCTTCAAATTCTTGAGCCCACCTTGCGCTGTACTGCTAGTTGTACCAGTCCTGGGGCGCTAGGGGATGCCAACTCCAGTGGCGTATCACCCATATAGGCTACGCCTATAAAGGTGACTGACGGCTGGCACGCCCGCATTGCGACGTTCGCAATCGACAGCGATCGCTACAGGGAATGGACTGAACTGCAACCGATTCACCATCGGGTTGGGCGTCGCGAGCCCCAGTTCGACTGGCGTCGGGGAAGTCTCGCTGCTCGGCGAAGGCAAGCGAGACGGTCAACAGGGGACCGGCTTGGCACGCGATGGGGGGCCAGCCACCGCTTGAGACAGTGTCAAAATGGGCAATTCCTCTGACGGCCTGTGCGAGCTGCAGCGGCAGAGGATCGCCAGATTCTTCTAAAAAAAATTTCCTTCGCGCGTACATGAACGTCGTTTTCTGGGATTAAACATATGGCCAGGGAATCGGCCCGCTCCAGGCAACTGCCGGGTGGCACGTCAGGGACGGATGGGCACCCTTTACGATGGGCCCGGTCCATGCATCGCACCGCGGAGGCCAGCCACGGCGCATTCCCTCGTCTTGCGGACGGGGGTCCGGCGCGCGCTTCCGCCTTGCTGACTTCGATCGAGTGGCAGGCGATCGCTGCCGAACTGCGGCTTTCGGCCCGTGAGCTGCAGATTGCCCACGGATTCCTGGACGGCCTGGACGAACACGGGGTGGCCGCCCAGATCGGCATTTCCGAGCATACCGTACACAGCCACCTCCAACGGCTCTACCGCAAGATCGACGTGAACAGCCGCTGCGAGTTCTTGAGGCGGATGTTTGTCGCCTTCTTGACCACCGGCGGAAGAGGATTGCGTGACTTTGAGTGTCATGGGCGGCTCACCCCCAGAGACGGTGCCTGAAGGACCGACTTGCAGGAGATGAAGGACCAACGAGCTAATAAGACAGAAACCAACCCGGCCTCCCGCCAGCTCTACCTTGTTCTACTAGCGCCGCGAGCGTTCGGGGAGGATTGGGGTCGCCTTTGTCCATGGAAGGAGCAATTGAGCCCATGGTGGGGACGATCTGCAGTCACGGCGAGCTCGCGTTGAGTAGGTGGCGGGACCGCGCACCTGGCAGCCGATGCTGGCGCGGCGAGCAATTGCTCACCGCAGAACGAGCGTGTCGATCCAGCAAATCGGCTGCCGCCGAGCAAGATCGCAGGCCATGCGACGATCGCAAGAAGAAACGAGCGAGCGGCTTGTCCGGAAGCTTATCGAACTGAACGGCGCTCTTTGCGAACGGGGCAGCGCTCCGCCCGCGACCGCGTCGGACGAGGCGGAAGTGCTGGTCGTCGAAGTAGACGGCTATCAGTATCGGTTGATGCGCCGCATGGCGACGGCACGACCGACCACTCGAGCCCTCACTCCCCGGGAAATGGAAATCGCGCGGATGGTCGCTATCGGCTACGCCAACAAGACCATCGCGGCTGTGCTGGAGATCAGCAGTTGGACCGTCGCCACCCACCTGCGGCACATTTTCGCCAAGTTGGGCGTCGCAACGCGCGCCGCGATGGTCGCCAAGATGATGCGTGTTGCGGATCAACCCGGCGGAACCGACTTTCCTTGGTGCGAGTTTGCGAACGAACCCAAAACCACCGACAGGGCCATGCTCAGCAGGCACGGCGCGCTTCGCAAACGGGCCGTGGCTGGCGGTTCATCGCCAAGCCGCCGCACGGTGAGCTGACTTCTCCGAAACCAGCGATGCTTTTTTCAAGATCCGCAACGCATTCCCGCCGGCCACCAAGGACTCAGCCTCTATCGGAAGCTTCAACATCCTTATCTTGTGAAGCTCGACGGCGGGATGAAGCCACGGCCCATCGGACCCGAACAGCAGTTTTCCTGCCCCGGCACGACGAATCGCCTGGAGCAGATAGTCGAACCGACGAACGCCGGAAGTGTCCGCATAGACGTTCGCATACCGCACGAGTTGGTCCACAACCTGCTGTTGAGCGCGCCAGTCGTCCACGAAGCTGCCCAGGTGCGCAATGATGAAGATCACCATCGGATATTCGGGAGCCACAAGGTCGATGACGCTCGGCTTGCCGGTCACGTCCATGAGGACGGGAAGGCCCAAGTCACGCGCCGCGTCGCAGACTTCGCGGGTCGGCCGGGCGTCAGCGCAGTGGACCTTGACGCCGCGGAAACCCAGCTCCACGGCGCGCAGCAGGATTTCCTGAACCCGGCCTGCGTCCTGCTCGGCATGGACGCCGCCGAATCCGATCAGCCGGGGCCGGTGCTGGGCGACAATCCGCGCCAGCTCTTCGTTCGCCGCGGCATAGTCGTTGTGACCCGCCGGAAGGACCACGGTTCGTTGAATGCCCGCCGCCGCCGCTCGCCGTAAGTAGCTCGACAATGGCGCCCGCGTAGTCCACGGCGATGTCAGCCGATCGCCGGTTCCCGCGTGGCAATGGAAGTCCACGATCATCGCCGCGGTTGCCGTCCACTCGCCGTCAGCTCTCGATAGAACTCCATGCAAGCGCCGCAAACGATCGCGTGGCGAGGCGTCGGGATCCCCCGAGCTTCTTGAAGCCCGATGGCCGTGAGGTGGCCTCTCAACCAGTCGGCACATGCCGTGACGTTGCGGTGCTTTGGATCAACGCTGACTCTGGCAAAACGAATGAACCGGCACAGCGTACGGAACGTCGCGCACATGTCGAACGCGAATGGAATCCCGGGCGTGCCAGCCTGCACGGCAGTCCCCCTAAGACCACAGCTCCAGCTCCCGGAGCCGCGGAATGCGGCGGCGACGGCGGAAACGCCGCCCACGGGCCGGTCGTGGACTAAGTTGGCTCGGCGGCACGATCGCGGGCGCCGCCCGGCTGCCCAGCATCGGCCGACCCCGCCCGACGAGACTACGCAGGATCGGCTCCCACCAGCCTCGCGTGGAATGCGGGTGATTCATGTATCTGCGAATCAACGTCGGAAACTGTGTGGAGTTGAAGGCTGAGGAGGTGTGGCCCGCTCGCCAGCGGGTTTCCATCTCCCGCCAGAAGTCCTGCACCGCGTGGATCGCGAGGCGGCGGGCACCGTCATGGTACACATGGTACGGATCGTCCTTCGCCAGACGCGAGTGCGATGTCTCGATGATGTAAACTGTTTGCCCGTTCGCCCCGATCGGAGCCCTGAAGGGCTTGTTGCCCGTCTGCCGACGGGAAGCCTCGACAATCGGCTGCAGCAGTTGCGCGATGGCCGCACGAAGGGGGCGGAACACCAGCTCCTCGATTCGTCTTTGAAGATCCCGCACCCCAATCGCTTGCAAGACGGCGTCGATCGCGCCTGGGATCCCCGTTGCCTGCCAAGTTTGGAGGGCGCCGTCATAGATCGAAAGCGCCCGGTCGCCCAGTAAACGCCGTATCAGCACTCGCACAATACGCTGATTGAGGTTCGATGGCGGCGAGCCCGGGGCCCGACCCTCGATATGTTGGAGGAGCAGCTTCTCCAGGGACACCAGCGTGTCTGCGAGCAGGAATACGCCGGTAGTCAGGCGATATCGCCCCAGGCTGTCGAGAATCGGTCGGCGACTGTCGCGGTACACACCGGTCATGGGATTGACGTCGTTGCGTCCGAGTGCGCGCAGGCCCAGCTCGATGAAGTTGGAGTGTGCGTACATATCCTCGACCACGTGCATGGCGTTGCCGAAGTGCTCCAGCCCGAGGCGATGGCTGCGGCTCGCGGGGCTGAGCGCCAGGACGCGGCTGAGTTGCCGTGCGACATATTGCCGTGATACATGAAGGTACGCGGGCAACGCCTCGGGCCCCTCCGCCCAAAGTTTCAAGGGCGGCGTCGTGCGGTCAGGTGCGATCTCAGGCCGGGCAGGATCGATGCCCAAGGGGGCGCACCTACGCGGATCGATCGCGACGCCGAAATCTCGAGGATTGTCGATATGTTCCTCCCAGCGGTACGTCCCGAATCGAACGCGGTCCAGACGCCAGCCGAAGCGGGCCTCAGCCATCACGTCGAGAACCTCAAATAGCAGATCACACAGAAAACCCGCGCGCCGTCCGAGGATGTTGTGGTAGGCCGGAACCAGCACCTGGGACATGTCCCTCTGCCAGTTGCCGAAATAGACACCGGCAACGCGCTCCGCGCTTACACCCAGGCGGCCCAAGGCGTCCTGCTCGATCTTCTCGTGACCGGCCTCTCCGGCGTTGAACAGATCTGCCTGATCCTCCGGTAGCGGGGGCATGTAGCTGCGCGGCGACGCCACCATGGGAAAGCCCGCCCTGCCGGCCCACGGGTCGGCGCGATTCGACGCGGCCAGCGCCCGTCCGCGACGTAGCTCCGGCAGGACAACCATCATTTCCTGAGCCGAAGAGGTGATCATCGATTTTGCCTCATAAGCCGGTTTCGGGTCCGCGTTCAGCCCACCGTGGCATCACTCGAAGAAGTCGCCGCGCGGGATGCGCCGACCGAACCAAACATGAATACGGTCGCCGCCCGGGCGGATGAGGTGGTAGTGTGAAAGACCGGCGCCGTGGCGTTCCGGACCGACCAGGCGGCCGCCGACTTTCTGGGCAAAAGCCCGGACCTGCCGCGAGGTTCCGCGGACGAAGACGCCGGGGAGGCGGCGGACGGCGGTACGGGCTGCGGCCGGCGCCAGACGACTGCCGATCACTCGGAACAACGGCGCCGCTCCGCGAGCGCCGATGGCGGCGACGCGAAGAACGATCGGCCAGAACCCCTCCGGCTGTTCACGATCGACGAAACTGATTTCGTCCTCAAAGAGCGACATTCGTCAAACCTCGAACTCTTCTTCCAACTCAAACTCGCGGGCGGCGGTCGCGGCCGGCACTTTTCCGTTCCTCCGCGCCCTGTCCGGCGCCGTGCGGTCCCAGGGCATGACCCGGCCGGTGGTGCGGCGCTGCGCCAGACCCATGGCTTGGGCGCTGGTGAGCCACTCCTCGGCGTCTTCCGCGATCTCCAGCAGCAAGGCCTCGAACTGCGAGCGCTGCGTCTGCAGGATGTGCGGCTGGGCCAGCCAGCGGCAGATCTCCCGGCCGGTCACGCCCATGCGCTGCCGCGGCGAGGTCACCAGTCGCTCGTTGAAGTGCCGCGTCAACACTTCCTCGATCACGTCCCACGCGTTGTCCGCGCCGAACAGTCGCTTCACGTCGTCGGAGTTCAGAATCCGGAACGCCTCGTCGAGAAGCTGCATCACCTCCACGCGCAGCACGTTCAGATGTCCGTACGACGTGAACTTCAGATTGTTGCGCAGGTCGAGCCCCGCCCGCCGCACGATGGCGATGCTCCCGAAGCTCGGGTCGTTGGCCCGCTCGCGGATCACGTCCGAGATCCGCTTGTCACGCCAGAACAGGGCGATCTGGTTGATCAGGTGCGTGAACAGCCGATGGAAGTCCGTGTTCGCACGCGATCCCGCCGGCACCGGCGCGCTGCCGTACCCGAACACCCGCCGATACGCGCTGAGCCGATCGCGAGTCGTGTAGCGCAGCACTTCGCGGCGATCGAACTGATACAGCGCAAACGCCCCAGGCCCCGCCGACAAGCGTACGGCGCCTCCGCGGAACAGCTCCTGCAGCTTGCGGATCACCCGGAACACGCCGATCTTCTCGTGCTGATAGATGTAATACAGGTCGCCGACCGCGATGATCCGCTCGCTGGTGACGGTCTCGTCGTAGACTTCCACGCCCTGCGGAATCCGCGTCGTCCCCAACTCCGTAGCCGCATCAGGACCCAGCCCGATCAGCTCCGACAGACCCTTGTCTTTCGGCGGCTTGGCATTGATATCCTCCGTGACGACTGCCGCCAGCAGCTCGTCCATCTGCTTGTTCAGGGCATCGGCAAGCTGGGGATTCTGGAGTAAGTCCGCACCCAAGCGGGTGGCGACCGTCTGCCTTAGTGCGGCGATACGATCATGTAGACTCTGGTAATCTCTTTCTGTAGCCATCGGGCGATGCCTCCACCTTCATTGCCAAACCGCACTAAGTCTAGATCACCACCTGCGCATACCGGGACGCATCGGACAACTGCCGCGATAGTTCCTCCACTTGCGAGCGAACACGTGGATGCCGCGCCGCCGGATGAGGAATAGCTCCGCGCTCGATTCTTCGCTGCAACAGGTTCAGTGTCGGGACGATCGTTCGAATCCCGCGTTTCCCGGCATCACGAATGATGCGAGGAGCCTCCTCGGACGCATACCCGTGAATCCAAGTGAGGAGCTGATCCACACTCATTTCCGGAGGCACGGGCTGGCCCGCTGTATCCGACGGGAACTTCACTTGGACGGTCTGCCGCTCGGCGCGACCAAAGAACACCGAATCCATAGCCCTGGTCAGTGCCCCGACCGACTCGCCGACGACAGACAACGCACGTTGCAGAAGAACCAACTGCGTGCCGAGGAAAGCCGACACCCCGCCCACGAAGTTGGGCCGGAACTCCTGCCAGCTTGCATAGAGGCTCTCGATATGGTCGCGAAGGACGATGAAGTTGGTAAGATTCTGTTCTTCGGCGATTGTGTTGACGTATGTTCGCATCAGTCCCAACGTGTCGCCCAGACGCCCGACCTCGCCTGAGCCGAGGTCTTGCAGGACATCGGAAACCGTCAGGATGTTTACTCCCGGTTGATCAATCAGCTCGAACCCGAGCTGCGTACGTGCCGAGCCATCGGGCGCCGTGTCGGGGTCGATCAGGAGGAGGAACAGTTCGTCCACCCGCTGAGCTCGAGGCCCGCCTTCGAGGCCGAGTTCGTTGACAAGCTGCGTGAATTCCGTTTCCACGATGACGCGGGCTGCGTCTATCTCCTGCACGTCTTCATCCGATCGGAGGGACGTCAGGATACGGAGCTGATCCAAGCTCCTGCCTAGAGCGTCTTTCGCCCGCTCGTAAATACTCGCCTGCGCCCCGGTGAGGGCGATTCCCAGTTCAGTCGTGCCGACGGCCGCCCGCTCCACCCATTCACAGACCGCCCGGCCTCCGACTTGCGTACACTTAAACGACTGTGTCAAGGCCGTCAGGAACGACTTTGTGTCGGCCATCCGCGGCCGGTGACCCAGAACGCTGCTGATCGCGTTCTCCACCATCAGCCCGACGCTGGATGTGCCCATCGTGCTGAAGCCCGGCCCCGGAGAATTCCAGTTCGGTGGCGTCTCCTGGGTCAGGATGGGATAGGTGGTCAGGTCCCCTACGTTGCTGGCGATGTCCGCAAGGCTCGCCGCGGGACCTGCTGGGATCGACTGGATGCTCTCCAAACGCTCCAGGACGCGATCAAAAAGGTCACGAAGGTCGAGCAGCCGTGCTTGAACAATCCCACCGGCGGCAATCGACGCCGAATCCGTGGAAGCGTAGATCTGGCCAAGCACGCTAGTCCCATCAGGAGGCGGCTCCGCAGCCACGCCGAAAGCAACTATCTCTGTGGCCGTCAGATACGCTACTGCAGTTTGACTTCCGGATGGGACGATAGGTTGCGCCGTCTGTAGGATCGCGTTGACTGCGCTGACTACAGTCGGAATGGTATTGGCGCTGCGCACCGTCGCGAGCTGGTTGGACGAGAACGTAGCAAAGGTCGCGGCATTCGTCGCCCAGTCCTGCACCGTGGTCTGCAGCGCCGTGCTCCAACCAAGGGCGGTCGCAAGCTCCTGGCACGCATCGTCCAGCGAATCCCACGCCGTTGCGATGTTCTCCGCGGCTAACCGGAATTCTTCAAAAGTCATCGTAGGGACTCCTTTTTCTCAAAAGCGAGTGCGCAAAAACGCTCACGAGGCGGTCATCGCGAGAAGCTTCCGAACCTGCTCTTGCACATCCTTTTGAGCCGCCTTAAACTTGTTCTTGTCCGTCTGCTCGGAAAGTTCTGCCTGCCCGCGTGCGAACGCCATCTCGGCGTAGTGATAGATTCCCCTCGCGCCGTTCTGGAGACGCTGGCGTTGAAGGTCGGCGGGAAGCAGTGGGAGATCTTGCCGTGTAAAAAAGAGTTCCCTGCCAATCAGCTCTTGGACGGGTGCCAAGTGTCCGGCGACCTTCCTTGATGTTGTCTCTGGGATATCTTCCAACACCCCGCAGATGGTTTCATCCATGGCCTCCAACAGATTGCCAACACGCTTCATTGATGCAAATCGAACGCCCGTGTAACCGGTCGAAGTCACCGCTCCTCCGGCGTCCGTGTCCGCAGCCGCCACCTCCCTGAGCGAATTAGTTTGGCAAAAAGCCGTCATCACTGCTGCGGCGAGACCGGCGATTTCGCTCCGCGGAGAGTAGCAGGAGATGTTGAAATCCTGCGGATTGATAGGTGCGTCGTCGAAAACGTCATAGTTCTCGGCAAGTTCCAGAATGATATCGTTGCTTTCGCCGAGCAGTGTCTCGATATCATCAATATCAGCGGTGACGATGTGTTCGCAGGACAGCTTGGAAGCAAGCTCCAACGCCGCCTCGGACTTGGCCAGCAAGTCCTCGACCACAGGCACACAAGGATCAGCTTGCGGACACGGGCCGGCGGGGTGCTGAATGGCAAGCAGGAGAGCTTCGCTTCCTCGGACCATGGCCTCCAGCGCGCGCACCAGTTCCGCCTGACAATCAGTCTCCTCAACCGTCAACCTTCGAGCTGCCCGAAGAATCCTGGAGCCATGAAGCGCAACGGCAGCAAGTTTCTCGGCCAGGAGAGCCTGAAGAGTGGTATCCAGACCCGAGCACTCTGCTTCATCAATGAGGCACTGCAACGTCGCTACATGCTCGCAAATCCCTGATGTAACCTGGAGCAACTCCCCAAATGTCACCGTTTCGCAGACAGAGGCGTTTATCCCAGCGATGATCTGTAGAACTCCCGGTTTCTGACGTTCAGACGGCTCTTCGTTGAACAGCAGCCCTTTGAAGAACACAAGTGTATGACCAACCCTTGTGCTCCATGCGGCTAGGTCGAATCCAATCGGGGGAGCAGGCTTCGACTTTTTTTGCTGGCTAAGACTTGGGGCCTTCTTGCCCTGCTCCGAAGATGCGGCTGTGCCCGATTCTGCCGGCTCAACCGGAGGAACTACACCAAACTTTTCTAGGCAATGCTCGATGTCACCAATCGACTCTAGCAACGCCAGCGCCGCGGTCTCCATCTCGCGCATGGGGAGCCGATAGGAAGGGCCCTGTCCCAGGCAGGCCTTGATATCCCAACACAGTTCTCGCAGGCTTTCACCTATGCTGTTCCAATTCGCAGGGAGGCTGCTTCCCGCTTCCCGGCAAACTGCGCATGTCTCAAGGTAGATGCGCTGCAGCGTGGCCACCTGACTTCCGGCCGATATATCACATTTGAAGCGCCTAATCAGCTCCAGCATCACCTCTTTCTTGCAGTCGAGCCAAGTCATTTGCTCGGTCGTATGTGCAGGGCCACCTTGGAGGACCTTTACGATCTTCCGCAAATGCTCTTCAATCGTCGCGCAGCAGGCCTCATCCAGGCACTGAGATTCAGGAGTTTCTTTTTTCGTCCCACAGGAGGAACAGCATGCCCGATATGATCCTTGGAAGCCTTCACGGCCTGAGGAACCGTTTTTTTCCTTGTCCCTTGATGCCGTTTGCTGGACCATCCCCCGCACTCTGGTGCTTTGTCCCATCGTCATTCCAGTCATCGTTACTACCTCGCTATCAAGAGGTCTTCTCAAACGGCCCCCGACCGTACTTGCCAGTCTCCAGAGCAACGCTCCGACTCTTTGCATTAACGCCGCTTTTCAGGTCATTCCTTCCGCGATCAACTCTCTTGCTTCTGGGGCTGTTACCTGCTGCCCAATGTTCGTAGTATGAATCGCCACCGGCGCGCCGCACGCCCGCTCTGCGATTTCCATGGCACAGCTGGCCAAGGCACGCTGGGCCTCCCATCCTCGCGACTGCAACCGCGCCACCGAGTCAATCACCGCTTTGAGCCACTGCTCCCAACCGACCTTCAGCCGCGCCGTCTCCTTCTGCAAACTGTGAACCCGCTCCCCATTGCGCACGTCGAAGCAGAAATCCGCCACCAGTTGGTCGAGGGCGTTCTGACACCGAGCCAGGCTCCAGCGGCACAGGTCCAGATTCACCGGAAAGCCCGCGGCGATAAGGCCCCTGTGGGCGGCGTCCTCGGCCGCCGGCAGGCACTCGGGCAAACGCCCGATGGCCGCCGTAAAACTGGCGATTTCATACCCCTCCACTGGCGCCGACTTACCGGGCGCCGAACCGCTCAAGTCCGCCACACGCACCAGGTCCATCCCCTCGCGGCGAAGCTCGCCAAATGCCTTCACCAATTCTTTGAATCGTTCTTCCAGTGCCATGAGCTACCTCCGTGACAGCTCCTTGTAGAAATTGGTCGTGATCGCCCCGGGGCGCGCGTGCTTGCGATCCAGCGCCACTCGCGCCGCCCCGATCAGGAATCGCTCCGGCACCACCCCGGGATCGATGCCGCTCGCCAGGCGCGTCGCCGCCTCTTCGATGATCTCCTGCTCCTTGGGCGCAAAACGGATCACCTGCGAAAGGCTCTTGTCGCCCAGTTCCGCGAACGGCTGATAGCAGATCGTGTCCACCACCAGCGGAATCGCCCGCGGTGCCGACGCCAGAAGCGCTCGCGGAAACGTCCCCCTTTGCGGATCGGGATACAGCCGCCTCCACGTCGATTGGTACTTGTCCGCGTCCGTCGAAAACCCCATCCGCCGCAGCAGTTCGATGCTCAGGAATGTCCGCAGGTAGGGCGTGGGGTGCGGGCCCGTGGGAGAATACGTGTACACCGTCCGCAGTCCCCGGGCCACAACGTCCATCAGCGAGGCCACCACGCACGGCCCGCCTAGCAGCAGGCCGCTCATGTCCGCAAACGTCTCGCGGTTCCATCGTGTCCAGATCGACGCCACGTGCTCGCCGAGGCCCTCGCGGGTCAATCTTCGCGCAATCGCTCGCGGAACGGCGACGGCCAGGCCCAGCTCGTTGTGCAGATTGTGGCTGACCTCGTGCAGGATCGCCCCCAGCGTCCACGGATTGACCAGTCGATGATACGGCAGTTGCACCAGCGGGAACGGATTCAGCCGCCGCCCCAGACGCCGCAGAGGAATCCCCCGCCGGTACGTCGCGGGCGAGAATCCTGTTCGCATATAAGCAAACGGCGGCGGCGAGGGGATGGACTTCGCCTTCCCCAGTCCCATGAACGTGTACTGGTAGCAGTCCAAGGCAATGCGGTCGCAGCTCAGCAGCCAATCGCCAAACCGCGATTGCCGCTGTCCAAACAGCTCGAAATAAAAGTCCCAGATCTGCTCGATGGCCTGGACCTTCCGATGAGCGGCCTCCTTGCGTCCGACGACCGCCTGCAGGACCGCGGTGGTCGGCGACCGCAGGGCCGCATCGACCGCCGACAGGGTCGCCTTGGTCCGCGCGTGCAGCCTTCGCCGCAACATCGCGATCAGGCCGTTGGCCGCCCGAATGTGCGCCTCGGTGGGCGCCGACGCCCCTGTGCTGAACTCATCCCGGCGGAAAGGTCGTAGCGCCGCCAGGTGCCGGGCCACGTTGATCCCTTGCGCCTTCACCCACGGGCCCAGGGAAAAAGCCGTCGGCCGCTGCGTCGGGCGAGCCTCGCTGACGAGGTTGGACTCGTCCTCGAAATCCGCGGAGGTAGGTTGTTCAAGCTCCAGGAGCATTGCCCGGCCTCACCGGTTCGGTTTAGTAGTACGCTTCGTATTCCGCGGCCATGGCGGGCTCCGTCAGCGGTGCTTCCACCCCTGACCCGACTCCACCGCACGTGCACTGGCCCATCCCGTCGGACGGCGCCGGCTGGGGCATCGGACCGGCCGTAGGCGTCGTCGCGTGAAGCCGGCGGTCCAGAGCCTTGGAGCGACGATAGGCCTGGAGCGCCGCCTGCGGATTACCCGCCACGCGGGCCGTCTGCTGGGCGAGAGTGCGAACCGCCGACTGAGGAGTGACTCTTTGCCCGCGCGCCCTCCGGCGAGCGATGTTCATCGCCGTGCGACGCATCGCCGTCGGTAAGGTGCGCACGAGCGGGCGCGTGGCTGGATTCGCCCGCAGGGATCGTGTCGCGCCCGCCAGACCTTTGATCAAGTTCGGCGCCGCACGCATCACCGTGCCGGCCGCCTGCGGAAGCAGCCGCGCCGCCAGCGGCACCAGAGCCCCGATGAAGGCTTCGGCTTCGGCCTCGCTCTCTGCATTCGCCGCCGCGTGCCCGAGGTGCTCCATCATCGCGTCCGTGTACACGCGACGAAGCGGGCTGAGTTCCCCGTCGGTCTCATATTCGCCCTCGAATTCGAACTCGTCCTCGAATTCTTGTGCCGGCAGCAGCCCGCTGAGCCAGTCCCCGGCTTGGCTTCCGAGGAATTGCCCCGCGGCGCCGCCCAGGTTCGCAATCGTGTCGGGGTTGATGCCTTGAGCGATGCCGGCCCGCTGCAGTCGTTGGGCCGCGGCTGAACCCAACCGCCGACCCACGGCCCGGCCGGCCATGGGCAGCCCGCGTTTCGCCACCTGTCGCGCGGCTCCGATCGCTCCCCGGCGGATCAAGTTCTTCGCTTGCCCGC
>SBAX01000475.1 GCA_005240095.1 Phycisphaera mikurensis
GCAACCGCCGAAACCTCCATCCCTGGAAACAGTGTTGAGTTCTTCATGCCATCATGATATCAAATCGGTCAAGCCAAGGAGATTTTTTCCCAAGCTCGTTGGGGTCAGCTCCGCGGCGAGATCTCCGCCCGCTTTCGCGGAATCCACATCCAAGGCGAACTTCTCACCGACTTTCAGCGGGGCTTCCGCGAGCGCGGGGGCCGCGAAACACAAGACGCAGACCGCGCCTAACAACTTCCTCTCGATTGTTACCACGCGCATGACTCACTCCTCCCAGTAGACCGAACCCTCGTCTTGGCGATCCGCGACGCAGCGGAGCGTACTTTTGCGAACGGAGATGGCTCTTGAAACACGTGCCAAGGATGCGGAAAGGGTCTGCCTGCGGTCTTCGCGCGAAGACATGCGTATGACTACGCCACTACCGTCCCGACCCACCACGGCAAACCCGCTCGTTTCAGACGGCCCGTTCGAAGAGCAATTGTCCGGTCAGGGTAATCATCCGATCGCAGCGGGTCAAGAAAAATCGGGTGTTCGGAGCCTGATCGGGGCAAGCGTGAGCGCGCGAGCCGAATTGGCAGGTGAATACCGCCGAGCCCTACGGGTAGTGTTTTCCCTTGGGCTCGATTCAGGGAGGGGCGGCCGAGGTGATCCAATCGGGTGCTAGTCGGTGACGCGGTGGCCGATGATGCCGAATTCCAGGTCGATGTCGCCCTCAGGGACGGACGAGACGGTGACGCGACTGGAGAAACTGAAGGTCCCGACGACGGTGTCGGGGTCGTCCGGGTCGTAGGTGGCCACGGCAGTGGCGGTGGCGTCGGCGGCCTGAATGGGGCCGGCGAAGGCGCTGAGGCGACCCTCGAAGGTGAAGCCCGAGGAGTCCGAGGTCTCCGCCCCGAAGGTGGCGGCGGCGTAGGTCAGGCCCTTCTGGGTCGTGTTGTGGCGGGAGCCGTCGAAGATGATGGTGTCGCCGAAGATCTCGGAGGCAATGGTGTTGTTCTCGAAGCGCTCCAGCTCACCTTCGGGACCGAAGCTGATGGTGACAAATGGAAGAGACTGTCCGGCGCCGGTGGTCTGGAAGAGTTCCCAGATCGTGTTGGCCAGCGAAGGCACGCCCGCGCCCTGATCGACCTCGACCGTCGTGCCGTCGGGCAGCTCGACGGTCACCGTTTCGGGCAACCCCGAGCCCGTAGCGCCGCCGCACCCCGTAAGAGCCGCGAGGCAAAGAACCAGCATCCCGCAGGTGCACATCTGAACCGAACGTGCCGTCATGAGCGCGTACTCCTCTTGAAAGTCCTTGATTTCCCGATCGTGGATCATTCATCGGACATCAGGAGGATGACAATTGGGTGAAGCACGCGCCGGCGTCGGGCGGGCTGTCGCGTTCCGTTGAGTGGCGATTTTATCGAGCCTTGGGGGAAGTCTGATTATGCCAGACGGTGGTAGTCGACCCGCGACGGGTCCTCAATGACGGGGAGTTCGGGCGCGATCAGGTCCGTGTACTTCGTCGCCGAGGCGGTGTTGAAGAGAACGACGCGCTCGTCGGGACGGATGCGCCCTTCGCAAACGGATTGCTGGATGGCCAGCGCGCAGGCGGCGGATTCGGGACAGATGGAAACCCCTTCCAGGGCGATGGCTTCCTTCATGGCGGGGAGGATGCGTTCCTCGGGCACGGCCACGGCCCAGGCGCCGCTTTCGCGGATGGCGTCGAGGATCATGAAGTCCGCGACGGCGCCGGGTACGCGGAGGCCGCTGGCGCAGGTTCGGGCGTCCTTCCAGGGCTCGGCAAATCGCTGGCCTTGCTCGAAGGCGCGGACAATGGGGGCGCAGCCATCGCTCTGCACGGACACCATACGGGGGCGCTTCTCGCTGCGCAGCCATCCCAGGGTGCCAAGCTCGGCGAAGGCCTTCCACATGCCGATCAGGCCCGTGCCGCCGCCGGTGGGATAGACGATCACGTCGGGCAGCACCCAGCCGAGTTGCTCGGCCAGTTCGAGGCCCATCGTCTTCTTTCCTTCGAGACGATAAGGCTCCTTGAGAGTCGAGCAATCGAACCATTGCATGGCCTTCATGCCGTTGCGTACGATCGCAGCGCAGTCATTGATCAGGCCATTGACCAGGAAGACCTTCGCCCCGGCCAGTACGCACTCGATGCGGTTGGCGGCGGGAGTGTCCTGGGGCATGAAAACGAAGGCTTCCAGCCCGGCGCGGGCGGCATAGGCGGCGAGGGCCCCGCCGGCGTTTCCGGCCGTGGGGATGGCCAGTCGCTTGAGGCCGAAGTGCGCCGCCATAGTGACGGCCATGGCCAGCCCGCGACTCTTGAACGAGCCGGTGGGCAGATGCGACTCGTCTTTGATCCAAAAGTCCGACAGGCCCAATCGTGCGCCCAGGCGCGGGGCAGGCAGAAGGGGCGTAGCTTCCTCACCAAGGGACACGGGCTCGACACCGGCGGGAAGCGGGAGCAGCTCGCGACACTTCCACATGGTTGCCGGCCGGCGGGCGAGGTCGTCGGCGGTCACGGATCCGCGAACGGCATCGAGGTCGTAGCGCACCCAAAGCGGCCGCCCGTCGTGGATGGTCTGCACGCGATCTGCGGGAAGCCGTGTCCCGTCGATCGCCGCTTCGAGATGAGTGACAAACGATGTCATGGCTGAAGCCCATCCGCACGGACCCGCGGCCGTACGAATGAGGCTAGGCCATCATAATGGATTCGACCGGCAGCGCCGCATCATGAAAGAACCCCGCCCTTTTGGAAGGACGGGGTTCATGTTCAAGGACTCGACGAATTAACGGCGGCTCGCCGGGAGGCTCGCCCTCCCAGTTA
>SBAX01000309.1 GCA_005240095.1 Phycisphaera mikurensis
CACTGGTACACATCGATGATGTCGATGCGCAGACGCCGCAGGCTCTGGTCGCATTCACGAAAGATGCTGTCGCGGCTGAGGCTTCGTCGCGGCGGCTCGTCCGGGCTGCGGGGAAACTGCAACCCGCACTTGGTGGCGATGATGACTTCTTCCCGGCGCCCCTGGATGGCCTTGCCGACGATCTCTTCGGAATGGCCAAGGCCGTAGATGGGAGCCGTGTCGATGAACGTGACGCCCTCATCGAGAGCTTGGTGGACAGCGGCGATGGACTCGCGGTCGTCCACGTGACCCCACGTCTCCACCGTTCCGCCCATCGCCCACGTGCCCAGCCCGACGGGCGAAACGGCAATGCCACTGCTGCCCAATTGACGCTGTTCCACCGAACACGGCCTCCTCGCGCGGCATAGATCGTAGCCCGCAAGGACGATTCGACAACGACATAAGATGATGCCCAATGTACAGTGCGACTGTAGGCTGTCCTTTGGCCAGGGAGGCGTCCCGCTGGGCCGATTTGCGTTTGACAGGTCGTTAGGTACAGATATACTTGCCCGGCTCTAGGCGTGGGTGTGACGTGATGGGTTGTTTGGAGCGACGCCCGGCCCCGTCCGCCGCGGGCGCTGGCCCCGTGGGGAAGAGGTTCCATCTGAGCGACGGCGGGTGCGCCGTGGCTCGGCGTTGAGCGACGCAAGCGGTTGCTGCTGTAGCTCAGCCGGTAGAGTGCGTCCTTGGTAAGGACGAGGTCACGGGTTCGATTCCCGTCAGCAGCTTAGCAGCGTGTTGCCGGGAGCAGCCTTGGTGACACGCACTTGCACCAAGCGTTCCGGCGCGGATCGAGAGGATATTGGTTAGGATATCGAGGAGTCGTCCGACGACTCCTGGGACGAGTTATCAAGTGTGCACGAGGCTCGGCGTCGAGCCATCGCGCGAGTGGAGGAAGGTGTCGGATGGCCAAGGGTGTATTTGAACGTACCAAACCGCACGTAAACGTGGGAACGATCGGCCACGTGGACCACGGTAAGACCACCTTGACTGCGGCGATCACCGCGGTGCAGGCGGCGAAAGGCCTCGGCAAGGCGATCTCCTACGACGAAGTCGCCAAGGCGTCGGAAGCCCACGGTCGCCGTGATCCGACGAAGATTCTCACCATTGCCACTTCGCACGTGGAATACGAATCGGCCAACCGGCACTATGCCCACATCGACTGCCCCGGCCACGCCGACTACGTGAAGAACATGATCACCGGCGCCGCCCAGATGGACGGCGGCATCCTGGTGGTTTCGGCCGCGGATGGTCCGATGCCGCAGACCCGCGAGCACATCCTCCTGGCTCGACAGGTGAACGTGCCGTACCTGGTTGTGTTTCTCAACAAGATCGACCTGGTCGATGACCCCGAGTTGCTCGACCTGGTCGAGCTGGAAGTCCGCGAGCTGCTGAGCAAGTACGAGTTCCCCGGCGACGATGTTCCGGTGATCCGCGGGTCTTCCCTGCCGGCACTGCAGAACCCATCGGATGCAGAGAAGGTTAAGTGCATCTCGGATCTCGTGGATGCTCTGGACAAGTATATTCCCATCCCCAAGCGCGATGTGGATCAGCCCTTCCTGATGTCCGTCGAAGACGTGTTCAGCATCAAAGGACGTGGCACGGTGGCGACCGGACGAATCGAGCGCGGCCAGATCAAGGTCGGCGAGGAAGTAGAGATCGTCGGCCTGATGGAGACGGCCAAGACGACGGTGACGGGCGTGGAGATGTTTAACAAGACACTCGATTCCGGGATCGCCGGGGATAACGTCGGGTGCCTGCTTCGCGGTACGAAGAAAGAGGAGATCGAGCGCGGGCAGGTGCTGGCAGCGCCCGGCTCGATCACGCCGCACACCAAGTTCGAGGCCCAGGTGTACGTGCTGACGCAGGAGGAAGGCGGGCGACACACGCCATTCTTCAATGGGTACCGCCCGCAGTTCTATTTCCGCACCACGGACGTGACCGGGGGGCTAACCCTCAAGGGTGCGGAAATGTGCATGCCCGGGGATAACATCGCCATGGAGGTGACGCTGGGTAAGCCGATCGCCATGGAGCAGGGCTTGCGTTTCGCGGTTCGTGAGGGCGGTCGTACGGTGGGTTCGGGCGTCGTAGCGAAGGTCATCGAGTAGCATGGCGAAAGCGGCAAAGCGCGAACACGTGTGGTTGCAGTGCAAGGACTGCTCGGACCTGAACTATCGGACGAGTGTGAACGTGCTCGGCGGGACGCCGAAGATCGAGCTGACGAAGTACTGCAGGCGGGAGCGGAAGCGAACGGTCCACAAGATCAAGAGGAAGTAGACCCCGGCCGGCCAGAGGCGGCGGCCCGGCGTTAGGAGCGTAGCTCAACTGGCAGAGCACCGGTTTCCAAAACCGGCGGTTGGGGGTTCAAATCCCTCCGCTCCTGGTGGAGCGGACCTGTCGGGGCGGGAAAGCTTTAGCGAGATGGAACCAAGATCATGACCCCCGCTGAGACCGCCACGGCAGAAAGGGAAAGGCGGATGCCGCCCGACGAACACGAAGAGATCAGGCAACCGCCCCCGCCGCGGGCCCGTGAGGGGATCACCTGGTTCCGGCAGTATAAGCCGGAGCAGGGCAAAAACACCCGCTTGGGCACCGTTTTGGGGGGAGCGGCGCTGATCGGCTGGGGAGCGCTGTTCCTGTACGACCGCCTTCAGGTTTTCGAAGGCGACGAGGGCTGGCGGCTGCTGATCACGACCGGCATTCCCATCCTGTTCGCCGTCGCGATGTTCGGGTTGCTCTGGTGGGTGGCCTTCGTGTCTCGAGGCAGCAGCGACTTCATGATCGCCACGGAAGGCGAGATGAAAAAAGTCAGCTGGTCCACACGGCGGGAGATCATCGGCTCTACCAAGGTGGTAATCCTGTTCACGTTCCTGTTCGCGTTGTACCTGTTCTTGATCGACGTAGTTTGCCAGTTTGTGTTTACCTTGATCGGCGTATTGAAGAAATGAGCGAAATCCCGCCCGCGACAACCGAATCCGCGGCGCCGACGGCGACGCTGGCCGCTCCGGGAATGAAGTGGTACGTGCTGCGCGTGGCGTCCAACAAAGAGGAGCAGGTACGCAATGCCCTCGAGCGGAAAGTCAAGATCGAGGGCCTGGAAAGCCGGATCGGTAGGGTGCTCGTGCCCACGCTGAAGGAAAAGCGGATGAAGGCCGGCGTGCTCAAGATCGTGGAGCGCAAGCTCTATCCGGGGTATGTCTTCGTGGAGATGGCGTGCGAACCGGACGGGTCGATCAATGAGAGCGTGTGGTTCCTGATCAAAGAAACCTCTGGAGTCGGGGATTTCATCGGTTCGGACGGCAAGCCCACGAGCATGCCGGATCAGGACGTGACCGCGATGCTGGCGGCGTCGCAGAAGGCCGAGGAGCAGCCGGGTCTGTCCGGTTTGAACATTAAGCGCAGCGACCGGGTCAAGATCACCGACGGGGCCTTCGAGAGCTTCGAAGGCGAGGTCGAAGCGGTGGACGAGAAGCGCGGGATGGTCTCGGTAATCGTCTCGATTTTCGGGCGCTCCACACCGGTCGAGGTAGGGTACTGGCAGTTAGAGAAGTTGGAGTAGGCTTGCACCGCGGGGGTTCGCACGCGGTTCTGAAAGGCGATTGAAGTGGCTAAAGATGCTGGCCCTGCGAAACTAGGTGGAGCCAAGCCCGGCGCGAAAGGCGGCGGCAAGGGTCCAAAAGAGCTGACGGCGACGATCAAGTTGCAGGCGCCCGGTGGGCAGGCTACGCCCGCGCCACCCATTGGCCCGGCGCTGGGACAGCATGGCGTGAACATCGGGCAGTTTGTGCAGCAGTTCAACGCTCAAACGACAGCGATGAACGGCATGACCGTGGGCGTGGTGATCAGTGTCTACTCCGATCGTTCGTTTACGTTCGTGGTCAAGAGTCCGCCGGCCGCGGTACTGTTGAAGGATGCCGCCAAGGTGGCCAAAGGAAGCGGCGTGCCTAACAAGGAAAAAGTCGGCGTGGTGACCAGGGCGCAGCTTCGGTCGATCGCGCAGCGAAAGTACGCGGATCTGAACTCGAACTCTATCGAGGCGGCCGAACGGGTGGTAGCGGGCACGGCAAGGTCCATGGGCATTGATATCGTGGATTGACCAATGGGATACCGAAGCGTCACGTATCGAAAGCAGTTGGAAGCGGCGGGGGATGAGCGCCGGGGATTGTCGGTCGATGCGGCGATTACCACGCTGAAGAAGATGGCCGCCATCAAGGGCGACCGCAGCTACAAGAACGGCAAGAAGCGCAAGGCCAAGGATCAGACTATCGAGATCGTCCTTCACTTGGGCATTGATCCCAAACAGGCCGACCAGATGCTCCGCGGGGCGATCTCGCTGCCCAAAGGGTTGGGCAAGTCGCGAACGGTGATTGCGTTTTGCGACGCGAACACGGCGAAAGCCGCGAAGGAAGCCGGGGCACTGGAGGCTGGGGCGGAAGAGCTGATCGCCAAGGTGGAAGGCGGCTGGTTCGATTTCGATGTGGCCATCGCTCACCCCTCGATGATGGGCAAGGTCGGCAAGCTCGGCCGCGTCTTGGGTCCGCAGGGCAAGATGCCCACACCGAAGGCGGGAACAGTGACGCCCGACATTGCCAGTGCGGTCAGAGAGTTCGCCGCGGGACGTATTGAGTTCCGCAACGATGACGGCGGCAACGTCCACCTGCCGGTGGGCCGAAGCAGCTTCTCCGAGGCGGACCTGAAGGCGAATATTGAGGCAGTCATTGAGCATTTTGTGAAGGTCAAGCCGGCGACCGCCAAGGGCCATTACATGAAGCGCGTGTGCCTGCACGGCACGCACACGCCGGGCGTAACCCTGGCGACAACGGCATAGCAGAGGACGCACATGAGCAAAGCCATCAAGGCACTGATGACTCAGCAGCTCAAGGATCGCTTCGCGGGCCTGGATAGCGCCTGCGTGGTCGAGCTGACCGGGCTGGATGTGGCTGCGCAGGAGAAGCTGCGTCGCCGCCTGCGGGAAAAATCGGCGCGGCTGGAGGTCGTGAAGAACAGCCTCGCAGCAAGAGCTTTCGAAGGCGGACCGCTGGGGCCGTTGGGCAAGGCGATGGTTGGGCCGTGCGCGCTCGTCACAAGCAGCGGTTCGCTTATTGAAGTCGCCAAGCTGCTGGTGGAGGCGGCCAGGGAGTTTAGCAAGCTCAAGCTCAAGCAGGCGGTGGTCGATGGCGACCCCTCGCTGCTGAGCGTGGAAGACGTATCCCGGATGCGCGGGAAGCACGAATTGCTCGGCGAGGTGGCGATGCTGATTAGTTCGCCGGGTCGCGCCATCGCCGGATGCCTGCGTTCGCCTCAGGGCAAGATCGCGGGTTGTTTGAAGACGATTTCGGAGAAGGCCGCCTAGGCGGCGGGGATGTACTTACAGCGCTGAATCTCGACTGGTTCGCCTTGAGGCGAATGAAATGGCCTGCAGCGGGCAGGTCGCCTATCGGGATGGCGATAACGACGAGAAGTGGAGTAGCGGGACATGGCTTCGGCAACTGCGGATTTCAGCCCGGCGATCACAGAGCTCGCCGACAAGCTGGTGAACTTGACGGTCAAAGACGCGCAATCGCTGGTGGACTGCCTCAAGGCCGTCCACGGGATTGAACCGGCGGGAGGCGGGGTGATGGTTGCCGCCGGACCGGCTGCCGGTGCGGCGGGGGGCGGCGCGGCTGTGGCCGCAGAGAAGACGTCCTTTGACGTGATCCTGGCTGGCTTCGGGGACAAGAAGATCCAGGTGATCAAGGTCGTTCGCCAGATCACCGGTCTGGGCCTGAAAGAGGCGAAGGACCTGGTCGAGGCGGTGCCCAAGCCCCTCAAGGAGGGCGTGGCCAAGGACGAGGCTGACAAGATCAAGAAGGAAATCGAAGAGGCCGGCGGGGCCGTGACGATCCAGTAGGGCCCAGCGGGCGTAGTATAGGGTCACGGGCGACGTGCCCGGACTCAAGATAGGCATATCCGCGGCGGCGCGAGAACGATCGGGGGCTAAGGGACTCCCCCGATCTACCAGATAGCGGCGCTCGTTGATGCATCGTCCCTTAGGAACTGGCTGTGGAGTTTGCACGAAGGACCGGTCAGCGGGCGGGTTCTTCGTGCGCGCCCACGATGAGACCACACAAAGAGGGTTTGGACGATGATTGCCGGATTGCCTGTTCGTGATTACGCCAAGGTCGGCGATGCCATCGCGGTGCCCGACCTGATCGGGATTCAGACCACTTCGTACGCGCGGTTTCTGCAGGCCGACCTGCCTGTTGATCAGCGTGACGTATCGGGTTTGGAAGCCCTTCTGCGGGAGATGTTTCCCATCGAGAGCTACGATGGGAACCTCGCTCTGCAGTATATCAGCTACGAGTTGGGCAAGCCGCGCTATACTCCGGACGAATGCCGCGAGCTGCGTCTGACCTACGGTATGCCCCTGCGCATCCGCATGCGCATGGTCCGCAAAGACAGCGACGAGATTCAGGAAGACCTCGTCTACCTGGGGGACATGCCCATCATGATCGGCGGCGGGGAGTTCATCATCAACGGCGCCGAGCGAGTGATCGTTTCGCAGCTTCACCGCTCGCCGGGCGTGGACTTCATCAAGGACCAGGCTGAGGGCGACCGCGCCCTGCACGCCTGCCGCGTGATCCCCGAGAGAGGAAGCTGGATCGAGATCGAGGTCACCAAGAAGGACGTGCTGGTCGTGCGCATCGATCAGTCCAGCAAACTTCCCGCGACCACCTTCCTGCGGGCCATGGATGCCAAGTATTCGACGGATGAATCGATTGTCAACGAGTTCTTCACTACGAAGTCAGTCAAGACCTCGGCGCTTAAGCCCGAGATGTACGTGGTTTCGGCGATCGCGGACGAGGAGAGCGGCGAAGTGCTGGTTCGCGCCGGGTGCCAGATCGGCGATGCCGTGGAGCGAATCCAGGACATGTCGATGAAGTCGATCGACGTGATCGCCAAGGTGTCCGACGCCCTGATTCTGAACACCCTGGCGGAAGACACTGCCCGCTCCCATGAGGAGGCCTTGCTCAAGATCTACGGGCGTTTGCGTCCCGGCAACCCGCCGCAGCTCGACAAGGCCAAGAAGCTCTTCCACGAGAAGTTCTACGACGAGAACCGCTATCGCCTAGGCAAGGTCGGTCGCTTCCGCCTGAACCGCAAGTTCGAGATCGATCACGACGGCGGCTCGATGACCCTGACCGTAGACGACATGGTGCAGTGCCTCAAGTATCTGCTCAAGCTGCGCACCGGCGAGGCGGCGTTCGCGGTGGACGACATCGACCATCTGGGCAACCGCCGGCTGCGTACCATCGATGAGCTGTGCGCCGACGAGATGCGGAAGGGATTCCTCAAGCTGCGCCGCACGGTGCAGGAGCGCATGAGCCTCAAGGACCCCGAGCAGATCGGGCGGGTCGCGGAGCTGATCAACAGCAAGTCGATCAGTGCGGCGATCGAGCTGTTCTTCGGGCGCGGCGAATTGTCGCAGGTGGTGGACCAGACCAACCCGCTGTCGCAGCTCACCCACGAGCGGCGTTTGTCAGCATTGGGGCCGGGCGGTTTGAACCGCAAGCGGGCAGGCTTCGAGGTCCGCGACGTTCATATTTCCCACTACGGGCGCATCTGTCCGATCGAGACGCCGGAAGGCACGAACATCGGTTTGATCGCCTCGCTGAGCCTGTACAGCGCGGTGGACGACTACGGCTTCCTGATCACTCCGTATCGCAAGGTCGGACGAGAAGGAAAGCTCGGCGATCATCGCTATCTCCGCGCCGATGAGGAGATGCGTGAGATCCTCGCTCCGCCGGAGGCGGTCGAGCCGGGCCTCAACCGCGTCCGCCAGGGGCCGGTTATCGCCCGGGCCTATGGCGACCTCAAGCAGGTCACTTCGGGAGATGTCACCTTCGTGGACATTTCGCCCAAGCAGACCATCGGCGTGTCCGCAGCGCTGATTCCATTCCTGGAGCACGACGACGCCAACCGCGCATTGATGGGCTCCAACATGCAGCGGCAGGCCGTGCCGCTGCTGCGCGTGGAACCGCCGGTCGTGGCCACGGGAATGGAAAAGCCGGTCGCCTTGAACAGCGGTATGGTGGTTCGCGCTCGGACCACGGGCAAGGTAACCTACGTGGACGCCGCCCGGGTCGTGATCGACGACACCGACGAGTATGTCCTGCGGAAATTCCAGGGACTCAATGAGCGAACGTGCATGAACCAGAAGCCGCTGGTCCGTCCCGGCCAGCGGGTCAAGAAGGGGGACATCATCGCCGACGGCCCGGCGACGGCGAATGGCGAACTGGCCTTGGGTAAGAACGTCCTCGTGGGCTTCATGACCTTCGACGGGCACAACTTCGAGGACGCCATTGTGATCAGCGAGCGGCTGGTCCGCGACGACGTGTTCACCAGCATCCACATCGACGAGTACGATATCGAGGTGCGCGAAACCAAACTCGGCAAGGAGGAGTTCACCGCGGACATTCCCAACGTCTCGGAGAAGGCCCTCGCCAACCTCGACGCGGACGGGATCGTGCGTATCGGGACGCGGGTGCAGGCTCGGGATATTCTCGTCGGGAAGGTCAGTCCGAAATCCAAGAGCGAGCTGAGTCCCGAGGAGAAGTTACTGCACGCCATCTTCGGGCGGGCCGGCGAGGATGTGAAGAACGACTCGCTCGAGCTTCCCGCGGGCGAGGAAGGCATTGTCATCGGGGCCAAGAAGTTCAGCCGTCGGCTGCACATGACGGACGAGGAGCGCAAAGAGCTCAACGACGAGGTCAAGGCTTACGAGGCCTCGCAGAACGCCCGGATCATCACCTGCTTCAAGCAGATGTGCCTGGAAATCGAAGAGACCATGGGCAGTCCGATGATCGACCCCAACACCCGGCAGAAGGTTGGTCACAGCGATCTGGACGAAGTTATTCTGGAACAGATCGACATCTTTGCCGACCACGTTCGGTCGCGCGACTTGAAGTGGGTCAAACCCGCGACGAAGCGGGACGAGTGTCTCGTGGTTGCCGACCGTTTCTGGCCGCGGATCGTCGAGATTCAGGAAGAGCGGGACCGCAAGGCGGCGCAGATGAAGCGCGGCGACGAGCTGCCCTCAGGCGTGCTGGAGATGGTCAAGGTGTACGTGGCCACCAAGCGCCCCATTTCCGTGGGCGACAAGATGGCCGGGCGCCACGGCAACAAGGGCGTCATCGCCAAGATCGTCCCCGAGGCAGACATGCCATTCCTGGAGGACGGCACCCCGCTGGACATCCTGCTCAACCCGCTGGGCGTGCCCTCGCGTATGAACGTCGGTCAGATTCTCGAGACGCACCTGGGTTGGGCGGCGACGATGCTCGGGTTCCAGGCGGTTACTCCAGTCTTCGACGGAGCAACGGAACAGGAGATTCACACCGCACTTGACGAGGCTAATGCCCGTGCCAGAGAGCGGGCGGGGGACACCGGCGTGGTGGCCAACGCCGCCGCTGAGGACCTTCGCTTCGCCGAGATTCCCACGAGCGGTAAGGTGCGGCTGCGCGACGGGCGCACGGGCGAATACTTCGATCAGCCCGTCACCGTAGGCTACATCTACATGCTCAAGCTGCACCACCTTGTGGATGACAAGATTCACGCCCGCGCAACCGGTCCCTACAGCCTGATCACCCAGCAGCCCCTGGGGGGCAAGGCGCGGACGGGCGGGCAGCGCTTCGGCGAAATGGAAGTGTGGGGGCTTGAGGCGTACGGCGCGGCGTACATTCTCCAGGAACTGCTGACGGTTAAGAGCGACGACGTGGAAGGTCGCACCAAGATCTACGAAACCATGGTGAAGGGGAAGAACACGTTGGAGGCGGGCACGCCGGTATCGTTCGATGTGTTGTGTAACGAGATCCGCGGCTTGTGCCTGAACATTCAGTTGGAGAAGCGACGTGTGGGATGAGACCGTCGTGGAGCGGCCTTCGAACTGGCGGGCGACCGGCAGGGAGGTCTTTCACGGCGTCCGAAGAAGGAGCGCGGACGTGTTCGACGACATCGAATTCGAGACGATGGCCAAACCGGACCCCGACGAGCTTCTGGCGTTCTATGAGCGCCAAAACCACTCGACCACGCGCAAGAGGGAGAAGATCCAGCGGATGCTCGACAACACCTTTTGCCTGGTCACCGCGCGGCGAAGCGGCGAACTCATCGGCTTCGCCCGCGGCGTAACGGACGGACTGTGGGGTCGGTTGGCGGAGTGCAAGCTGGACCCAGCCTTCCAGGGTCCGGCGTGCATTACTCGCAAGGATGGACGGATCGAGCACGATGCCAGTGGCATCGCCCGAGAAATGGCCGCGCGGGTCATTGACGCGTTGCGGCGGTTCGACGTCGAACGAATCGACGCCCTAGCCTACGGTACGGAGGTGGACTTTTGTGAGGAGCTGGGCTTCCGCCGGATCCGCGGCGTCGTTCCCCTGGGTTTGTCCGCCGACATGCCCGTGCCCCGCACCGAGGCGGCGGTTTCTGAGGTCGGATAGCGGCGGCACTTGATTCTGTTGGTATTTGGTATTCGTACTGGTGATTGGCATTGGTCATTCCAAAGGGGTTACCCCAAAGATGATCGACAACATCTACGATCGCGTAAACGACTACAGCCGCGTGAGCATCTCCCTTGCTTCGCCCAACGACATTCGCAGTTGGTCGTTCGGCGAGGTGAAGAAGCCCGAGACGATCAACTATCGCACGTACCGTCCGGAGAAGGACGGCTTGTTCTGCGAGCGGATCTTCGGTCCGGAGCGCGACTGGGAGTGCGCCTGCGGCAAGTTCAAGGGCACCAAGCACAAGGGCATCATTTGCGACCGCTGCGGCGTGAAGGTGACGCACTCCCGGGTGCGCCGCAAGCGCATGGGGCACATCAACCTCGCTGCCCCGGTCGTGCACATCTGGTTTTTCAAGTCCATGCCCTCCCGCTTGGGCGCGCTGCTGGACGTGAAGACCACGGCCCTGGAAAAGGTGGTCTATTTCCAAGATTACATCGTCATCGACCCCGGCGACACGCCTCTGAAGGCCAAGCAATTGCTCACCGAGGAGGAGTATCGCGCCGCGGTTGAGGCCCACGGCAAGAGCTTCGCCGCCGTGATGGGCGCCGAGGCGGTCAAGGAACTCCTTTCCCGGCTGGACCTCGCCAAGTTGTCGGGCGAGCTTCGCGAAGAGCTCATCAAGACCGGCAGCAAGCAGCGCGAGAAGGACCTAGCCAAGCGCCTCAAGATCGTCGAATCGCTGCGCAATTCCACCAACGATCCGACGTGGATGGTGCTCGAGGTCATTCCGGTGATTCCGCCGGACTTGCGACCTCTTGTTCTGCTCGACAGCGGCAACTTTGCCACCAGCGACCTGAACGACCTCTACCGCCGCATCATCAACCGCAACAGCCGCTTGAAGAAGCTGGTCGATCTCAATGCACCCGAGGTCATCATCCAGAACGAGAAGCGCATGCTCCAGCAGGCCGTCGACGCGCTCTTCGACAACGGTCGCTGCCGTCGGCCGGTGCTCGGCTCCAGCAATCGCCCGCTCAAGTCCATGACGGACATGATCAAGGGCAAGCAGGGGCGCTTCCGCGAGAACCTGCTGGGCAAACGCGTGGACTACTCCGCGCGGTCGGTCGTCGTGGTGGGGCCTGAACTCAAGCTCAACCAGTGCGGGTTGCCCAAGAAGATCGCCCTGGAACTGTTCCAACCCTTCATTATTCGCAAACTCAAGGAGCGCGGACTGGCCGACACCATCAAGTCCGCCAAGAAGATGCTCGAGCGCCGCGACCAGGCGATCTGGGACATCCTCGAAGAAGTCATTTACCAGCATCCGGTGCTGCTCAACCGGGCCCCTACCCTGCACCGCATGGGCATCCAGGCTTTCGAGCCGGTGCTGGTCGAGGGGAACGCCATCAAAATTCACCCGCTCGTGTGCCGGGGCTTCAACGCCGACTTCGACGGCGATCAGATGGCCGTTCACCTGCCCCTGTCCATCGAGGCCCAGGTCGAGGCCCACGTGCTGATGATGTCCACGAACAACATCTTCAGCCCGGCCAACGGCAGCCCCATCATGTCACCGACACAGGATGTGGTGCTCGGCTCATTCTACTTGACGACCGATCACACCAGTCCCAAGGTCACCGACGAAGAGGCCCCACGCTTCGTCGACCCCTTTGAGGCCATGATGGCATACTCGCAAAAGAAGATCGCCATCCACGACCGTATCTGGGTCCGCATCTCGCGCAAGACCATGCTGACGGATCTCAAGAAGAGCGCAGAGCCCGTGCCCGCCAATCGCCGCGTCCTGACCACTGTCGGCCGGATCATCTTCAACGACATCCTTCCGCTCCAGCTCCCCTACTACAACTGCCCCTTGTCGCTGAAGGGCTTGGTACGCGTGGTGGCCGACTGCCATGAGCAATTGGGAAGATCCGAGACCATCGACCTTCTCGACGACATCAAGGAGATCGGGTTTAAGCACAGCACCTTGGCCGGGTTGTCCTTCGGCGTGACCGACATGCGCATCCCTCAGGCCAAGCAGAAGATCATCGACACGGCCCAGAAGAGCGTCGATCAGATCCAGAAGGCCTTCGAACAGGGCACGCTGACCCGGCTCGAGCGATACAACCAGGTCATCGACGTCTGGATTCACGCCCGCGAGCTGGTTACGCAGGCGATGATGAAGGAGCTGCACGATGACTTCCGCGACGAGAAAGGCAACTATAAATCGCCCGGCGACGCCGAGTCATCGGCGTATCTGAACCCGATCTACCTGATGACGCAGTCGGGTGCGCGAGGCAGCGTGGACCAGATTCGCCAGCTCGCCGGGATGCGCGCCCTCATGGCCAAACCGTCCGGCGAAATCATTGAGACACCCATCAAGGCCAACTTCCGCGAAGGCCTGTCTGTGCTGGAGTATTTCAGTTCCACGCACGGCGCCCGCAAGGGCCTGGCTGACACGGCGCTGAAGACCGCCGACTCCGGTTATCTCACCCGGAAGCTCGCCGATGTGGCCCAGAACGTGATCGTCACGTCGCACGACTGCGGGACGATCAACAGCGTCACCAAAGCTGCTACCTACAAAGGTGAAGAGGTCGAAGTTTCGCTGAGCCAGCACATCGTCGGGCGCGTGGCCCGCGATGATATCCGCAACCCCGTCACCGACGAAATGATCGTCGCGGAGGATGACGTCATCACCAAGGACATCGCTGCTCGCGTGGAGCACCTCGGCTTGGACAAGATCCGGGTGCGCAGCACGCTGACCTGTGAGAGCCCGCGCGGCGTGTGTGCCCTTTGCTACGGCGTGGATATGTCCACCGGCCGGCTCGTCGAGGAGGGAATGGCCGTGGGCATCATCGCCGCCCAGTCGATCGGGGAGCCCGGCACGCAGCTCACCATGCGTACCTTTCACACCGGCGGCGTCGCCCAGAAGACGGCTCTTGAGAACACGATCAAGGCCACCCAGAAGGGCGTCGTACACTATCACGACCTCAACCCTGTCGACGTCAAGACGGAGGATGGCACAATCCGGACCGTCGTCCTCAAGCGCAACGGCGAAATCGTGATCAGTGACGAAAAAGGCCGCGAGCTAACCCGCGACAAGGTACCGTACGGCGCCGTGCTGAAAGTCAAGGATGGTCAAGCGATAAACCGCCGTGACGTGGTCTGTGAGTGGGATCCGCACATGACTCCCATCCTCGCCGAGGTGGCGGGCCTTGTGCGCTTCCAGGATGTAACCGACGGCGAAACCGTTCGCCTCGAGCAGGAAGGCGGCGTGGCCAAGTTCGTCGTCATCGAGCACAAAGGTGAGAAGCACCCCCAGATCGTCATCGAGGACAAGCAGGGCAACGTGCTCGACTATCACTATCTGCCGGCAAAGGCCCGCATCGAAGTCACCGAAGGGCAGCAGATCAAGCCCGGCATCGAGCTCGCTCGTCAGCCGCGGGCGATGGGCGGCACGCAGGATATCACTGGCGGTCTGCCGCGCGTGACTGAAATCTTCGAGGCACGCCGCCCGAAAGAGCCCGCGGTCATGGCGGAGATCTCCGGCAAGGTCGAAATCCGTCCCGACAAGCGCCGCGGAAAGATGACCATCATTATCCGTAGCGAAAGCGGCATGGAGAAGGAGCACCACGTTCCCCAAGACAAGCACTTGCTCGTCCATGCGGGGGACTCTATCGAGGCCGGCGATCCGCTTGTCGACGGCCCGCTCATCCCGCACGATATCCTCCGCATCAAGGGTGAGGAGGCTCTGCAGAACTACCTGCTGGCCGAAGTGCAGGCCGTCTACCGCAGCCAGAGCGTCGGCATCAACGACAAGCACATCGAGGTTATCCTGGCCCAGATGCTTCGCAAGGTGAAGATCGACCAGCCGGGTGACTCCAGCTTCCTGCCCGGCGAGACCGTCGACAAGTTCCGCTTCCGCGCGGAGAACGAGCGCCTGACCAAGAGCACAGTCATCGTCAACCCCGGTGACACGGGCCTGGCGGTCGATCAGATCCTCCTGAAATCCGAGCTGTCGGAGATCAACGCCGCCACGGACGAGAAGGGCGGAGAGCCGGCCAAAGGCCGCAAACCAAAGCCTGCCCAGGCTACCACTTTGCTCCTGGGTATTACGAAGGCGAGCCTTTCCAGCGAGTCGTTCATCTCCTCAGCCTCCTTCCAGGAGACGACCAAAGTGCTGACCGAGGCCGCCCTGGCCGGGGCCGCGGACCACTTGCGGGGTCTCAAGGAGAACGTCATACTGGGGCACCTTATCCCGGCGGGGAGCGGTTTCCGACGGTACCAGGCGTTGCGGGTCAAGCAGATCGGTGAGCCGATCCCCGCCGTCGTGGATGTTCCCGCCGAGATCCCCGTCGAGGAGGTTACGCCCTCGACGTTCGGGGCCGAGATGGAAGTTCCGCAGCCCGCGGGTGAGGGTGGCGAGGG
>SBAX01000404.1 GCA_005240095.1 Phycisphaera mikurensis
GCCCGTGGTGGACGGCGTGGCCGACGCCGCCGACGCCGATGCCAACGGCATCCACGACGATCTCGACTGGGTGGCGGTGAATCTGGCGGATCCGGTGGGGAAGATCTTCCTTCGGCTGGTGTTCATGGTGGTGGTGCCGCTGGTGTTCGCGGCGCTGGCGCTGGGAGTCATCGGGCTCGGCGACGTGCGCCATCTGGGGCGCGTCGGAGGACGCACGCTGGCGTTCACGGTTGTGCTTTCGCTGACGGCGGTTGCCATCGGCGTGATCCTGGTGAACGTCATTCGTCCGGGCGACGGATTGCCTCAGGAAAAAAGTGACGCGCTTCGCGCGCAGTATGAGCGCGCCGCTTCAGGCGTGGTCAGCAAAGCCAAGCAGGCCAAGTCCATCAAGGACACGATCCTGGACATCATTCCCGAGAACCCGCTGCAGGAGGCCGTGGGGGCGCTGGATGGGACGTCCAAGGGCAACGGGATGCTGGCGGTGATGTTCTTCGCCCTGATCTTCGGCGTGGGCGTGACCATGGTGCCCGCGGAGCGCACGCGGGCGCTGATCAATGTTCTGGAGGGGGTATTCGATGCCTGCATGGTGATCATCGGCTTTGCCATGCGCATCGCGCCGTACGCCGTGGCGTGCCTGGTGTTTGCGGTGACGGCGCGCCTGGGGATCGACATTCTCAAGACGCTGGTGTGGTTCGTGGTGACGGCCATGATCGGCTACACGATCCACATGGTCGTGGTGTACTCGGCAACCATTCGTCTTTTCGGAGGCATGAGGCCGGGGCAGTTTTTCAAGCGGATATCCGAGGCCATGGTGACGGCCTTCGCCACGTCGTCGTCGAACGCCACGCTGCCCACGGCGCTGCGCGTGGCCAACGATTCGCTGGGCCTGCGCAAAGAGGTCTCGCACTTCGTGCTCACCGTGGGTGCTACCGGCAATCAGAACGGCACGGCCCTCTATGAGGGCGTGGTGGTGCTGTTCCTGGCGCAGGTCTTCGGTCACGATCTGACCCTGGGGCAGCAGGTGACGGTGGTGCTGATGTCTGTGCTGGCCGGCGTGGGGACGGCCGGCGTGCCCGGCGGCTCGCTGCCGCTGATTGCCATTCTTCTGCAGACCGTGCACATCCCCCCGGAGGGCATCGGCATCATCCTGGGCGTGGACCGCATCCTGGACATGTGCCGCACGGTGCTCAACGTCACCGGCGACCTGACCATCGCCACCTGCGTCAATCGCGGAGAGATCAAGACGCAAATGTCCCCAACGTGACGCTGTCTCGGGCGGCTGGTGGGGCGGGTGAGACGTGGGTATGCCTCAAGACGGGAAGCCGCGCTATGCAAACCCTTGCACCGCAAGGAGTTACGGTTCGCATCGCGGGTCCTTGCGGAAAACCCATCATCCCGGTCCCCGAACGGTCGGAGACGAAATCGACGTAGCAGTCTATCCCCGATGCTTGAGGGCCATCGATGCCCGAGGCCGTCCCCGAAAGCACCGCTGACACAGCGGTGGCACACGAAGGGGGAGCCGGCCGTGCCACCCCCCCCCGTCACTGCCCTGCAGCGGCCCAATGGTCTTGGAATAGAACGTACGGAGTTCTCCGAGGCAGTACGTCTGCAACCGCAGGTGAGAGAACCGCGCGGTAACCCGCGGCTCCGAAGCCTTGGCGTCAGCACTGCTTATCTGCGCAGGAGCACGTCCCATCGCCGGCAGGTGCATGGCGACGATGAATTCGCCGGCCCAACGCAGGAAGTCACGTCGATCGCACTGTTGTATCCAATCGTACATTTCCCCCTTCCTTCTAGCGGGTGCAGTGGCCCGCTGCGATGATCAGGCCGAGTGACACAAGCCCTACGATTCGGGCAACTCATAGTCGTTTCGCTCGGCGGGATCCTCAGAGAAGTACTGAACTAACTCCCAGTCATTCCCGTCGGGATCGTAGAAGTAGACGCGCTTCCGGTGGGGGTGCGCGTTCGGGACGGTCGATTCTCGGTATCCTGCTGCGTTGAGCCTCACGCGCAGCGAATCTACGTCATCCACCTCATAGGCGAGGTGGTTCACTCCGGGATCGCCACGGTACGGCAACCAATATCTTTGGGAGTCCGCTTTCGCTTGACCCAAGGCAATGTAGGTCTCATCGGTGCCGACGTGGACCCAGGGCGTGCCATCACGACTCTTGCCTTCGCCGCGTGGCTGAAAATCAGGAAACGCTGTCTTCAAAAAACGGATCATTGCCTCGATGTCACGTACGCAGATGTTGGCATGTTCAAGCCGGAATTTCATCGCACACCTCCCAAGCGGCCCGACGGCCTGGCGTTCAGCGTGCGCGGCCCGCCGCAACGCTTTGTTAGGCTTCGCCCTTTGTTCTACGACAAAACTCGGCCACTGCGCCTCACCCAGCGCAGCCGCTAACCGTCACCGTGCGGTGCGCTTACCCACGTTGCGAACCCCATCGCGATCCAGCCGAGGGCAAGGATGAGCACGGGGACGGCTAGCACGGCCTCCTGCTCTCCTCTGCCCGTTAACCATAGGACGACGACTCCTTGCAGGAAAAGCAGAATGAGGAGGGCCCCGATCACCAGCGGCAAGGCACGGCTCCAGGGCGGAAGGACCCGTGCACACATGCTGGCGATCCCGAGCACCAACAAGCCGAGAGGAAGAAAAAACAGGAAGCTCCAACATTCAATGCCCCAACCGATCTCGCCCCAACCCAGCCGATACTCAATCACGCTGCCTGCCAGTACACCCCCCAAGGCCAGGAGAGTCATCACCAAACCAACAAACCCCAGCCTGCCAGCTTGTCCACGTTGAAGTTGGTGGAAGCCGACCAGGCCGGCCATGATGAGAACGGCGGCGGGTTCGATCGCCTGCTCCCAACCATGCGAGGATAGCCCCCAGAAGACTCCGCCCCGGCGCTCGGCGAGTCCCGCCCATGTAAAGGATGTGATCCACATAGCGCCGCCAGCCATCGAAAGGGCGCCGGTGAAACGGATCCATCGCGCATGCATCGGTCCATCACCTTTCGGCCGCGGAGAGAACCGCTGCATCCCCGTAGGCGGCGCGGAAGTAAC
>SBAX01000405.1 GCA_005240095.1 Phycisphaera mikurensis
GGCCTGCGGAAAACGGGCGCGAACTGGTGTGTATCTACCGAGCTTCGAAGATCAACCTTCAGCTCATGCCCGCGGGCTTCATCCATCAGCGATCGCTGGACGGCATGAGCGCGGGAGGGTTCTTCCTCACCCGTTTGTGTCCCCATGATCTTCGGGGCAGGACGCTACGCCGCTTGCAGGAACGAATCGATGTGCTGGGCGTGAAGAGCACGGACGAATTGCTGGCCTACGGAGACGGCGAGTTGCGGTCCCTGCTTGGCGAGTACATGGGCGGCTGGCTGGGGCGGATGGATCATCACAAGTACGACCTGCTCAGCAACATCCGGGCCAATGCCGAACTTCTCTATCCGGACGAGGCCTTCGTGGATTTCAGCGACATCGTCTTCGACTCCGCCGAGCAATTCGCCGAACGGGCTCAACGCTTTCTGAGCGACGAAGCCGCGCGTCGGGCCGTCGCGGAGGGGATGCGCAGCACCGTCATACAACAATTCAGCTACCGGTCGGCCATGCAGCAGTTTCTTGCGGGGATGAGCGCATATCTGCGGCAAACAGCATCCAAAAGCCGGGCCAACTAACCGCCGATAACCCACTCACGGGAGCGACGCGCAGTTTCCGCGCCGCGAAGGTTCCATGGATACGCCGCTTACCGCCGGTGTTTTCGATGTGCCGTGGGCTCGTCCCGCAGGGGCGCCCGACGCGGACGCCGCCCGCTGGCAGGAGTCGCTGCGCCGCTTCTACGGCAAGGTGCGGCACGCTGTCCGCGACCGTTGGCTGGACTACTACTACATCCGCATCAAGCAGCGCCTGGCGGACATCATTCCGCCGGGCAGCCGGGTGCTGGACATCGGCTGCGGCACGGGGGAGCTGCTGGCCTCGCTGCGACCCTCCGTAGGCGTGGGTGTGGACCTCAACGAGGCGGCGGTGAGCGAGGCGAGGCGATGCCATCCTGACCTGCGCTTTCTGCACATGCGCGGCGAGGACGTGGGACGGCTTGGCGAGAAGTTCGACTATGTGGTGCTCTGCCAGACGCTGGGGGAGATCTACGACCTGCTGGCGCTCTTCCGGGCGATTCAGTTGGTGTGCCACTCGCGGACCCGGCTGGTGGTGGTGCACTACAGTCGGGTGTGGCAGCCGGCGCTGCGGCTGATGGAGGCCCTGCGGCTAAAGAGTCCCTCGCCGGAACAGAACTGGGTGCCCACGGATGAGATCACTCACCTGCTGCAACTGTCGGGCTTTGAGCCGATTTGCGTGTCGGGGATGACCGTTGCTCCGCTGTATGTGCCGGTGCTCTCAGCGTTTTTCAATCGCGTGCTGGGCAATCTACCCGGCGTGCACCAGCTTGGGCTCAACAACCTGATCGTGTCACGATGCGTGGCCCCGCAGGTGCTGGCCGGGGATCGCCTGGAAAGTGTGTCCATTATTGTTCCGGCGCGCAACGAGGCGGGGCATATCCAGAGCCTGCTGGAACGGATTCCGCGCGTGGCTGCGCAGCAGGAAGTCATCTTCGTGGAAGGCGGCAGCACCGATGCGACTTGGTGGGCGATTCAGAAGGCGGTGAGGGAGTATCGCGGGCCGATGACGCTGCGGGCCCTGCAGCAGACGGGCAAGGGGAAGGGCGACGCCGTTCGCCTGGGGTTCTCCGCGGCCACGGGCGACGTGCTGGTGATCCTTGACGCGGACATCAGCGTCCCGCCGGAGGAGCTGCCCGCGTTTTACGAGGCGCTGCGAAGCGGCAAGGGCGAGTTCATCAATGGGTCGCGGATGGTCTACCTCATGGACCGGCAGGCCATGCGGTTTCTGAACCTGCTAGCCAATAAGGCCTTCGGCGGGTTGTTCACTTATCTGTTGTCGCAGCGTTTTCGCGATACGCTCTGCGGCACGAAGATGCTCACCCGCCGCGACTACGAGCGGATCGCGGCCCAGCGGGCATACTTCGGAGACTTCGACCCCTTTGGCGATTTCGACCTGCTGTTCGGCGCCGCTCGGGCCAATCTCAAGATTGTGGATCTTCCCGTGCACTACAAAGCGCGGACCTATGGGGAAACCAACATCTCCCGCTTCCGCCATGGCTGGATGCTGCTGCGGATGTGCATGGTGGCGGCGCGGAAACTGAAGTTCAAATAGTAGCGACGGAGCGACAGAGCCACGAAGCGACGAAGGGATGGGCGTGTTCCGCCACGATTCACTTCTATGCGACGATCTTCGTCGAGTTGCAGCGAAACGGCATACATTGAACTCCCTTCAGGCGTGCCTCCGGATTTTATAGCACTTGGGCGCTTCGGTTTCCCGGCGTTGGAAACGCCGGGCTATTCCTCAACACCGCGGAGATCATCGCAGGGCAGCGAGGGCTTGGGCGTCGAGCCCTGCGGCGAGGGCGGCCGGGCGGATCCATTCGTCGTAGAGGAGTGTTTCCTCTGTCAAACTGCCGCACTGGGCGCGGGCGTGCTGGAACCACGTGCGGGCGGCATCGACGTTGCCCGCGCGGAGGGCGTGCTTTCCGAGAAGGACGGCGGGTGCGGTGAGGCCGCGGCGCTTGGGAAGCTCGTCGTAAACGGCCCCGAGGGCATCGTCCAGACGCGCGACCGCTGCGCCTGCCTCCCTGCTCTCCAGAAGAAACAACCCTTCAAAAGAGTGGACTTTCATGTGGGGATGCGGTGCGCGCGGAGGGGTGAGTTCGCTGTGGCCGCGGTACATCCTGTCGGTGTAGGCGATGATCCAGACGGTGTTCGTTTCGCGCTGCCATGCGGGCTGCTCTAAAACGGCGAGTTCCGTGCGTAGGGTGAGGTTCATGAACTTGGCGTCGGGGGGGCCGTAGCGGGCGCGGCCATAGGCGGCTACGTGGAAGGTCGGGGGAACGGTGTCCGCGGCGATCACGGCGAAAGCGTCGTCCGGCGTTGCGTGCTCGCGGAGGTAGTTCATCAGGCCGCGCCAGTCCTGCTTGTCCGTGCGGGCGAGGCTCTCTCCGCTCGCGTGGGCCATGCGCGCGGCCAGGAGGAGGCACAGCAATACGGGCAGGACCATGCCGAGGGCGCCGTGCCGCTTGTGCATGACTGTGCCGAGGAAGACGGCGGCGATGGCTACGGCGGGGAACACGAGGACGGCGCCGAAGAGCAGGTACTGGGGCTTGGGAATGGCATTGCCGAGGAGCGTGAATGTAAGCGCATAGAGGAATGGGAACGGCAACACGGTGGTGAGGAAGACGGCGCGGGCCGGCTGCGATGAACCGGGCTGAGGACAGCCCGGCTCGGAATGGCTATCGACAGCGCTAGCGCCCGCGGGACGGGCGAAGATGACGGCCAAGCCGATGAACGTGAGCATGGCCGCAACGCCGAGGACCAGGCCATTGGGCGGAAGCGATACGAACAGCGTGCGGGTTGAGTATCCGGCAAACAGCGAGGCATAGGACTGATAGAGCTGATCGGCGATGCGCTGGAGGCCATCAGGGCCCTGGGCGGCGACGGAGCCGCGGCTGCGGTCGAGAATAATCCCGAAGAAGGGCCCGTAGACGGCGTAGGCGAAAAAAACTGCCGAAAGCGGAGCCCACAATCTGGTTCTTTGTTGCGGCGGATCACCGCGGCGCAGCCACCACGCTCCGACCGCATGGGTTAGCAGGCCGGCGGTGAGGAAATGCGGGTCCACCCAGCGGGTCATCAGGACGGCCAGTAACGCGATGGCGAAGAGACACCACGCGGGCGTGGTATTCAGTCGGTAGGCGCGGAGATATGCCAGAATGGTGGCGAGGGCGAGGAAGAAGAACAACGTGTAGGGGCGGGCTTCCTGGGACATGTAGAGATGCAGCGGACAAGCCGCAAGAAGGAGAGCGGCGAGGAGGCCGGGCGCGACACCGGCTAATCGCCGCGTGAGGACGCCGAGTAGCAGGACACCGGCTGATCCGAAGACGGCGGAGGGAAATCGCATCCACCAGTCGCTGTCGCCGAGGCCAAGGCGTACCAGGGCTGCGCCGAGGAAGTTATCGAGGGGCGGCTGGCCGACGTCGGCGGCCTTGCGGACGAGCTGCACGGACGAGTGATAGTATGTTTCGACGGTGACCAGCTCGTCCATCCAGAGGCTTTCGGCGTCCAGTTGGAAGAGGCGCAGACCCAATGCGCAGAGGGAAATGGCTGTCAGGCCGAGCCAGAAGTGGCGGGCGTAGGTCGGCGCGGGTTGCGCGTCGGAGTCAGCGTTTCCAGCCGCGAATGCAGACATAGGTGGTGAGGGCCCGCGGCCACCATGATGGCCGGTATTGGACGGCGTCCACTTCGAAGTAGGAGGACATCACGGAGAGCACCTGGGCGTCGGTGGTCACGTGGTATTTGGCGGTGTCGCAGCCCAGCAGAGACAGGGCCGAGTTCATCAACACATTCACGCCGGGCACGCCGACGACATAGCATCCGCCCGGTCGAAGGACGCGGCGGATTTCGGAGAAGGCGGCCTGCTGCTGATGCGGGGCGATTTCCTCGTGGATGCTCACGGCGAGGGCGGCGTCGAAGGACTCGTCGTCGTAGGGAAGTCGGGTGATGTCGCCGCGACGCAGGAACAGGCGCAAAGGCCGATCGGCGAAGGATTGGGCGACACGCTCGCCGCGGTCGTGCAGGTCGATGCCGTGAATCTCCTCGAACTTCTCCGCGAGGTTCAGGAAGGATACGCCGCTGCCGTAGCCTACTTCGAGTACGCTGCGCCCGGGAGGGAGAAGAGCAATGCAGCGGGCGACGCGCTTTTGAAAGAGCTTGCCAATGAGCGGAAGCCGATAGTAGCGGACCGGGTCGGCCTCGCTCGTCCAGGCGTATTGGCTTGCCGCCAGCATTTGCAATTGCATGGGCGCACTTACTCCGTGAGCGTCCTGGTTATATCGGACGCCAGCGGAGGTAGGTGAACCGACGGTCGTCCATTATCAGACGCGCTGAATCTGCCGATAGATCATGCGTGAGTGTCCCTGCGCGCACGCTGAGCAATCGCGACGTGGCCGCCCTGTTTGAGGAGGCGAGCGCGATCTACGACCGGCAGAGCAATCCGTACACCACGGCACGGCGGGCTGAAGCCCTGGCCTGCCAGGCTCAGGGGCTGACCCTCGAAGTTGGCGGCGGGACCGGGGCGGTCACGGCGCGCCTTGGCGATCGCTGCCGGGCGATCCACTCGGACATCGCGCCGGGCATGTGCCGCATCGCCGCGCGGAAGCTGGGTTGTTCGAGCGTGTGTTTTGATGCGGAGGCCCTGCCGCTGGGCGATGGGCAGGTCGATACGGTGCTCAGTGCGGAGATGATCTACTATCTCGCCCGCCCGCAGCGGTTCCTGCGCGAGGCCTATCGAGCGCTGCGGCCCGGCGGGCGACTGGTTCTATCCAGCACCAACCCGACCATGAGTTTCCTCGATCGCGGGCGGGCCATGCTGAGGAAACTGGGCTTTCGCCGGATGTTCTTCGAGGACGGGGCGCCGACCTTCCCGTCGCGAGCGCAGATCGAACGGGAGCTTCTGGAAGCCGGCTTCGTCGTCGAGCGGATCAGCTACGCCGTCGTGCTTCCCTTCGCCTTCTGCGACGCCCTCAACCGGCTCCTCGAACGCACGCCCCTGCGGCGACTCGGGTTGTTTGTGATCGTGACGGCACGCAAGCCTGCAGCCCGTTAATCCCAGAAGTTGAAGATGATGTCGCCCGCGCGGCGCGGGTTCCAGTGCCGAATCTGACGCCGCTCGACTTCGTCGAGTTCGGACCGGGCCAGGAGTTCTGGTGTCACCCGCTGTTCAAGTTCGGCGCAGCTCAGGGTTCTCCACGGTCGTTCCATCAAGCCTGCAAGATTCGGCGGGTTGAGGAACTGAAGCGGCGTGTGGACCGTCGTGGCGGCTAGCTCGCATTTAGCGAATGCGACGAACGGATAGGTTGCGTTGGTCGCGATCGCGACCCGCCCGGCAGGCAGATCGAGTATTGCGTAGTGAAAGCTTCGTCCGGCGTCGCAGGAGGCAACATGCACCAAGGAACCCTGTGCCTCGCGAGCCAACGTGTGGCAGAGGGTCTTGAACGACCGGAAATCGACACTGGGCCTGGTCTCCCCTGCCGGGAAAGAGCCAGTGATACCGCGAAGAAGAAGCACGGAACCATGATATCAGGTTTCCGCAAAGGCGTGCAAACCGCGCCGGGTTAGTCGTCCTCGATGGCCCGGGGCAGGTCGCGGGCGCCGTGGATCACGCGGATGATCTGAATGGGCTTCGTGTCGGGCCTGTAGATGATGAGATACGAGAACACCTTGAAGACGCGAAGCGATTCGTCAGCGAGATCGTCGCGGACGTGCCCAACCCTCGGTTGCTCCGCGATTCTCGAGAAGCCTTCGCAGAGCTTGCGGTAAACCCCAAGCGCTCGGTTTGCACCGCTCTGCTCGATGATGTATTCGAGGATGCCGTCGATATCGCGGGAGGCAGACGGCGTGAGGACGAACGAGCGGGTCATGCCCGCGGTTTTACGCGACTTTTCTTCCTACCAGAAGAGGCGGCTTCGAGCTTCATCTTCCAACGGGCGAGGAACTTTTCTCCATCCACGAACTTGCCCTGTCTAGCCTCTTCGAGGCCTTCGCGGACCTTGTCACGAATCGACTCGCGCGCCCGGGCAAGGACATCAGCGGGAATACTTGCTTCTTCTCGAGGCGTGAGCCCTTTGACAAGCCACTTGTCGAGCAGGCGTGCCTCTTCATCCTGCTGGAGGAGTCGCAGACCGTCTCGAACCACCTCGCTCGCCGAGGCGTAGCGACCGGACTTCACCAGTCGATCGACAAAGGCGTTCTGTTCATCCGTGAGGGCGACGTTTCGACCGTTCTTGGCAGGCATGCCCAAAGTGTAGCACAGGTTTGGGCGGGTGTCAAACTTAGCCACCCGCGGAAGACAGGCATGTTCGTTGGTCTTCGACACCGTTCCATTGCCTGTGGCGCTCTGAAAACGCGGCTCGGCAGGAGCCTCGCCCTCCCATGTCCGCAGGGTTAGCGCCGCGCGTCACCTATGCCCCTCGTAAGCCAAGCGCCGCGGACGAGCCGCGACGCTACACCGGCGGGGGGCCGCGCGGGCTGAAGCCCGCGGCTCGCGAGCTACGACCGGGATAGGGCGTGGTGAGCAGAAACAACATCGCCCGGGCGGGGGCGGGATGCCACGTCCGGGCGATGGTCATTTCGTCGAGATGCCTTACGAGCGCGGGTGCGCGTCGTCGTAGGCGCTCTTGAGGCGCGGGGCGGTCAGGTGCGTGTAGACCTGGGTGGTCGAAAGTGACTGGTGGCCCAGGAGTTCCTGCACGCTGCGGAGGTCGGCGCCACGGTTGAGCATGTGGGTGGCGAAGCTGTGCCGCAGGGTGTGCGGAGAGATCGAGGGATCCAGGCCGCACTCGGCCAGGTACTTGTCGAGCTTGCGGCGGACGCTACGCGTGCTGAGCCGCTGGCCGTGCTTGTTGACGAAGAGGGCGCTCTGGTCGAAGGCCCCAGCACGGGAGTCGGTGCGGCGCATGTCGAGGTA
>SBAX01000045.1 GCA_005240095.1 Phycisphaera mikurensis
CTTTTAGGCCGTCGAACGAGTGCATTGGGCTTTCCTCCTGCGCAGCGATGACCGTTTGTCGTGGGGTGGAAGCCGGTGCACGCGACCCCGGCACCGGCCACCCCATTCTATAACACGTCCGAAGGCCACGCGACGGAAAAAAATCCGGCAATTCCGTGCCACCGGCCCGGAATCGCGAGGGCCGCGGCCGCGGGCCCAAAACCGGGCTCAGCATGGTCAGGAGGGCGAAGGCTGCTCCGACGAACGTCGGCGCACATCGGGGCTGCTGCCGAGCCGCGGCTCGCCGGGAGGCTCGCCCTCCCGTGCCGTCTTCGAGGCCAAGGTCGCGCGATGATTGTCCGCGACTCCATGACGGCACTCACGCCGTTTCCACGGCCTGCCCCAGTGCTTGAGGCGCTGCGGCCGATTCCCTTGCCCGAGTCCCCCTCGGGCGGACCATGATGACGGCGCCTACGATGGCTACTCCTCCGCTGAGCCATTGCCAGGCCGTCAAACGCTCATCGAAGATAAAGTACGAGGCCGTGCTGGTCAGGAACGGTTGCAGCAGAATGACCCCTCCCGCCAAGGCTACGCCCAGGCGGGCGATGGCCGCGTAGTAGGTCACGTGGGTGATGGCGATGCCGGCCATGGCGGAAACAAGCAGCAGGCCCAGTTGGCCCCAGGTCATGTGCCACGCCTTGGCACCGTGATCCGCTCCCAGCACCACCATGGCCGCGACGACCCCTCCGGCCGTGTACAGGCTGATCACCGCAAACGCGGTCGTCGAGCGCACGTCCCGCATGAAATGCCGCACGCCCAGGGCGTAGCCGCCGTACAGGATGCCGGAGCCCAGGGCCAGCATGATCCCTACGGCCGTGGCCCCGCGCGGGGGCTCCGCGGCCAGAAAGCACAGGCCGGTGAGCCCCATCAGCACCAGCACGACCCCGATCCCGTAGCCCCACGAACACACGACCGCCCGCTCCGAGGGAAAAAACACGTACGCGCCCAACGCCACGAACACGATCTGTAGTCGCAGCAGAAACGTGATGAAACCCGGGTTGATGAAGTAGGGCGACCACGCAAAACAGATCTGGGCGGCGATGTTGAACGCCGCGGGCACGATGGCCGCCCGCCAGATTCCCGGCGGAAGCCGCCCGCCGATCAGTCGTGCGATGAGCAGCGGAGCCCAGAACAGCGCCGAGATGCCGTAGCGCCAGCCGTTGGCCGTCCACGCATCGATGTAGCTCGTGAAATACTTCAGGAAGAGCGTGACGCTGGACCACCCCAGCAGCGTCACGACGATCAGCACCAGCCCCTTGGTGGTCTCTTGCGATCGGTCCGGGACCATCCGCTTCTCGCCCGATTACACGTTAGAGAGGATGATCCGCGTATTTGGCCCGCCGGTTCGGATCGGTACGCTCCACGCCAGCGACATCGGCACGCACAACCCGCCGCCGTCTTCCGTGCAGTAGGCGAGGGCCGCGCTCACTTCCCACCCCTCGCTATCCGGCGCCGGGCGCGGAACCACCACCCGCAGCGGCAGGGACGCCGACCTTCCCGTCTGTTGCAGGAGCGTCATGCCATTTGCTGTCACCCGCACCGACCACGGCGCCTCGGCGTTGAGCTTGCCGCCCTGTGGAAGCCGTACATCCAGCACCAGCTCGACGTCCTTGCCCGCTGCCAGCGCCACGGGCGTCAGCCTCCGCGCCTGCGGTTCTTCGCTTTCGCTGTCGGGAAGCCCCAGGCCCTCGAAGGCGACTTCGCACCACGCTCGGCTCTTCAGGTCCACGCGCACCACGCGATGATTGTTGGTGTCGGCCACGAAAAGAACGTCTCCCGCAACCGAGAGCCCGCCGGGTTCGAAGAACGCAACATCTCCGCTGTCCGTCGACGTGCCGGGCCGACCCGTCCCCAGCAGCGTTCGCGCCGTCCGAGCCGCCGGGTCCACGACCTTGATCTTGTGGTTGTAGGTATCCGCCACCAGCAGCATCCGTCCCCACGGGACCACACCCAGCGGGTGCTGCAGCTTGGCCTTCGGGAACGCACCATCGACGTCGCCGAAGGAAAACAACCCTTCGCCCAGGATTGTCGAGACCGTCTCGCTGGCCATGTCGATGGCCCGGATGGCGCTAACCTCGCTGTCGGCCATGTACAGCTTGCCGCCCATGGCGCAGATGCCCGACGGCTGGGCGAAGGCCGACGTCTCGGTCGGGCCGTCGACGAGGTTCTCCCGACCGGTTCCCGCCAGAGCCCGCGCAAAGCCCACGGGCATGTCGATTCGCCAGATCTGATGCACGCCCGCCATGGCCACGTACAGCGTGGACCCCTCGATGGTCACGTCCCAGGGCGAGTTGAGCCCCTGCTGTGTGCCCATGCCGCCGCCGGCGCGGTCGTTTTCCATCCTGCCTGTGCCGACCACCGAGGTGACCTCGTACGTCTCGAGATCGATCCTGCGGATGAGATGGTTCTCCGTGTCCGCCACGTAAAGATTGCCGTGTGCCGCCGCCAAGCCCTGGGGATGGTCGAAGCTCGCCTTGTCCGCCGCTCCGTCCTGTGCGCCAATCGCGCCGCTGCCAACCACCTTGATCACGCGGGCGCGCCCGGAATCATCCGGCAATTCCGCAATGACGATGCGGTTGTGATTGGAGTCCGCCACGTACAGGCGACTGGCCGCCGCATCCGCGTACACCTTCCCCGGAAAGGCCAGCCCCGACGCCGCCCGTACGTTGCCCTCCAGGCGCAACTCCAGCGGTCCTCGCGCCAGCGTTCCCAGGGCTCGCCCCTGGGCCAGCGCCTGACCGATCAGGCCGTCGAGCGTTTCGCGGTTACCCTCACCCGCGGCGACGCCCACGACGTGTCCCGTCGGATCGATCACCACCACCGTCGGCCAGCTCCGCACCCCGTACGCCCGCCAGAGCTTCATCTGCTCATCGATGACCACCGGATGGCGGATTTCGTAGCGCAGGATGGCCGCCCGGATCGTCTCCCGCGACGCCTCGTTGGTGAACTTGGCGCTGTGTACGCCGATGAACGTCACCGGGTCACTGCGGTACTTGTGCTCCAGGAACTTCAGATCCGGCAGAATGTGAATGCAGTTGATGCAGCAGTACGTCCAGAAGTCCAGCACCACCACCTGGCCCGCAAGCTCATGCCCAAAGCGCAAAGGCCGGTCGGTGTTCAACCAACCAAGCCCCGCGTCCAAGTTGGGTGCCTGTTTCGACTCCACCTGCGTTCCTCGCTAATAGATCATGCCGCTCTTTACGCGATCGGCATGAGGGCGCATTGTAGTGCCGGGTCGGAGTTGCGAAAGGACAGAGCATGCGCGTGGCGGTGACGGGTGCGACGGGGTTTCTGGGGCGCTACATCGTGCGGCATCTTTCCGAGGCTGGGCACGAGTGCCGCTGCTGGTATCGAGCGCAGTCCGATCGCGGCGGCTTCGACGGGCTGCCCGCACGCATTGAATGGCTGCCCGGCGATCTGGCTGACGAGCGCTCCATGCATGCGCTGGTCGCCGACTGCGACGCCGTCGTGCACGCCGCCTTGTACCGGCCCGGCGCCGGGTTTCGCGGGGCCGAAGGAGACGTGGCCACGTTCGTGGAGCGCAACGTCCTCGGCACCATCCGCCTCATCGAGGCCGCCCGCAAAGCGGGCGTGCGCCGCTTCATCTTCATCTCCACCTGCGCCGTGCACGAGAAGATCCTGCCGGACCGAAAGCTGGATGAGGCTCATCCGCTCTGGCCGACCTCCCACTACGGTGCACACAAGGCCGCCATCGAAAAGTTCGTCCACAGCTACGGGATCGGTCACGGCTACGAGATTTGTGCCCTTCGACCCACCGGCATCTACGGGCTCGCTCGTCCGGTCGAGAGGAGCAAGTGGTACGACCTCGTGCAGGCCGTTGCCCGCGGCGAGGACATCGCCAGCGATCGCGGCGGCAAGGAAGTCCATGCCTCGGACGTCGCCAAAGCCGTCGGAATCCTCCTCACCGCCGAAGGAATCACAGGCCAGGCCTACAACTGCTACGACCGTTACATCGCCGATCAGGACGTGGCCGCCATCGCCCGCAAGCTCACCGGCAGCAAAAGCGCTATCCAAATGCTGAACAAAGGCCCCAAGCACCAGATCGATACGACCAAGCTCCGCGCGTTGGGAATGGCCTTCGGGGGCGAGGCCCTCCTGGAATCCACCATCCGCGAAATGTTGCATACCGGAGCGAGCCGTGGGCTTTAGCCCGCGCGGGCGGTGCGGTGCCACTCCCCCGTTGCTACCGCGCAAGCCGGAGTTACAATCTGCGGGCGTTTGTTCGGGGAACACGGAGAGATGACCATGACCTCGCTATACGTGTTGTTGGCCGCCGCGCTTCTCGGCCAGAACCCTCCAAGTCAGCCGGCCAAAGTCGAAACAGAGCTCACCGATCCCAAAGCCATCGTCCAGCGCTCTGTCGAGGCCCTGGCCAAGGTCGAAGTCGTCTCCTACGATTTGCTTTACATCCCCACGGGTTGGATCACCGCCTTCTTCCCCGCGGTTAGCGGCCCGGTCATCGTTGGGAAAGACACGCCCGACAAGGCTCAGCGCTTCCACTGCAAGCTCACCGTCAAGCCCTCGAACTCCGAGGAGGTTCGCGAGGTCACCGCCGGCGCCGACGGCAACGACTTCTATCTGATCGACCCAAAGACCAGGACCGTCCACGCGGACATGGATCAGGGCGTCTTTGGAAAGGAAGTGTGGGTGATCATGTTCGCGGTCATGCGCGAGTACGCCATTCCCAACCCCTTCGAGGATTCGCTCAAGGCCGGCACCTTCAAGCTCGAGGAATCGAAGTCCGTGGACGGCGTGGACTGCTACGCGGTGCGCATCAAGCCCCCCAGCGAGCCGGAGGCCGTCTGGTATTTCGGAAAGAAGGATTTCCTCCCCCGCCGCGCCACTTATGAGGCCGACAACGGCAAAGGCGAAGTCGGCACAACCGACATGACTTTGACCAAGCTGACGGTGAATCCCAAGTTCGTCAGGAACCCCTTCGAACTCATCGTCCCCGAAGGCTTCAAGAAGACCGACGAATTCGCCCCCTGACAGCGACTTCTCAACCCCCTCTCCCCTCGGGAGAGGGTCGGGGTGAGGGCCGGAGGTCGTGGTCACCTATCAAAGATGAACGGTGACTACGTTCCCGCAATATTTCCTGACCCCACCAGAATTCGTGTTAGGATAGCAGCGGTATCGGGAGACCGGCTCATGATCGAACTCTTAGCCGAAATCGTGTGGGATAAGCAGACCCTTTCCATCGCCGGGGCTTTCGCCGTCCCTTTGACGGCCATCGTCGCCACCGCCTGGTACCGCATCAACAAGGTCCGCTCCGAGAACGACCTCAAGCGGGCGATGGTCCAGCGGGGCATGTCCGCCGACGAGATCGAGCGCGTCATCGCCGCCGCTCCCAAGGAAGAGTAAGCTCTGCGCCAACAGCCCGCAGTCCACGGCCTTCTCTGCCGCACACGGCGATTCCCCCACGCTTGGCTCATCCTCGATTTGGCAATCGGCAATTGGCAATCGATTACGCCAGCGCCGCGAACGGGCGGATGTTGCGGGTGAGCGACTCGAGAGTGACAGGCTTTGCGAGATCCAGTGTCAGAAAGACACCGTGGTTGTGATCGCTGGCGAGGATGATCATGCGGTTGTGGAGGATGTCGTAGCCGGTCTCCTGCGGCTGGTGCCCGCAGACGAAGAAGTCCACATCGAGCATTTCGCGAAGCGTGTCCAGGGCCCCTTGTGTCTGATACCGCCCCCAGACCAGCGAATGCGCCGAGCCGCCGTCGGCCAGATCCGTGGGCGTGGGAGTGCGTGAGAAAACCGATACGTCGAAGGAGGGCAATTCCCGCGGGCCCGGCAGCGAGTGCGACAGGAAAACCCGGTTCGGTGTGCGCCCCGCCAGTGGATAAGAACGAATGAGCTGCGTGATCCCCTCCAGCACGCCTCCTGCGTGCTGGGGACCGTAAGAGTGCTGCAAGCTCTCCTCGAACGCCGTCGTGACCACCCGGCCGTTCTTGCTGATCTCATTGCCGGTGAGCTGGGCGAGTTCGTGGTTGCTGAGGATGAAGTGCACCTGATCGGGAAACTCGCACTTCCACCGCGCCGCCTCGAGCAGGACCTCGAAGGACATGTCCCGCCCGTCCAGCGCTGTGACTTCCTCGTGGATCAGCTCGTGCAGGATCACATGCCGTGCGGGGGTGTGTTCGAGGGCGCAGAAACGCTTGAGCCGCTCGAAGTTGCGGCGGTGCCCGTGGAGGTCGCCGGTCATGACCACCTGCCCGTAGTTCGGAAAGACAAGCAAAGACCCGCTTAGCAAGGGGTCCTGGGCGTTGAGTTGTGCGGCCTCGAGAAGGGCGCGAGCGTCGCCCGCGGCATCCGTCATGCGTCCTCCTCGATCGCCATGGTGTCCTCGTTGATTTGCAGACCGCTGCCTGAGCCCGAAGGAGGCGGGGAATCGGAGCGCTTCTCGGCCCGAACATTCTCGCGGTATTTCCGCCATAGTTTCTGCACCACGTCCAGCCTGGACCCCACCTGCTTCATGTCGGAAGGTCGCTCATCAGGGTTGTCTTTGCAACACTCCATGACGAGATTCGACAAGGCGACGGGAATCTTATCGTTCAGTTCATTGGGGGCAATGGGCTTATCGGCGCTCATCAGGTTAATCCCTCCCCGCGCGCCCTCCCCGCGGATCGCCGTGGGGTACTTCTCAGAAGTGAGAACCCAGTACATCGTCGCCCCGAGATTGAAGACGTCCGTACGGCGGTCGAGGGGCATGCGCCGGACCTGCTCCGGGGCGATGTAGTCCGGCGTTCCCTGGACCCGTTCCTTGCGATGGTGGATCCGGCAGGCCTGCCCGAAGTCGATGATCTTCACCACCCCCTTGGGGGCCAGCATGATGTTGATCGGCTTGATGTCCGCGTGGACGTAGCCCAGCTCGTGCAGGGCATCGAGCCCCTGGGCGATCCTCTGGAAGAGCGTCAGGAAGGTATTAAGCCGGTTAGGCCGGGCCACCTCCAGGGTCAGCCCATCGATCCAGTCCATGACCAGATAGACCTCGTTGACCTTCAGCAGGCGCTTGACCCGGTGGATGTGGTAGCTGTGCCGCAGGTAGGGATGCTCGATCTTGCTGGTGACGGCGTATTCGTTCTCCACCTGCTCGATGAAGCGGTCATCGTCGGGCGAGTTGCGGACAACGTGCTTTACCGCAAAGCTCTTGCCGGTCACGATCTGCGTGGCCAGCATGATCTTCGAGGCCGCTCCTACGCCGACCTGCTTGACGAATCGATAGCCCGGTAGAGGTTCGTTCACGTCGCCAACCTAGGCAGGACCGTGTCGGTCCAGTTTATCTGCCTTTTTTGCGAGGCAGGGAGCAAGCCGGGATCAGGTTTGCGGATCTATGGCCCAACCACGCCAACGCTCGCGCGGGTGAAGCCTGGAAGACCTGCGATTGCGCCGAGCGCAATCGTTCCTTCCCCGGCACCGCGGTCGCATCGACCGCCGCAGGGGCAGAGATTAACCGGTAGCCACGGGTCGGCCAAACCGCCGGGTTCTAGGACGCAGCCTGGAGGGGCAGTAGCGGGCTTTCCCCAGCGCCCGTCACGGTCTCGGGCAGCCTCGGTTTTGGGCTGGGCGCCGCACCACGAGGTAACTCATGGGCGCGGAGCACGGCCACCGGCGCCTGGGCCACCGCCCGGCGCCAGGTATGCCGCTCACCGGCCGTAAGCAGTTCTGCGAGCTTGGGGCGAACCCGGTCGGCCCTGCTGCGCCCGTTGGGCCTGGATGCCACCTTTCCCGCGTCCACCAGGCCAGAGTCCAGCAGGCGGGTGAGGATGTTGAACATGACTTCGCCCATTTCGATGGACACGATGCCCAGGCGCAGCTCGCGGTACAGGCGATCCATGGCTTCGCCCACGGCCGCCCGATGGGTGAGCTTACGCAGGTACCCATCGGGCAGACTCATCAGCCTCCGCCGCGCCAGACTCACTCGCGGCGCAGGCGAATTGCGGCGTCGTTCGGCCATCGCCGGGTCATGCAGCGGGCAGTGCTCACCGCCGCTGCGAATCTTCCCGCGGCAGCGCTTACCCGACTTGGTGATCGTCGCGCAGCGTTTGTCGTAGGGTAATCGCCGCGGAACGAGTGATGTGTCGGTCTGCGACGAAACATCCTTGTCCGCGCCCTCGCGCGGCAGCGTCAGCGCTTCCCAGAGCAGCATGGGCGCTCCTCCGTAATCCGTCGCCCATCATGGGCGGCGTGTGCCCAGACCCGACGGGCATCCCTGCTGCGCCGGAGTGGAACGTGAACGAGGTGCGTGATCCTTCCCGTCACCTACGCGAATACGTCGCGTCGCGAGAATTCCTGGGTGTCATTCTAGGCTGCCCGCGACCGGCGGCAAGAAGAATCATCACGTTCGTCGCTGGCGGGGATTTCCCCTTCCCGGGAGATCGAGGCCTGGGAAGCGCATCCCTCGCCAGCGACGGAGGTTACGTGCCCCTGCAGCCTTGTGAGTTCTTTTGAGCCGCCGTTGCCGTTCGCGCGGGTCGGCTGCGTTGATGGAGCACGTCCGGACAGAGGTCAGCACCATTGGGCCAGACGATCGTTCCAACATCGGGTTCGACGCGCACTTGCCGGAAGAAGTCCAAGTCCCTGAGCGGCTCAAACACACCGTCGAACGGCACGGTCTTGGCAATGTCGATCTCCCGCCGTTCGCCGTTGTCGAAGGTGAGGAGCAAGCGGAACTGGTCGAGGTACTCTACGTCGGTCACGTCCAGCATGGTTCTATTCCAAGGGGGCGATGGGAACGAGCGGCTGTTGGCTACGGGCCAACGCCCAGTCGTGACGCAGCTCGTCGAGGTGCAGCGCCGCCCATTCGGTGACCAACGACTTGGCACGACCGCGCAGGTTTCCCTCGACCATCGTCAAACCCTCGATCTCGAATCTCCCCCGCTGCGAACCGTATCGCGCGTGAAAGTGCGGAGGCTCATGGTCATTGTAGTACATCGCAATCACGATGCCAAAGAAGCGTGAGATTTCAGGCATGGGTGCCGTCCGGACTACTTTCCGCAGTAGTCGATGATTCTTGCGATTTCGCGGCGGAGGTCGGGGCGGGGGACGATGCGGTCGACGAAGCCGTGCTTGAGCATGAACTCGGCGGTCTGGAAGCCTTCGGGCAGCTCGGCGTTGATGGTGTTGGCGATGACGCGGGGGCCGGCGAAGCCGATCATGGCCTTGGGCTCGGCCAGGATCACATCGCCCAGGCTGGCGAAGCTGGCGGCCACGCCCGCGGTAGTGGGGTCGGTGGCCACGACGATGTAGAGGCCCTTGGCTTCATCGAGCTTTGCCAGGGCGGCGGCGGTCTTGGCCATCTGCACCAGGGAGATCATCCCCTCCTGCATGCGGGCCCCGCCAGAGGCCGTGACTATGACCAGCGGCAGGTTGTCTTCGATGGCTCGTTCGATTGCGCGGGTGATCTTTTCACCGACCACCGCGCCCATCGAGGCCATGATGAAGGAGGGGTTCATGACTCCCAGCACCACCGGCCGTCCGCGGATGAAGGCTTTGCCGACTACGACGGCATCCGCCTCGCCGGTTTTCTCCTGTTCCTTGGCGAGGCGTTCCTTGTAGGGGATGCGGTCTTCAAAGCTGAGCGGGTCGGTGGAGCGAAGGTCCTGGGCGAACTCTTCAAACGTATCGGGATCGACGAGCTGTCCGATGCGCGTCCGCGCGTCGATGCGGCGGTGGTGCCCGCACTCCGGGCAGACGTGCAGGTTCTCGACGACTTCCTTCTCGTAGACCATGTGTTCGCAGGATTCGCAGCGCGTCCACAGCCCTGCGGGGACGCCGGGCTTGTCGGCGGGTCGTTCGAGCGGCCGCTCGGTGGGCTTATCGTCGGGCATGGGCGATGCTGCCATGAGCATATTGTACCGCCAGCTCGTGGAGGCGCCTCATGGCCGCGGGCAGGTCGGGCGTGCCGAAGATGGCCGTGCCGGCCACAAAGGTATCGGCTCCGGCAGCGGCCGCCGGGCCGATGGTCTTCTCGTCGATGCCCCCGTCGATCTGCAACCGCTGGTGCGGGCGGAGCCGGGTACGAAGTTCGCGAACCTTGTCGAGCACGTCGGGGATAAACGCCTGTCCGCCAAACCCCGGCCAGACGCTCATTACCAGCACCAGATCCACTTCCTCCAACACGGACTCAATCGCCGAAACCGGGGTCGTCGGATTGATGGAGATGCCGACGGACACGCCGAAGCTGCGCATGTGCTCGATGACGGCGCGCGGAACGTCCGTCACCTCGATATGGAACGTAAGGTGGTCGCAGCCGGCCTTGGCGAACGCCTCCGCGTAGCGCTTGGGTTCGGCGATCATCAGGTGGGCGTCGAGAAACAGCCTGGTGTGCTTGCGGAGCGACTTAATGACCGGCACGCCGAAGCTGATGTTGGGCACGAAGTGCCCGTCCATCACATCCAAGTGCAGCATCTCCGCCCCGGCCGCCTCCAAGATGCTCACCTGTTCGGCGAGTCGCCCGAAGTCGGCGGAGAGCACCGACGGCGCCATGCGAACGCTTGGTGTCGCGATGGAAAAGCCTTGCGACATTGCCTTCGTATTCACGTTTGCGGATTCCTCTCCTTTCCGAGGGGCACAAAGTCCGCAAGGTACGGACAAGCAGGGCTTGTCGTGCCACGCGGGCGATCGAAGTCGCCAGGAGCGAGGACGCCACGGACAAGCAGAGCTTGTCCGTGCCACCCACATTGCTACGCGTCGTCGAGGACGTCGATCGCCGCGAACTTCTTGCCTTCGAGGAATTCTAGCGACGCGCCGCCGCCGGTGGAAATGTGGGTGATCTGATCGGCGACGCCGGCCTGGTCGACCGCGGCGGCGCTGTCGCCTCCGCCGACGATGGTGATGGCGCCTCGCTTGGTCGCTTCTGCGAGCGCCTTGGCTATGGCCACCGTACCGCGGTCGAACGGCGGGGTTTCGAAGACACCCATGGGTCCGTTCCAGACCACCGTGCCCGCGGTTTGAACAACATCTGCGTAAGAGCGGATGGTGGCCGGCCCGACGTCCAGACCCATCTGATCCAGCGGAATCGCACCCGGGCAAACGGATGTCTTCACACCTTCGCGAACCTCTGCCGCGACGATTGAGTCGGACGGAAGCCGCAGCTTCTCGGCGCCGTCCTTTCGAAGGTTCCGCGCGGTTTCGAACAAGTCCGGCTCGACGAGGCTCTTGCCCACGGGCTGCCCTTCGGCGGCCAGGAACGTGTAGGCCATGGCCCCGCCAATGAGGACGGCGTCGCATTTGCCGAGCAGGGCGCGGATCACGCCGAGCTTGTCGGAGACTTTTGCACCGCCCAGGATGCACACGAAGGGTCGCCTGGGCTTGACGACGGCCTCGCCAAGAAACTTGAGTTCCTTCTGCACCAGGTACCCGATCACCCGCGGCTTGCCTGCCATCATCTGGGGGACGGTGAGCATGCTCGCGTTGTCGCGGTGGCACGTGCCGAAGGCGTCGTTGACGTAGACGTCGCCGAGGTCGGCGATCTGCCGGGCGAAGGCGTCTTTCTGTTCACGCAACTTAGGCTTCTCGGCAGCCTTCTTGTCCTTGATCGTCTCGGCTTCATGGAACCGGAGATTCTCCAGCAGGCACAGGTCGCGGTCCTTCAGTCGGGCAACGTGAGAAGTAACTTGCGGTCCGACGCAGTCCGGCAGCAGCGTCACGGGCCGTTTCAGGATTTCGCCCAGCCGCCTGGCCACAGGCGCCAGGGTATACTTGTGTTTCTGCTGCGGCTCCTCGTCGGGCCGGCCGAGGTGGCTCATGACGATCAACCTTCCGCCGCCCTCGAGAAGCTTACAGACGGTTGGCAGGGCCGCCTGGATGCGTCGATCATCAGTGATGCCACCGGCATCATCGAGCGGGACGTTGAGGTCTAGACGAACGAGCACACGCCGGCCGCGAACGTCGATCTGGTCAACGGTTTTCTTCATGGACACCCGCGGAGGTTACGAAAGTCTCTTGACCTTCAAGCTTCTCGATCGTGCCCCTTCGGCTTGCGTCGAGGCGCCCCAGTGCGCTTTCCGTTGATCGGTTCGATGCGCGTGATATGAACCGGGTCGACATATGCGTTTCGTTCAGGGAAGTTGTCGCTGCCGGGATCCAGGCCGATGACGACTTCGCGGCGACTCAGGAGCATGAAATCACGATCATGCACGTCGTAGTGCGACCCGTCCGAAATGAAAACCCGGATCGGAATGAACGGATGCTTATGCAGGTGGGTTCTAAGCTCGTCCAGTCTCATGCGCCTTTCGCGATCCTTCTGAATCAAGCCCGCTCCCTGACGGTTGCGGTACTGATCATAGTCTACAGCTTCGCCACGCGGGCGATCAGGTCCACGGTGCGACAGGCGTAGCCCCATTCATTGTCGTACCAGGAAACGACCTTCACCATGTTCCCGGCTTTGCTGGGCATGGTCATGGTACTCAGCCCATCGACGATCGAGCTGTGCGGGTTGCCGATGATGTCGGAACTCACCAGCGGTTCTTCGCTGTACTCCATGATGCCGCGGAGCTTGCCTTCCGCGGCGTTGTTCATGGCTGCGTTGACTTCCGCAGTGGTCACGGATTTCTTCAGCGAGGCCACGAAATCGACGACCGAGCCGTCGGCCACCGGCACGCGTATGGCGAAGCCGTTGAGCTTGCCTTCCAGCTCGGGCATGACCTTGCCGACGGCCTTGGCCGCCCCGGTGCTGGTGGGGACCATGTTGATCGCCGCGGCCCGCGCCCGACGGGGGTCCTTGTGGACCAGGTCCGCAAGCTGCTGGTCGTTGGTATAGGCGTGGACCGTGGTCATCAGGCCTTCGACCACGCCGAAAGTGTCGTGCAACACTTTGACCACGGGAGCCAGGCAGTTGGTCGTGCAACTCGCATTGGAAATGCACGTATGCGCGGGTGAAAGCTTGTCGTCGTTGACGCCCAACACGACGGTCAAGTCCGGCTCATCACCGGCCGGAGCGCTGAGGATCACTTTCTTGGCACCGGCCTTGAGATGGTCGCCGTATCCACCCTTTTCGCTGCTGCGCCGGGTGAACACGCCGGTGGATTCGAGGACCGCGTCCACTTCGAGCTTTCCCCACGGCAGATTGGCGGGGACTTTCTCGGCCAGCACGTCGATGCGTTTGCCGTTGACCACCAGGGCCTTGTCGGCGGCCTCGACGGTGCCGGGAAACCTGCCATGGACGGAATCGTACTTGAGAAGCTGTTTGAGGACGGCGGCGTCGCTCAGGTCGTTGATCGCCACGACGTCGAACTCGGCGGGCCGCTTGGCCATGGCTCGAAAAGCGAGCCGCCCGATCCGCCCAAAACCGTTGATCGCCACTCGAATGGCCATTGGATCATCGCTCCGCGTTTCCACGGGTGTGATGCCGGCAGGTTGGTCGCCGGCATGCGCCGAGCCGCAACACACGGACGGACTTTAACCGTGGCGGCCTCTACGCTACGTCCGAATTGCGCTGTGGTCAACCCGAAGACGGCGATGAGTAGAGAGCTCCGATGTGACTTGTTATGGGGACCGATCGGCCTCAAGGCAAAGGTGAGTTATCGGCATGGTTTGCGAGATTAAGTGAGCCGCACGGCGCTCCGAAATCCCATGCGGCGACGGCGTAGTGCCGTGGGCCCCGGGGAGCGTACGTGTCGCAGGCGACCATCGGGCAATCTGTGGACCAATGGGTGAGCGAGGCGTGCGCGCGGCGTCTGCCCGCGGAGATGCACTTCACCGATGCCGATGGGATGATCATCACCGCACGCGTTCGTTTCCTTGATCAAACCGCGGATGAGATCCTCACCGATCGACCGCAATACCTCGATGACGAGGCGGTCATCCCTCCGGGTTGCGGAGTCACCGTGCACATGGTGTGGGGCGGGGCACGGCTGCAGTTCGACAGCGTGGTGGTGGACGAGGACCGCGTTGTGCGCGTCAACGCGCACCAGACGCTTCCCGGCATCGCTCTCCGCAAGCCCCTGCTGGTTACGGCGTCGCAGCGGCGGACGCACCTGCGGGTATCGGTGGTGGGGTACGAACCCATCAGTGTGGAGATGGCCGCTCCGCACCGCGAGTTTCCCGACGCCTGTGACATCGACGTACAGCGGATCAGCGGATGGCTGCTCGACCTGTCCGTGGGCGGACTCTCGGTGGTGCTGGACCACCGGGTCCTGCGGGGGACACGGCGCGGGGAGCGGTTCTTCGTGACCTTCGGACTGCCGGGGATGAAAGGCGACTTCAACATGCTCGGTTCCGTTCGACACTGCCGCTCGATACGCAACGGTGAAAGTTTGCGCGTGGCGACCTGCTTTTGTCCCTGGAACGGCAAGCACTTTGCCCGGGATCAGCATCGCCTGTCGCGGTTCATTGCCGAGCACGAACGGCGCATGCTTCGACGACGGAGATGACCTATGGCTATGCCCAGAACCAGGACCAGCGGGTCGCGCAGGACGGGCCCGGGGTTTGAGCGCCGGCGCAGCCGACGACGTCGCCTGCACAAACCGAGCGAGGTGCAGTTGCACGGCGTGGGCGAGGAGAGCGGATGGCAGTGCGCCGGAGCGCTTCTCAATGTGAGCGCGGAAGGCATCGCCTGCCGCATCACCAATCGGCACGCCTATGACCTGTGCGTCCGGCAGACGCTGCGGGCGGTGTTTCGGGTGGGGGTTTCGCCGGCGACCTTCGACCTGAAAGTCCAGATCATCAACATCACGGCGGCAGGGACTTCGGAGCACCAGGTCCTCGGATTGGAGTTCGTGGACGATGCGAAGTTGGAGGCCGCGCAGCCCGCCCTGCGCGAGGCCATCGCGACCGCCAACGCCCCGAGTGGGCAGGATCGGGTTGGATCATGAGCACGACGCAGACCATCGCCCCGCAACGGCAGGATCAGATTCTCGAGGACTCCGTGCGCCAGGAACGCCCTCTGGTGCTTACGCACAACAGTCCGGACGGGTGGCGAACGTTCAAGGGGGTGTTCGTGGAGCTGGCGGGCGGCGCGCCTACTCTGTCGCTGCGCGTCGATCTGCGGGAGCACCAGAGCCCTACGCTCCTGCCCACCATCGGTTCGACCCTGGGGATCACCTTCCGCCTGGGTCACAAGAAGTGCATGTTCAACACGGTGTTGCTCAACACGCAGCGCCGTGCGGAAGAGGCCATCTGGACCGTTCGCAAGCCGGAACACCTCCAGCAGCTCCAGCGTCGGGCGTATGAGCGCGCGGTGCCCCCGAAAGGGGCAATCATTGCGGTGCGTTTCTGGCAGGAGATTCCCGGGCAGGATAGCTCCGTGGACGGCCGGTCGGTCCGGCACGGCCAGCTCGAGGACATTTCGGCCGGTGGCATGCGGATCAAGGTGGCGGACCCCAAGGAAATCGAGCTGGACCGGACGTACAAATGCGTGTTCACCCCGCGACCCGGAAAGCCCGCCCTGGTACTGGATGCGGTCCTTCGACATCGTGAGGCCGCCGATTCCGGCCGGGCGTCATTGGGTTTTCAGTTCGTGGGGATGGAGACCACGGCCGACGGGCTCCGCCTGCTCGACCGGCTGGTGCGCGTGGTCAACCATTTCCATCGGGCGCACTCTCACGAAGGCCCGTCGCGGTAGAGTCGTTTTCATCGGGCCCATTGGTCGACGATACGCTGTAAGAAGGAAGTCACGCCGCGGACGGCAAGCCGGAACCAGGACGGTCCCCGAGCTTGAGCCATTAGCATCGCACGAACGTGTTCCTCGGCTAGCGAGTCCTCACGCCGCAGGCGTTCGCGAAACGACTCAAAGGCGGCCGCATCGCCATGGATCACTACCCGGAGTTCGTCAGCATCCGGTCGCGGCATGCCAGCTGCCGGTCGGTCGTTCTCAAGAACGCAGATCGCGGCCTCCGCATTGTCCAATTCGTCCATAGCCTGGCACCAGCGTGCGCGCACCCGCTGGGCCTCTTGCTCGCGAAGGGCGTGGTTGGGGGAATCCGGCCGCTCAGCGGCGAGGGCCCGAAAGGCGGCCACAAACGAGACCGAGGCGCGGTTCAGGGCCCACCGCGCCGCGAGCCATCGCGAATAGGCCTCGCGGAGAGATCGACATCCGTCGGCCCGTGCCGATCGCTGCCGGGCCAGCACGACGCCGAAGGCAGCACCAATCGCCGCGGCGAACAGGGCAACGGTCAGCATGAGCCCGGCCAGTTCCGCCTGTGACATTCCTTCCCACCCTCCGGCCTGAGTATAGCAGGTCTTAGGGGCGGCCCGGCGACGCGATGGTATCTTCAATCCGGCTCGGCCTTGGCCAAGGACCATGCTCCGCCATCGCGGCGGAGCTGGAATCGTCCGCATAACTGAGATCCGACGAGCCGCAGGAGATAGCCGTTCTCTTCGGCCTCAACGAACTCGAACGTCCCATGGTCAACGCGGCGGACTGTGCCGCGGTTGCCAGAGAGGGGTCCCTCATAGGTCAGGTAGGCCCTGCGGTGGTCGCCGATGCGGCGGGCTGGAATAGGGAACGGGCGGTCGCCGGTGGGGTCTTTGAGGAGTTGCCAAGTAAGCAGGACCTCGCCGGATTCGAGCATCAGGTCCCAGTGCTCGCCGGGGTCTTGCCGATGATGTAGAATGACGAACCGGCTGGACATGCGCGGCCCTATGTGGTCTTAAGCCGGCTCAAGCCGATACGGGATGGGAAAAAGTCAAACTCACGGAGGTTGTGATCATGGCGCACACGGATGATGCCTACCAGACGGATTGGTCCTGGATTCCCTTGGTCCTCGTGGCGATGTTCTGCCTCGCCATGCTCTTTGCCGGCTGCACGCCGAATTATCAGCAGCTTCGCCACGAGGGTCAAGAAGCGATGCTCCGTGGAGATTACGGTCCGGCGCGGTACATGCTGCTCAACGCCGAGGACAAGGCTCATCGCCGCAGCGACAACCTGCACGATCTGGGCGTGTGCAGCGTGATGGTGGCCAAGCAGAAGTTCGAGGAGCGCAACCATGCCGCTGCGTTTCGCGAGCTGGATAATGCGATTGCCTACTACCGGCGTTCCATCGACGAGCGTCCCGGCAGCCAGGCAGCGTTGGAGGGACTGAATATCGCCCTGGAACTGAAAGGGCAGTTCGAGGAAGCCCTCAAACATGCCCAGTGGACGGTCGAGTTCGTCGGGCCATCGGCCAAGCAGTACATCTTCCTCGCCGAGGAACTCGAGCAGCGCGGTGATGTGGACGGCGCCCTGCTTCGCTATCGTCAGGCCGTGGCCATGGAGCCGGAGAACGCCAAACCCTATGTGGCCATGGCCAAGTTCCTGATGCGGCACAACAACGACGCCGCCTATTCCTATCTGGCCGAGGCCCAGCGGCTCGACCCCGAAGATCCCTGGGTCAAACAGCACCAAGGCTCTCGTGCGGCTACGCCGCCGAGCCGTGTGGCCAAGGGTACGGCTAAGGCTCAGCCCTAGGGCCTAGGGTGTTGCGCCAACGATTGTGCGATTCCCACGGCGGCCACTCGGCAGCGTGGTCGCGCCACCGTAGACGGCTCCTACTGCGCGCATTTACTAGCGATGAATTAGCCCCGTTTACGGGGCTTTCCCGCCGAAGGCGGTAGGAGGCCAGCCGTTCTACGGCTGGTCACCGTCGCCGCCTCACGTTACATTTGAGCCCGTTTCAACGGGCTTCTTTTTTCGGGAGACATCTCATGCCCCGCAATGTATACAGCGAAATCAACCTTCACATGACGTGGCACGCGCTGAATAACGCGCCAGTGCTCGTCGAGGCGATCGAGACACAGGTCCATCGGTACCTGCGACGGTACGCGATCCAGACGGGCGGCGTTTTCGTGCACGAGGTCGGCGGCATCGAGGATCACGTTCACCTTGCGGTGACGATCCCGCCTACCGTGCTCATCAGCGACTGGATCGGCAAGCTGAAGGGGGCCAGTTCGCATTTTATCAACACCGAGATTTGCAACTGCAAGGTGTTGGAATGGCAAACGGGATATGGGGTGGTCAGCTTCGGCACCAAGGACATGCCGTGGGTAGTGCGGTACATAAAGAATCAGAGGGAACACCACGCCCGTGGGACAACTGAGGAGCGATTGGAGCGGATCGATCAAGACGACGAGAAGCCCGTTGAAACGGGCTGAGAACCGGGGGAGAAAGAGGGGGGCGGTTGTGCTCGCGGACCAGGCGTAAAACGCCTGGCCTAATACCGCCTGCGGCGGGAAAGGCCGCTGAAGCGGCCTGGGGCGGCAGAAGCCATTCCGTGATACGCGACGACTTCATCGGTGACGGTCGCAATGCGGAGACGATACCAATCCTCACCTCGCTCAGGCAAAACCCGGCTGACGCGACGGCGCACTTGCTTCAGCCCCGTTCTCGGGGCTTGCTCGCCGAAAGCGGTAGGAGGCCAGCGGTTCTACGGCTGGTCACCGTCGCCGCCTCGCGATAGACTCGAGCCCGTTCACGGGCTTTTTTCTGAAGAACACGAACGCGGGGACACCATGGGTCAGTTTGTCCGAGTTGAGCGAACGGGAAGCGTCTGCCGAGTCCATCTTGCCCGGTCGGAGCTGCACAACGCCTTCAATGAGGTGATGATTGCGGAGATCACTGAGAGCTTCGCCGATCTGGGCAGGCGCGACGATGTCCGCGTGATTGTCCTTGCAGGAGAAGGCAAGTCGTTCTGCGCGGGCGGGGACGTCAACTGGATGCGGAAGACGGTGGGCTACACGGCGGAAGAGAACGTGAAAGATGCCAACGCCATGGCCACGATGCTCCGCACGATTCGCGAATGTCCCAAGCCGGTGATCGCCCGCGTCCACGGCAACGCCTACGGCGGGGGCGTGGGGTTAACGGCGGCGTGCGACATCGCCGTGTGCGCCGAATCGGCGGTGTTTTGTCTGAGCGAAGTGAAGCTCGGCATCGTCCCTGCAGTGATATCGCCGTTCGTGTTGGAAAAGATCGGTCCGGGGCAGATGCGCCGCTACGGTCTGACCGCCGAGCGGTTCGACGCCGCCGAGGCCAAACGCATCGGCCTCGTCCACGAAGTCTTCCCTGCGGAGGCGGACATGGACTGCGGCATCGCGACGCTGTGCGACCTGCTCATCGCCAACGGCCCCAGAGCGATCGCCGTGGCCAAGCGGGTATTTACTTCGGTCGTGGGTCTGCCCTGGGACAAAGTGCAGGAACTCACGACGAAAACGATCGCCGAGGTCCGCGCTTCGCCGGAGGGCCAGGAGGGCTTGCGGGCTTTCCTCGAAAAACGCCAGCCGAATTGGCTTTCCTAATGATGCTGCGGGCGTCACCGCACAGCCTCTCGGGGCGCGATGTAAGTCCTTGTCCTGCAAGGGGTTGCGTAGCGCGATCGCCCGGAGAGAGCCACACTCTACTCAGGCTTGTCCCGTTGCTTCGATGGGCGGCCGCATGCCGGCGTCCAGGAGCTTGAGAACCCACACTTCCAGCAGCAGGAGCCCCACGGCCATGGGCATCATGGTCCAACCGGCGAAGTCGTGGAAGAACCTCTCAGCGGTAGCACTGTCGACCAGTCTGAACAGGATCGCGGTGATGACCAGGCGGATCAGATTGCAGACGATCGCAACCGGCACCGTCGAGGCTACCAGCACAACGCTCTGCCACACCGGCCGATGCACCAGAAAAGCCATCGCACTCCCCACGACGACGAATGCGGTGAGCATGCGCAGCCCACTACATGCCTCGGCCACGGCCAGCGGGGTCGATGAACTCAGGATGATGACGTGCCCGTCCCGCGCCGCAGGGATCCCGACCATCTCCAGCAGGAAGACCGCCCCGGCCGTGGCGAAGGTTTGCAGCGGCCCGGAGATGGCATTGTGTACTCGCCCTGGCAGGGGGACCATGAGAAAGAGGAACGCCAGGATCCAGAACACGCGCCGAAACACCCCCGTCCCGCCGAGCCAAAGCACCAGCCCGACGACCGTCAGGACAAGGGAATAGCGCTCCGCAGAGCCATACATGAGCAAGAGACCAAAGCCGCGGGCTGCTTGAGCAATGAATACGACTACCGCTCCCAGCCAGTTCGGGCGGACGGTTACGCCGCGCAGGCGATCTCGCTGATGCCAAAGGAGATAGATCGCAGCCAGGGGAACAAGCTGGCCCACGGAGTAGTTGGGGTCTTCCTGCCAATCGGACCACAGCCCTACAACCGTCGGCCAGTAGGACCACAGCAGCGCCCCCAGAACCAACGCAACGATGAGCGCGGGCGCGAACCGACGGCGACGCTCGTTGAGCGCTATCGTGGCGGTTGTCACCGATCGCCCCTCATGCCGCGGGCTCCTTTGCCACTTGCTTCACCGGCGTTTCCACTTCAGGCGAATCGGGCGCTGACCCCTTGATCCGCTTGCCTTTGGTTCGAATCTGCCCCGGCTTGGACTTCCATCGCCGGTGTATCCACAGATATTGTTCAGGAGCTTGGCGGACGAAGGCTTCGATCGCGGCGGTGTACTCCTGCGTGATCCACTGCAGCGGATCGCTCTGTGCCTCCCACTCTTCCTTACGAATGATCCGCTGCACGCCCACTTCATACTTCGCGACCTGGCCGAGCCGACGGGCGTAGCCGACCACGATGGGGGCGCCGGTGGCCAGCGCCAACAGGCCGATGGATTTGTAGGTCGAGGCCGGCTGGCGGAAGAAGTCCACGAAAATGCCCTTGCGCCCCGCGTCCTGATCTCCAATGAAACCCAGCAAGGCTCCATCGGCCAGAAGTTGCTCCGCATCCTGCATGGCGCCCTTCTTTTCCAGCAGGGTCAGGCCGTGCGTGCGGCGGCTGTCCACGATGAACCGGTTGAGGTACGCGTTGTCGAGCGGGCGCATCACCGCCGTTATCTTGAATCCCAGGCATGCCAGCAGGTGCCCGACCAGCTCAAAGGAACCGTAATGCGCCGTGACCAGAATGACGCCTTTGCCGCCGAGGATCAACCGCAGTGCGTCGTCGAAGTTCCGCAGGCTGATGTAGTGGCTCCAGGTCTCCGCACTGATGATGCGGGGCAGGCAGATGACCTCCACCGCGAACATCGTTACGCTTGCAAGGCACTGGTCCGTCAGCCGTGATAGGTCACTCATCGGGCGCTGCGGGAAAGCGGAACAAAGGTGGGCAAGGGCTCGTTGCCGGTGTCGCGGCAATACCAAGGGCCAGATGCGGGCGATGATCCGCGCCGTGCGCAGGTTCCAATCGATCGGGAACATCTGCATGATGGCGAAGATCGCCCGAACTCCGACGTACGCCAACCAGGCCATCGGCCCGCCTTCCTTCATGTCGATGATCGTAGCCGAGGAGGCTGTCGTCTCACAATCGACAATCGACAATCGACCATCGACAATGAGTCCATGGATGAGCGCCGCTCCAGGTTCATGACCCGGGAGCTTGACTACGAGCTTCCCCCCGAGCTCATCGCCCAGACCCCGCCCGCACGCCGCGAGGACGCCCGGATGCTGGTGGTCGACCGCGCCTCCCACAGCCTGCGCGATTGCACGATTCTTGACTTGCCAGGCTATCTGCGTGCCGGCGACCTGCTTGTGGTCAATGACACGAAGGTTGTGCCCGCCAAGTTCCTTGCCCGGCGGCGAACCGGCGGGGCCGTGGAGGGACTGTTTGTCGAAGAGGAGAGCGCGGGCCTCTGGCGGGTCCTGCTTGAGGGCTCGCGGCGGCTGCGCGTTGGCGAACGATTGATCGCTGGAAACGAAGGGCCGGAGCTGGAACTGGTCGAGCGCCTCCATGAAGGCCAATGGCGTATCCGCGTGGGAGATGATGGAAGCGCGGAGGCTATCCTTGCGCGGATCGGTCGTACTCCCTTGCCGCCGTACATCCGCCGCGACGAGGCGAACGCAACCGCGGACGCCTTGGATGCGTCCCGCTACCAGACCGTGTACGCGCGGGCCAGCGGCGCCGTCGCGGCGCCGACGGCCGGCTTGCACCTGACCGAATCGCTCCTCGGGGAGATCCGCCGGCGCGGAGTGCAGATCGCCGCGGTCACGCTGCATGTGGGTCTCGGCACGTTCAAGCCGGTGGTCGTTGACGATCTCGCCGACCACGTGATGCACGCCGAGAGATACGAGGTCAGCGGGGCCGCCTTCGACGCGATCGCGGCCTGCCGCGGGCATGGCGGTCGCGTGGTGGCCGTGGGGACGACCACGGTGCGCGTGCTCGAGTCCCTGGCCGGCCCGTTTTCTCGAGCTTTCTGCTCCCCTGGCGCGCCCGCGCCAGCGCAGCAGGGTTCCGCGGATCTTCTGATCTATCCGCCGTACACCTTTCGCGTGGTGGATGCCCTGCTGACCAACTTCCACCTCCCGCGCAGTACCTTGCTTGCCCTGGTCATGGCTTTCGCGGGCGTGGAGCTGACGAGGCACGCCTATGGCCATGCCATCCGGCAGCGCTATCGCTTCTATAGTTATGGGGACGCAATGCTGATTCCGTAGGATTGGCCCTGGAAAAAAAACGCTGAGCCACTTCGACGCCCCAAAAAGCAAACCTCGGCTCGACCGGGGGTCAGACAACAGCCGGATTATGGGCAGTCGCCGGTTCGCACGGGCCTGAATACTCCGTTATCGCTGCGGTGCGGTCGATAGTTACACAGAGACATTTGGGATAATACTCATAGCCGAACTCTGGAGGGGTGCCTGCGCCGTGTCGTAGGCCCGAGACGATGCCGACCACGAGCGACAGTGAAACCGTGTCCGACGCCAAGGAAATCCAGCGCCTGGTGATGACCGCGTGCCAGCAAGGCAAGCCGGACAAGTATACCGGCAAGCGCCGCTGGATGCGTTTCTCCGCAGGCATGCGCCTGGAGATCACCAGCGACGCCTCGTGCGAGGCCTCCGCGCCCGTTCACGTCATCATGCAGAATGTTTCCGAAGGAGGCTTCGCCTTCTGGTCGAAGCGGGAGTTGTTCGAGCATACGCCTTTGTTCGTGCGCGAGTTTTCGACGGACCAGAAGCACGAGTGGATCGCCGCTCACGTGCGGCACTGCACTGTAGGAATCCGCGGATTCCTCGTGGGCGCGGAATTCGACAGTCCACCGGAAGAGGCGCAGTTCCCCGAGCCGCCCGCCAAGGCCGAGCCGGCGCCGAAGCGTCCCGCGTTTCGCACCGCCGGCGGCAAACGCCTCGTCCTCCCTCCTCAGCATCCCCGCAGGTAGCGGCCGAGCTACGGTTTCGCAGAGAGCGCCTTCTCGATCGCCTCAACGATCACTTTGTCTTCAGGCAAGGTCTTGGGACCCCATTTGGCCAGGACCGTTCCGTCCCGTCCCACCAGGTACTTGGTGAAGTTCCACGGAACCTCCCCGGCGATCTCTTTGTTGGGATGGCTCGTCAAGTAGGCATAGAGCGGGGTCTTGTCATCACCTTTGACGGACACCTTCTCGAACACCTCGAAGGTGACCCCTTTTCCGCCGCAGAAGGCCTTGATCTCCGCATTGCTTCCCGGCTCCTGGTTGCCGAAGTTGTTGGCCGGGAAAGCCAGAATCTTCAGACCCTTGTCCTTGTACTTCTTGTGCAGCGACTCCAGACCGGAGTACGTCTTATCGGTGAACCCTCAGAGGCTCGCAACGTTGACGATCAGCAGCACATCCCCTTTGTATTTGCTGAGGGCTACGTCCTTCCCGTCGATGTCCTTGACGGTGAAGTCGTAGATTGACTTGGCCATGCTTTCCTCCTTGCCGGCCTTGGGCTGATCGCCCGCGAGCGCTACCGGGAGCAGACTAAGCAGGAGTACGACCGCTGTGCTTCGCAACCTTGCCATGCAAACCTCCTTAGGAAGCTGGTAAGCGCCTCCGACCCTTGAGCGGGACGCGCATCTTCAGCGTAGCCGCGGCCTTGTCAAGGCGAGGCAGTGGGGCAGTCGATATCCGCGGTGGACACGGGCTGGTGTAGGCATGATCGCGCCGTCGTGTCCTATAATTCAAGGCGGCGTGCTTTAGGAATTTGCACGCCGTTTGTTGTTTGGGCGAAAGACCATGGCAGCGCAACGCAAATCCCTGATCGTGGTTGCCCTGGGCGGGAATGCCATCTCCCGCGCGGATCAGGAGGGTAACGTGAGCGAGCAGTTCGAGAACTCGCGACATACTGCACGCGCCCTCGCCGAGCTGATCCAGGAAGGCCACCAGCTCGTCATTACTCACGGGAACGGGCCGCAGATCGGCAACTTCCTGCTGCGGAACGAAGCCGCGGCGGGATTGATCTATCCCCTGCCCATGGAGGTCGCCGTGGCCCACGTCCAGGGCGGCATGGGCTTCATGATCGGCCAGACGCTCACCAACGAGCTACATGCCCACGGGAGGAGGGAGATCGTTACCACGATCATCACTACCGTGCTGGTCGATCGCGATGATCCCTCTTTTGCGAATCCCACCAAGCCTGTCGGCCGCGTCTTCGCCAAGGGTGAGGCGGCGAAGTACGCCAAGTCCGAGGGCTGGGCGATGAAGGAAATCTCACCTGGGCAGTTTCGCCGCGTGGTGCCGTCCCCGCTGCCGCGTCACATCATGGAAATCGATACCATTCGGCGGGCGGTGGCGGCCGGGGAGACCATCATCGCCTGCGGAGGCGGAGGAATCCCCGTCATTCGCGATCCCCACAAGGGTCTTATGGGTACGGCCGCGGTCATCGACAAGGACCTCGCCAGCGCCCTGCTCGCCGCGGAGCTCGAGGCGGATACCATGATGATCCTTACCGCAGTCGATCGTGTGAGCATCAATTTCGGCAAGCCCGAAGAGCGGACGCTCGAAACAATGACCGTCGCCGAAGCGAAGCGCTGGCTTGCCGAAGGCCAGTTTCCCGCAGGATCAATGGGCCCCAAGATTCAGGGCGCCGTGGATTTCCTAGAAGCCTCCAAGAAGCCGCACGCCGCCGTCGTCATCGGTCCCCTGGAGCATGCCGCCGATGCACTGGCGGGGCGAGTCGGAACTCGCATTGCGCGCCACTGACCTCGGCGATTTCGGAAACTCTCAGCGATCGGCTGCCTTCTATCGCTGCGGGGCGGACAAATCCGAGTCGTAGCGCAGAACGGCGTGGATCGGATACTCGTTCAGTTGGCTTCGTCCGTTGAGGAAGGCCAGCTCGATGAGCACGGAGATCCCCACCACGTGCCCACCCAAAGCCTTCACGAGGCGGCAACACGCCCCCATTGTGCCGCCGGTGGCTAGCACATCGTCCACGACGAGGACC
>SBAX01000205.1 GCA_005240095.1 Phycisphaera mikurensis
ACTCTGGACAGAAGTGCTGTCAGTTCTCGACGATCTGGAGCACGCTTTCGGACAGGCCGTTCTCTCCATCGGCGAGCTTGCGGAGGTTCTCGAGGCCGGGTTGTCGAGCCTGACCCTGGCACTCGCGCCCCCGACGGTCGACCAGCTCCTCGTCGGGGCCATTGAGCGCAGCCGCCACCCGGACATCAAGGCCGCCGTGCTCATCGGCTTTAACGATGGGCTGTTTCCGCAGCGACCCGGCGAAGATTCCATTCTCAACGACGATGATCGCGCCCAGCTCCGTGGTGCAGGACTGCGCATCACTCCTCCGGCCAGAGAGCGTGTCCTCGACGAATCGATGCTCGCCTACATCGCCCTCACCCGAGCCAGCGACGCTCTGGTGATTACCTACGCGGCATCGGATGATCGCGGAAAAACGCTGGGGCCCTCGCCGTATGTGGCCACGCTGCTGGCGGCCTGCCCCGGTCTGAAGGTCACGTCCGTAGCCGACCCGACGCGCGATCGAAGCATGTGGGACATCCTTGCTCCGTGCGACCTGCGGCGGCGCCTGGCCCTCGAGTTTCATTCGCGCCCCTCGCGTGAAGTCGACAGCCAAGAGCCCCGGAGGCGATGGAACGAGCTTTACGACGCAGCGCGCCACGGCCTCTGCAAGGACAATGTGACCCGCACCGCCCTGCGTGCACTCGATGAACGCCGACCGACGAAGCTCGCGGCGAAGTCGCTTGCGCAGGTTTTTGCTGATCCTCTGCGCACGAGCGTTTCGCAGTTGGAAACCTACGCCAGGTGCCCGTTCAAGTTCTTCGCTGAGCACGTTCTGCGTCTGCGTCAGCGGGGAGGGGCGCGCCTCCAGGCTCTCGATGTGGGCCGGGTGTACCATCACGTCCTTGAGGATTTCGTGCGTGGAACCGTGGAGCGGCAAGCCCCACTTGCCCGACTCCCCGATGGGGACCTGGTGGCAAGTCTCGGCAAAAGCTGTCGACGGGTTGGCGACACGCTGCCATCCGATGCGACCGTGCTGGAGCCTCGCAATGCCTACGTTCTCCGCCGGTCGGCTCGTGATCTGCGGCGTGTTCTTCAGGCCCAGCGGCGGGCGGCCCAGGGCGGAAGGGCAGGCACCCTTGCAGCGGAGTTGGCCTTCGGCTCTGACGACCCGGGCAGCCTGCCGGCGCTGGAGATTCTCACCGAAGGCCGTCGTCGTGCCGTACTCCGCGGATACATCGACCGCGTGGACCTGGCCGTGCTTGATGACGCGCTCGGAGTGGTCATCGACTACAAGCGCACCCGTGGAAAGATCCTCAGCCTGGCGGAGGTCTACCACGGACTCGCCTTGCAGCTACTGGCCTATCTTCTCGTCCTTGCTGAGAACGGCGAGGCCATCGCGGGCCAACGCGTCGAACCGATTGCCGCCCTGTTCGTCAGCCTGACTTCACAGTATGCACGGGTCCCTCACCCTGACGATGACTCGCGCGATACTCAACTCGGGGGCACGTTTCGCCCTCGCGGTGTCATTCGCGCTGACAAGGTCGACGCGCTGGCGGCGTCATCCGGGACCGGCTGGCTGGCGGACTACAGCTTCTACCGCAACAAGGATGGCAGGATCGGCCGCGTGGATACCACCGATGCGGCGTCGCCTGCGGAATTTCGGCGGCTGCTAGCCCACACGCGGACCAAGCTGGGACAACTCGTGGATGGAGTTCTCGAGGGGAACGTGTGCGTGTCACCGTATCGCCTCAACGGCTTCCGCCCGTGTTCCTACTGCGACATGAAAACCGCGTGCCGATTCGATTTCGGGCAGGATCACGTCCGCGAGCTCGAGCCGCTAAAGCGCTCGGAAGTCTTCACCCGGCTGTCCGGTCCGGCGGAACCGAAGTAGGGTCCGCGCCGGGTCATTTCGACTCAATAGCGCCGCCCGCATTCTGCCATGCCCCAAACCCGCCGCGCAGGGCGTAGGCCTTCGAGTAGCCTCCCTCACGAAGCTTCTGCGCCACACGGGCGCTGGTAGCCTCCTGCGGTCAGGTACAGTAGGTGACGATCAGGCTGTCCTTGCGAACGGATGGATCCAGGGTGGGGCTCTCCGGCGAGATCCGCCGGTCGCCGCGGATCCGCGAGCCGGATTCGCCGTACGCCTTGTCGGACCGCGCGTCCAGGATGACGACGGGTTCCCCCAACTCGCTGAGGGAGCGCACCTGCTGGGCGTCCATTCTTAGTTCCTGTTCGACGGCTTGAGTCGCTGTAGCCATTGCTGAACTCCTGCGGGACCTTTACACCGCCCCCCGGCCGCTCCAAGAATTCTCCAACGCCGGCCTGACAGCGGGATCAATTCGTGCTGACGAGCGCTTTACAGCTACGTGCCGGGGCCCCTGGTTAGCCACCTATTGCGTTTCGCTCCGGGATGCCTCATGATGCATGCTTCGGAGTAGACAGTCATCACTCGCTGGCAGGTTGCCCAGAGGCTCTTGAGCGGAGGTCGCTGAATGAGAAGGTTGCGCCGATCTGTGACCATCACGGTCTTGGCCGGGATGGCTCTCGCCACGCCTGCCTATGGACAGGAACAGGAGCTCGCCCTGCAGGGCTATTGCCCCGTCTCGTACCATACCTTGGGCCGCGCCGTTCTGGGGGACTCGGCGTTCAAGGCGACCTACGAGGGCTATCTCTACTACCTTGCGGACGCCGAATCGAAGTCCAAGTTTGAGGCCGAACCTCAGCGCTATGCTCCTCAATTCGCGGGGTTGTGTACCACCGCGCTGGGCGGCTCGTACGGCAATCGCATTCCCTCCGACCCCACGGTCTTTGTGATCGTCGACGGCAAGCTGTATATGTTTTCATCCGAGCGGGCCCGCAGGAACTTCGACACCAAGCCCCAGGATTACATTGCCACGGCGACGCAGCGGTACTCCAAGCCGGCGATAGCGGGTTACTGCCCGGTGGCGTATTTCAGCGCCAATGCCGCCAAGAAAGGCGATGACAAGATCAAGTTGACCTACCGCGGGCGAATCTACTACTTCGCTGACGAGGCCGCGAAGAGCGCCTTCGCCAAAGAACCTGAAAAGTATCTGCCCGCCTACCAGGGCTTCTGCGCTGAGGGAGTGTCCAGGGGGAAGAAATTCCCCGGCGATCCCAAGATCTTCCTGGTTCGCGAGGGCCGGCTCTTCCTTTTCTTTGATGAAAACGCCAAGAAGACGTTCGAGGCCGACGCCGCCGCACTCACCAAGACGGCGGACGTCAACTGGCCCAATCTTCGCACTCAGCCGCCCATGCCGTAGGCGGCGGATTTCGGACATAGGCCGTGCAAGTCCGCGCGATCTGTTCGCCGCTGGCGGTAACGCAGCAAACCGCGGGCTCCAACGCGCAGGGAATAACATGTACCTGCCATTCCTAGTTTCGATCTCGGTCGTCACGGTCCTGGGCGCCTTCGCGGCGGAGCAGGAAAACGACAACTCCGCCGATCAGGTCCTTGTGCTGGAGGGGCAAGTGACCGACGCCCATGGCGGTGGCCAGAGCGGCGTGTCGGTGACCGTCCACGCCAGGAACGCCGATGGCAGCAAGGGCGACGTGATCGCGTCCGCGGTCACCGACGAGATGGGCGACTTCGCCATCCACGCTAGCCAACGCCCCCGCTGCGAGATCATGGTGAGCTTTTCCAAGCCCAACTATGCTGACTTGGTTCGAATCCTGACCTTGAGCGACGACGAAGTCCCCTTCCTGGGCGAGGCCCTCTCCGGAAACCTCACCCTGAGCGGGAAGGTTACGGACGTTCTCGAGGGACGTCCGATTGCAGGCGCACGAGTGACCTTGGACTTCGGGCCCGACCGCCAGCGGGCCGCCACCGGCGAGGACGGACAGTTTGTCCTGACCGGGCTCGCACCGGGTCCCGCCGAACTGATCATCGAGGCCGATGGCTACGGCCGGGAAAAAACCGACATTCCCAAAGTGGAGGCCGAGTCGTCCCGCGACGTCAACCTCAAGCCCGAGCGCATCGTGCATGTGAAAGTCATGGATGAAAGTAGCAAGCCGGTACCCGACGTGGTCGTCGAACTGCTCGACCAGGCCCGCACCGACCTGCGCCAGGACATTACCGACGCCTCCGGCCAGGTCACCTTCGCGGGTATCCATTTCGATGCTTACACCCTGGCGGTCAGGCTCACCCATCGTGAATTCGTCTCCAGCGCCAGTTTTGACCGCCAGATCGCCCCGCCGCGTACCGAGCGCGAATCGACGCACCAGTTCACCATCACTCGGGCCGGCGGCATTACCGGCCGCATCACCTCGGCGAAGGACAGCCAACCCGTTCAAGGCGCCCGGGTTCTGGTCGGCGAACAGTATTCCGATCAGGCGCCGCGGGACTACACCGACCCGGACGGGCGTTACACTGTTCACGGCGTGCGTCCGGGGCTTGCGACCGTGACCGCCCACCTCTCCGGCTATGCCCCTGAGCTGAAAACCGTGGAAGTCAAGGCTGGAGAGTCGTCTACTTTGGACCTCGTCCTGGAACCGCCCCAGACCATCGAGGGGATCGTCACCTCGGACAAGGGCCAGCCGTTGTCCGACGTGGAAATCGTCGCCACGGCGTGGCGCGGGAAGGGCACTCTCGGTCTTCGGGCCATGTCGAACAAAGAAGGTCGCTTTCGCATCGACAATGCACCGGCGGACTCCTTCGAGGTCATGGCCACCGGGCCGAATCGCCAGACCATCACACTCCCCATACAAGCAAAGCCGGGAGAGACCGTGGCCATCAAGCTCCCCACGGAGGGAGTCAAACCGAAAGACAAGGGCCTTCTACAGGTTGGCGACGACGCTCCCGCGATTACCCTGCGTCCTCTCTCGGGAGAGCCGATCAATCTCACCGAGCTGAAGGGCAAGACGGTGCTGGTGGACTTCTGGGCGACGTGGTGCCTGCCCTGTGTGCAGGAACTCCGCCATTTCCTCGCTATTCAGGAGCGTTATGGGGCGCGGAAGGACTTCATGATCATCGCCATAAGCCGCGATCACGATGTCGAAGTCGTGCGCGAGCATCTGCAACGCCATCCGCAAGTTGTCTGGCCGCAGATTGTCGGACCGGCGTCCGGCGTGCCGCAGGCGGTCGAGAGCTTTGGCGTCTCCGCTTTGCCGGAAGTCTTCCTCATCGGACCTGACGGCAAGGTCATCGCCAACAAGCTCCGCGGCGAAAGAATCGAGCAGGCCGTGGACGAGGCCATGAAGGGTCACACGGGCGGATGAACCCCACTCAGCCATCGCCGGCATCTGTCTCGAAGGTGACGGGTTTCGTTCAGCCGACACACGATCGCGCCGCCAGGGGCATGAAGGCGCTGGTGGAAGACCGCCTCGCTGATGCCCGAAGGAACACCGAGGCTATCCCCGACGTCCTCTCCTCCGACCGCGCCTGGAAACAGTACCTCGCAGGGCTCATCGCCTTCCGCAGCGGTGAGCTCACGGCGGCCTTGAAGGCGCTCCACAAAGCCGCGGCGCTGGCCCTCGAATGCGGCAATCGCGGCGAGGGTGGCGGCGAGATGTTTCGACTGGCCTGTGCCGCCCTGGCCTGCCTCGGTCGCGTGCACCGTCGCTGCGAGCGCTTCCAGGAGGCCATCGAGTCCCACGGGCTCGGCTATCAGTTGGCCGGCGAACACGGGTCGGCCGACGAGCAATGGGACAGCGCTCTCGAACTGGGCCTCGACTTCCACACCTCGCAGAGGCTTGACGAAGCACAGGCATGGTTCGCACGCGCCGCGGACCACGCCCGCCACGCCTGGGAGCAGCCTATCGCCAAACAGGCGCGGGCCGAGGAGAAACGATCCGCGGCGTTGTTGGCCAGTGGCAGGCACCAGCAGGCCTTGGAGGCTGCCCAGGCGGCTCGCGACCTGTGGCAGTCTCATTCACCCGGCTGTATCGAGAGTTTTCGCGCTGAGGCCGAGCTGGGGCACGTGATGCTGATTCAAGGTCAGGAAAGCATCGACATCGATTCCGCTCGGGCAAATGAGCTGCTTCACCGCGCCACAGAGCTGTTGGCGCACAGTCGAAACGAGCTGGCGGCATTCGGCGAACAGGCAGCCGCCGATGTCCGCTCGTGCGACGAGCAGCTGGATTTCGCTCGTCGTCTGACCGCCATGCTTGCTGGTTGAGTGGGTGGCTGATGCGCCGCCCCGGCTCTCCACATCAACGGTCGTACGTGCCGACCAGATCGGCTTCGCCCAGCACATGGCCCTGCATGTTCGCCAGCAGCACATTCTTCTTCGCTCCCGGGCCCACGGGTAGTGGTGCATCGAGCGCGAAGAGTTTGAAATGATAATGGTGAACGCCGTGACCTTTGGGCGGCGCTGGGCCTCGACAGCCGACTTCGCCCCACGAGTTCACGCCTTGCAGAGCCCCGGACGGTTCCGAAAGCTTCCCACCATCCGGCAGCCCTTCGGGCAGGGCCCCCGCTTCCGGCGGAATTCCATAAACCAACCAGTGAACCCACGGCTCGGCCGTCGGAGCGTCGGGATCGTCCACCACCAATGCCAGTTCTTTGGTGCCCTTGGGAATGTCCGACCACGATAGCGGCGGGGAAACATCCTCACCGTCCCCGGTGTAGTGACGGGGTAACCGGGATTGATTCGCGAACGCGGAACTCTTGATGGTCATCGGCATGACTGAACCTCAGTTGTGGCAGCGTCCACTTGCGACCGGGCAAACTGGCCCGATCCATGCAAGATTATTCCGACCCGCCAGCGACCCGGCAAGGCACGCTCGTTGACGCAAAGCGGAACGCGCCTCACTATCGGGCAGATGGACCGCCCGCGCATCATCCTTGCCGAACCCTTCGATGAACCCGCGGTGGAAAAGCTTCGCGCCCTGGGCGATGTTATCCAGCTGGCTGCCTGCACCGAGACTGCCCTCAGGTCCGCAGTGGTAGATTGCGATGCCCTGCTGGTCCGCACACGTGGCGTAGTCACGCGGGCCGTCCTCGAAGCAGCGCCCAACCTGCGAGTCATCGGGCGAGGTGGCGTAGGGCTGGAGAACATCGACCTCCCAGCGGCCGCGGAGCGCGGAGTCGTCGTGGTCTACACACCCGGTGCCGCGACCGACGCGGTCGCCGACCTGACCGTCGGGCTCATGATCGCCTTGGTGCGCGACATCCGCAGATGTGATGCGGCAGTTCGCCTTGGCCGTTTCGCCGAAGCCCGCGAGCAGGCCTGTGCTGTGGACCTGCGCGATCAGGTTCTGGGCGTGATTGGCATGGGCCGTATCGGGCGCGCCGTGGCTCGCCGCTGCCGTAACGCATTGGGCATGACCGTCATCTACAACGATATCGTCCAGCCCGGCTGGTTGGACTTCGTGGCCGAGCCTGTGACCAAAGAGGAGGTGTACGCCTGTGCGAAAGTAGTCAGCCTGCATGTGCCGCTCGACGACACCACGCGAAACTTGATCGACGCCCGGGCCCTGTCGCAGTTCCGCCCGGACGCATTCCTGATCAACACGTCTCGCGGCGCGGTCGTGGATAATGTGGCCCTGGCCCAGGCGTTGGAGCGGGGGACGCTCTGCGGTGCAGCTCTGGACGTCTTCGATCCCGAGCCCCTGCCGGCCGACCATCCTTTGTTGCGGGCGCCTAACACGCTTTTCACACCTCATATTGGGGCCCGCACGGTGGAGGGTCTTCGGCGGATGAACGCTGTCGTGGACGATGTGATCGCCGTTTTGCAAGGCAAGACTCCGCAGTATCCTGCGTGATCTGACTATCCTCAACGTTATTCGTGTTGTCAGAAGCCGTATGTTCGCCTATTAAAGCCTTGAGGGAGGGGCGGTCGATCGGTAAACAGCCGTCTGGTCACGGACAGCGCGGTGTCCGGCCTAACGGCAGGTCGTCGGCGTGTCGGGCCGGCGCCGAATCCTATGCATATTGCACACTGGGGCACAGTTGCCGCCGTACTCCTCGGTCTGGGCTTCATCGCCCTGATCGTTTACGCAGCGCTCATTCTGCGGCGCTACATCCGCATCATGATCAACATCCTCGACGACGTGGCGGCGAACCCGGAAAACGGGAACGACGTCAGCCGGCTGGAGGGCGAGGAAATCAGCTTCCGCGCCGTGGACGGTCATCGCCTGGAAGGGGTCATCCTCTCGCACCGCGCCGCCGACGAACCGCCCGCCGGCATGGTGGTGTTCGCCCATGAGTTCGGCACGGATCGCACCAGTTGCGTGCGTTACTGTCGCGGCCTCCTCGATGCCGGCTACGACATCTTCGCCTTCGACTTCCGTAACCACGGCGCCTCCCCGCCTGAGGCCCACTATCGCCCGCGGCAGTGGCCCAGCGACCGTGAGCGCGCCGACATGCTCGGGGCCATTGCCTTCGCCGGCTCCTACCTCGAGCAGCAGGGCCGTCCACGCGACATCGGCGTCTTCGGCGTCTCCCGCGGCGGCGGGGCGGCGATACTGGCCTCCGTGGGGATCGATTCGGTGAAGGCCATCGTCACCGACGGCGCCTTCAGTAGCGATACCGAGCTCGAATACCTGATGAAGCGCTTCGCGACCACCTTCGCCCGTATCCGCATTGTCGCGGAGAATCATCCGCCGATGTTCTGGCGCTTCCTCCGCTGGCTGCTGTTCCGCGAGTGTGCCCGCCGTTTCAACTGCCGCTTCCCGTCGGTGCGCAAGGCCATGGTGCGACTGGGGCCCAAGCCCATCCTTCTCATCCACGGCGAGAAGGACAGCTTCATCCCCATCGCCCAGTCCCAGGCTCTGCACGACCTGGCCCGCGGCCCGCGCGACCTCTGGATCGTCCCCGGCGCCACCCACAACCACAGCGTGCTCGTGCAGCCCGTGGAGTACGGGCGCCGCATCGTGCGGTTTTTCGACGAGTACCTCGCGTCGTCGCCCCGTGGTGCGGCCGTCCGTTCGCCCCGCGCCCCGCGCGAGCCCGTCC
>SBAX01000263.1 GCA_005240095.1 Phycisphaera mikurensis
ACCTGGCCGACCAACCGTTTCTCACCACGGCAAGCGAAAGCGATCGTGCTCACATCTATCGAGATGTGGCCCAGGCCGTCACCGCCAGCGCCATGGGCGCCGATGATCTCGTCGTCGACCTCGAAGAACTCGATACGCTCGATCGGCATGTGCTCGTCGAGCGGCATGTCATCAGTCGCCAGCATGCGGCCTCCGAGGGCAGCCGAGGGGTGACGATCTCCCGCGATGAGACGCGGGCAGTGATGATCAATGAGGAGGATCACCTTCGCATCCAGGGTTTGCGCAGCGGGCTGCAGCTCGAAGCCCTCTGGGAGGAGATCAACGCCGTCGATGACGACCTGTCGCGACAGCTGGCCTTTGCGTTCGATCGACAACTCGGCTTTCTGACCGCCTGCCCGACGAACGTCGGGACGGGCATCAGGGTGTCGGTGATGCTCCACCTGCCGGCGCTGCGGCTGACCAAGGAAATCGAACGGGTGGCCCGCGCCGCCAAGGACCTGCGCCTGGCGGTTCGCGGCTTGTATGGCGAGGGTACGGAAGCCGCAGGCGACCTGTATCAGGTTTCCAACCAGACGACGCTGGGGAAATCCGAGGAATCGATCATCCAGACGTTCAGCGAGACGATCATCCCCAATATCGTGGGCTACGAGCGCGCCGCCCGGGAGACGCTCCTGCGACACCATCTTTCGCAGTTGGATGACCGGGTTTGGCGGGCCTACGGCGTGCTCTCCAATGCCCGGCGCATCAGCAGCGGGGAGACGCAGTCCCTGCTGTCTCCGATTCGCATGGGGATCCACATGGGGCGATTCAAGGCCTTCGATCTTCGCACGCTGCACGAGTTGTTCCTGTATACGCAACCGGCGCACCTGCAGAAGCTCCTGAGCCGCACGCTCGACGAGGACGGCCGGGCCACGGCCCGTGCCGAGTTTATTCGCAAGCGGTTGGCGTTGAACAAGTCGTAATCGCGCGGCACGCGGGAGAGCGCGGTTTTCATGCTCGATCTACCGTCACCGGCACTCGTTGGAGTGATTCACCTGCCGGCGCTTCCGGGCAGTCCGCGGCACTGCCTTCCCATGGAAGATATCGTGGCTCGGGCCCTGGCCGACGGCCGTGCGCTTCGCGATGCGGGGTTCGACGCGGCCGTCGTCGAAAACTTTGGCGACGCGCCGTTTGCCCGCGATTCGATCGCCCCCGCCAGCGTCGCCGCGATGGCCGTCGCCGCGGAGGCCGTCCGCCGGGAGACGGGGCTGCGCACCGGGATCAATGCCCTGCGAAATGACGCGCGCAGCGCCTTGGGCATCGCCGCAGCGGTCGGGAGCGTGTTTGTGCGGGTGAACATCCACACGGGGGTGTATGCCACCGACCAGGGGCTCATCGAAGGGCGGGCGGATGAGACGCTCCGCTATCGCATGGCCTTGGGGAAGCGCATCGCGATCCTCGCTGATATTCACGTCAAGCATGCGACTCCGCTCAGTGAGCCGGACATCGTGAGGGCGGCCAAGGACACGGCGTATCGCGGGCTGGCCGATGCCCTCGTGGTGACGGGTCCAGCCACCGGCGAGGCCGTCGATGAGAACGATCTGCGCCGCGTTCGCGAAGCCGTTCCCGATCGGCGGCTGTTCGTGGGAAGTGGAGCGACAGCGCAGACCGTGCGGTCGCTGCTTACGCTCGCCAGCGGCGTGATCGTGGGCACGAGTCTGAAGCACGATCGCGATCCGGCTAACCCCATCGACGCCATCCTCGCTCGGCAATTCGTCCAAGCCGCGGGGCGGGGCTAGCGCGTGCCGCAGCCGCGCATTCACCTTGTGGCCCCCGCCGCACCCTGCGGCCCGTTCCTGCGCTCGCTGAAACTCGACTCCGCCCAGGATTTGATCGGGTGGGTTCAGCAGATCGTCGGCCTGCGATTCGCCGTTACGGGCGTTCCCGAACTGCTCGACACTGCGGAGAACGATCGCACCGGGGGCCGACCCGACGACGTGGAGCGGGCCAAGGATCTGGAGGCCGCACTGGCGGACTCCTCGGTCGCCGCGATCATCAGTTTGCGGGGAGGCGCGTGGTTCACTCGAATCCTCCCGCACATTGACTTTCGCGTGCTTGAGCGGCGCACCTCGCGGGTGACCGTCTTCGGCTTCAGTGAACTCACTCCACTGATCAACATCGTTGCCGCTTACGGGACAGGTGTGGGGATCTACTTCATGGGCCCCGCGTTCCTGACCTATGGGCTGCGCGGCTACGCGGCCACGCAACTCGAGCGGAACACGCCGAACTCGGCGACTCCTCAAGAATGGATGGAGGACCGGCTGCATGACGAATGCGCGGTGTACTTCCGGCAGGTCTTGGCGCTTATCGAGGGCAGGCATGGCGACGTGACGATCACCGCTCGCTGTATCGCAGGCAGCCGAGACGTACCTGCGGCCGCCAGTTTCGTGGGCGGTAACCTCAGCGTCGTTTCTCCGATGGTGGGTTCCTCTTACGCGCGGGTAATTGATCCGAAGGATCGCTGGCTGTTGCTGGAGGATTTCAACGACAAGCCGGAGCGCTTCGATCGGTTCTTCTCCCACCTGACGCTGGCAGGCTATTGGGAGCGCTGCGCCGGAGTTCTCCTGGGCGACTTTCACAATCGTGACGGAGATCTGATGGATGCCGTCGCGGCCATGCTGCGCTTTCACATCCCCCGGCAGGTCCGTGTTCCCGTCCTCGCTACATCCGAAGTCGGGCACACCTGGCCGATGAAACCTCTGCCTTTTAATGTTCCCGCAACCATTACCCGGCTTGACGACAATCGGTACAGCCTTCGCTGGTCCCCGGCAGCCTACAGAACTATCTGAATACCTGGACTTGGCGGGGTCACAACCCGAGCTGGACGGCGGCGCCGCATAAGGTGATGGCCAGTCCGGCCACGGCGTGACCGAGGCGAGCAAAGCCAGCGGGCAATCGGAAGGGAACCCAGCCCACGCCGACAAGAACGATCGCCACCATGGTGGCGATGGTCGTCGCGGCGAAAAGTGCGGTCACGACCGCAACCGCAAAGAGGTTGTTCTTGGCAGCGGGGTACATCAGCAGGGGAATCAACGGTTCGCAGGGACCGAAGAGAAAGAACGTGAACAGTACCCACGGGCCGTAACGGGGCGACGGGACGTAGGCATCCGCGTCAATCGACCCCCCTTGATCCCCCCTTGGAAAAGGGGGAGGCATCGACGAGTGCACGTGTAGGTGCTCGGCGTGGTGGGTATGGCCGTGGGAGTGAATCGTGCCGTCGGAGTGGACATGCAAGTGGATGTGGGGTCGGTTGCGAACGGCACGGCGGATTCCCCACGCCGTGTAGGCCAGACCGAAGGCAAGCAACATCCATCCGGCCAGGTCGCCGCGAAAGGCCTCCCAGGATTCCAGGCGACCTACGCCGAGCCCTAAGCCCAGTCCCAGCAGACCTAGCACTATCGAGCCCAGCACGTGCCCGAGTCCGCATAGCGCGGTGACGGCGACCGTTTTTCGGCGTGACCACTGTCCGGCGCGGGCCATGGCCACAAAAGGCACGTAGTGGTCCGGTCCGAGCACGGTGTGGGCCAAGGCGACAAAGACGGCGACCGAATACAACCAAGTGCTTTGGGACATCATGGGTCGATCGCTTCCCGCTCGGTGCGTACCAGATCATCGAACGTCTCGCGGCGGCGGATGAGCCGGGCCTGGCGACCGGCGATCAGCACCTCGGCGGCCAAGGGGCGGGAATTGTATCGGCTGCCCATGACCGAGCCGTAGGCCCCGGCGGTGAAGATGCAAAGCAGATCGCCGCGCGACACCGGCGGCAGCCAGCGATCCTTGGCCAGGAAGTCCCCGCTTTCGCAGACCGGACCGACGATATCCACGAGAACGGCTCCCGGCATTCGCAGATCGGCCGCCCGCGACGGCGGCACCACCCCATCTTTCGGCGCGACCGGCCAGGCGAAGTGATAAGCCCCGTAGAGGGCCGGACGAATCAGCTCGGTCATGGCCGCGTCCACGATCACGAACTGCCGGTCACCCGAGGCCTTCGTGTAGAGCACGCGGGTCAGGAGGACGCCGGCGTTGGCGGCGATGCTCCGCCCGGGTTCGAGGAGGACGCCGAGGTGCCGGCCGCGCAGCAGTGGCACAATGTGCTCCGCATAGGCCGCCGCCGGTGGTGCCTCGCCGCCTTGATAGTGGGCACCGAAGCCCCCACCGATGTTGATGGCCGCTACTGCGAATCCATCGCCGCGGAGCCCGTCAATCAGCTTGAGCGCCTTCTCGATGGACTCCACGTAAGCTTCGATGCGATTGACGGGCGAGCCGAGGTGCAGGTGGATGCCGGAAAGATCGAGTCCCCGTCGCCCGCGGAATTCGCGAAATACCCGGCGGGCCCGCTCGAGATCCACGCCGAACTTGGTCTCCCGCTTGCCGGTCGTCGTGTAGACATGCGTGTGCGGATCGACGTCGGGGTTGACGCGCAGGGCGGCGCGGGCGGTGGTGCCCAGACCGTCGGCGAGGCGGGCGAGATTCTCCAGTTCGGCCTCCGACTCCACGTTGAACCAGCCGATGCCGGCACGGAGCGCCTGCTCAATTTCCGCGTCGGTTTTTCCGACCCCTGCGAAGACGATGCTCGAAGGCCCCGCCCCGACCTCCAGCACCCGCTGAAGTTCGCCCCCGCTGACGACGTCGAAGGCCGAGCCACGCTCGCGAAGCAGGCGGAGGATGGTGAGGTTGTGGCAGCTCTTGACGGAAAAGCAGATGACGGCGTTCAGTTCCGCGAAGGCGGCGGCACAGCGGTCGTAATGGTCAAGGAGCGTCTTCGTCGAATAGACATAGAGCGGCGTATCGAAGCGGTTAGCGACCTCGCGCAGGTCGAGAGACTCACCGTGGAGCACACCGTCACGATATTGGAAATCGTCCATCGGCTACCTGCGTGGTCAGGTTCTTCAACGTCGGTATACTAACGTGACCTTATCGGAGAACGTTGGATTGGTCGACGAGCCGGAAGTTTTTCTATACACCGATGGGGCGTGCAGCGGCAACCCTGGGCCGGGAGGCTGGGGGGCGCTGCTTAAGCACCCCAAGACGAAATCAATCAAGACCCTCTCCGGGGGGCATCCCCAAACCACCAACAACCGCATGGAACTCACCGCCGCCATCGAGGGTCTTAGGAGCCTCAAGCCCGGGAAACGCTGGCGGGTGCATCTGGTGAGCGACAGCGAATATGTGATCCGGGGCCTGACCGAATGGATCGAGGGCTGGGTGGCCAAGGACTGGCGGCGGGGTACGAAGCGCGATTCCTCGCCGGTGAAGAACGCCGATCTCTGGAAGACCCTGTACGACCTGACCCAGCGCTTCGACATGACCTACGAGCACGTTCGCGGTCACCGCGGCCACCCCGAAAACGAGGAGTGCGACCGCCTGGCCACTGAGGAAATCAAGGCCATGCGCCGGCGAGCCAAGGAGGCTCGCGCCGACTAACGGTGAGCTGGGACGGGGGTAAGGCCGAACGCCGGCTATTATTGTAGCGATGGACTTGCCCGCCCATTCCGAGCTTGAGCAAGCCTGGCGGGCAGCAACTGATAGCGATGTGCAACACGCCCTGGCATGCCCGACCGACTATGCACCGGAAGCGTTCGAGGTAATCCAATCCGAGGGCAGGCGCCGTGGGGTCGAGCCTGTTTTCACCCGTCACTCTCCGATCGAAGACTCGGTCTACCTTCGCCTCCTTCTACCCGCTGCACGATTCGTTGCCGCCCACAGGTTCGTATCGGCGTCTCTTCTCGCGGCCGGTTTGCGCGGGTTATCTTGGTGGGCCGCTCAATTCATGGCTGGTGTCCAACCGCTGGCCTATAGCGGCGGGTACGTCGTGGTCTTGACCACTGGGCTCGGCCTGCTTGCCCTCCCGCTTCGGTCATACTCCATGGCGGCCCGCGTGACTCTAGCTGGATTCTTCGGGCAAGCCGTGGTCAGTTTCACGTTCCTCTTCTTGAATTGGCGTCTAGTCGCACCCGGAATGGCAGATTGGCTGTTATTCCCCGTACTACTTCTCCTGATCGGCTGGGGATTGCCATTCTCGCTTGTGGAAGGGATCGTATTCTTGCGTCGCAGGTACGCCCCCGTGTACGCGGTAGGTCACTGCAGCCGCTGCGATTATGATCTTCGCGGGTTGGTGGAGCCGCGGTGCCCGGAGTGCGGCCTGCCATTCGAAGGCCCGGCTCCCGCCGCGCAATCAGAAATCCCTGGAGACGGGACGAGGTCATGAGTATGCTCATGCGATTCGCTGCCGTCCCCGTGTTGATCGCATTAGCCGGTTGCCAATTCTTGCCGCGACCATACGACTCCGGGCCCGGGCACAGGGTTCCGGCGTACTTCCGTCTTGCGGACGATGTCGGCCCCGTTCGTAGAACCTTCAACGCAAACCCGGGCAAGCCTCGGTTCATCGCCCTGCTTTCGCCCACCTGAGGGGGGTGCGTGCATGGCGCCCGGGCGGTGCAGAAGCAGCTTCTTGAAGGCTATCCCGAGGCGGACTTTACGGTCCTCATCGTCTGGCTTCCCATGGTGCCGGGCGACAGCGAGCGCACCGCGAAGCGCTGGGCTCGCCGAATGCGCGATCCACGAGTTCGCCACTTCTATGATCCCGAGAAGGTCGTAGGCCGTGCATTCGCGGCCGAAACGTTCCATGATTGCATTCCGCAAGCCCTGAGGGTGCTGCCGGCCGATCACCTGCTGCGGGAACATCTCGAACGGTGGGACAGCCTCCCGCCGGAAGATCGCGTGCTTTGGGACGCATTTCTCAGCTACTCTAAGGACGCAGCGTGGGCGGACGGCATCCCCAAGCCGTCGCGCTGGGCCAAGCAGGTCGCGTTCTTCCCGCAGGAGTCGCCGAGCGAAGCGACGGGGACGTTCTTCGCCGACGATTGCATGAAGCCCCCGCAGGACTCCGACTGGCACGAGCTGGTGCGCGGAATCGTCCGTCAAGCGATACTTGCCGAGCCGCATTAACGCCGACTTCTTCTATCATCTTGGTTAGGCCAGCCGCGTTCTGCCTGCGAACTCGTGACGACCCTGGAGCGCGGCAGGAGTCCCGTTGCCGCAGGACATCCGGCGATTCCAGCTTGGATTGCTATCTGGGGGAAAGCGACGGCAAAAGGGCAGCGTATAGTTGTTGTAGCTTTGGCTCCACCACCGTGTTGCAATCGTTATCGCGGTGGTCACGGCCAAGCGTAACGGGGTGATGTATGAAACGTGAACCAAGAACGACCGAAACCGCGGCGCCGCGACGGCAGAAGGATACCGACCCTGACCAGGGGCGAATCGACCCCATGGAATACTGGCCGGACCGGCCGGACGCACACCTTGAGCCTGGCGCCTCACAGGAGCCAGCCGAACCGGAAATAGAGACAGGCGGAGTCCCTCCGCCGGCGGCCTTGCCCACCGGTAAAAGCCAGCGCGAGCAGGCGCGTGATAGAGAGCCCTAGGGACGGCACAGGTAGCGACCGCGCCACCGGCGCTTTCAAGCCCGAAGTAGGCAGGGGCGGCGCTGACCTGTACACTGGCTGCGATGGGTGCACGAACTTCGCTCGTTGCGGTTATGCCCGGACCGGATGGCGCCGGGCAGGCGCGCCCGTGTGAGCTTCGTGAGGTCCCGGTTCCCGAGCTTGAGCCGGACTCGGCCCTGCTGAAGGTGGAGTTCAGCGAAGTCTGCGGGACGGACGTCCATCTTCGCGACGGTCGCCTGGGCGGAGTGCCCTACCCGATCATTCCCGGACACGTGTCCGTGGGAGTCCTTGAGAAGATTCGCGGCGAAATCCCGCGCGCGATGGATGATCGGCCCTTCGAGGAAGGCGATCGGGTCACCTTCCTGGACGTGCATCGCACCTGCCACAGTTGCTATTACTGCCTTGTCGCCAAGGCCTCGACGCGGTGCCCGCGGCGGAAGGTTTACGGCATCACCTATGGCCTGCAGGACGGCCTGACCGGCGGTTGGGCGGAGTACATCTACATCAAGCCGCGGACCCACTGCATTCGCATGGACGGCGTGCCCAGTGAGCTGTACATGGCCGGTGGATGCTCGCTGCCTACGGCCCTGCACGCGGTGGAGCGGGCTGACATTTCCTTCGCCGACACAGTGCTCGTCCTGGGCGCGGGCCCGGTGGGGTTATCGGTGATCGCCTTCTCCATCCTTCGCGGCGCGGGCCGCGTCCTGTGCATCGGGGCACCGGATCACCGCTTGCAGCAGGCGCGGACGATGGGCGCTGATGACGTGCTGAATTTCGAGGGCCGTAGCGTGCCCCGGCGCCTCGAATGGGTGCATCAGCAGACTCGCGGGCGCGGCGCCGATGTGACCATCGAGTGCACGGGCGTGCCGGGCGCTGTCACTGAGGCGATGCAGTTCACCCGCGATGCGGGGCGGGTGGTCATCGTGGGCCAGTACACGGACCACGGGGAAACCTCCTTCAATCCCCACCTGCACCTGAACAAGAAACACCTCGACGTGCGGGGCTGCTGGGGGTCAGACCACTCCCACTTCCAACGCGGCCTCGATATGCTGCGCACGCCGCGGGCGGCCGCTTTGTGGAAGCAGCTCGAGCTTCGCCGCTACACCCTATCCCAGGTGAATGAAGCCCTCGCCGACGTCGCGGGGGGGAAAACGATCAAGGCACTTGTCGTGCCGACCAAGTAGGCTGCGTTGCTTACGGCGTTTGCCTTCGCATCAGTTCACAGGCCTTGTCCAAGGCCTCGTCGGCTGGCACTTCGACGTGCGGCGTGACGCCGACTCCCTCCCAGTTGGTCTGGGTGACGGGGTTGACGGCGCGGGCGTGGGGGATCATCACGCTGAAGCTGTCGTTGATGCGCATGGGCGTTACCGGATGGGCCCCGCCGCCGGTGGTCTCGCCGAGGATGGTGGCCCGCTCGAGGTTACGCAGGTTGTACGCGAATTCCTCCGCCCCGGAGAAGGTGTATTTGCTGGTGAGCACGAAGACCGGCAGCTTTTCGCGGAGCCGCTTGCCGGGAACCGTCTCGGTCGTCCAGAACTCCTCGGTCTTGTTGTTGGAGCGATCGTAGAAGCTGTTCAGGTGTGTAGGTTTGTCGAACAAATAGCTGGAGAGGAAGCGGATCATCTCCGGAGAGCCGCCACCGTTTTGCCGCAGGTCGAAGATCAGAGCGTCGCAGTTGGCCACAAAGGCCATCGCTGCGGCGGCCACCTGCTTGGCTTCTTCACTCGGATGGAATTCATCAAGGCGAATGTAGCCGATGTTGTCGGGCAATAGCTCCACCTTGCGGAAGCCGAAGTTCTCCCGGCGGGCGTCGTCGGGCGTACCGCGACGGCGCATCGGCCCGCCGCCGTGAGGGTCAAGCAGCGACCCGGCCCGCACCGCCAAGTGCTTGTCGTTGCAGACCGCACGCAGATCGTCGGTCAGACGGCGGGCCAGTTGGCCCGCATCGGTCAGCGACTCATAAGCCCTGGCCTTCGCCTTCTCCCGCAGCATGGCTGCCATCTTCGCCCCCATGTCCGGGAACACATAGGTGGCTTCCACGGCTTTGGCGACGCCCTCGATCGTCGAGTCCCGGGTTTCTGCGCTCAGCGGTCCGGACGCCTCCGGCCCACCGAGCACCACCGGGCCTTGAATCGCAATGTGATCCAGTCCATACGGGTCGCGCTCCTCGAACACGAATCGAAATTCGAAAAGCTCGTCCGGCCGGGAAGCGTGCAGGAGCACGGTGATGTCGCGCTCCGCGGCCCCTACTACGTGACGCAGGGTCAGCTGCCCCCAATCTGCCTTCATCTCTTCGTATTGCCGCAGGCGATCCTCCATGGGACGCTGGCGGAGAGCGGACTTGGCGCGGTGGGCTTCCTCAAAGCTACGCACGATCGCCGCGTCGCCGGAATTGAATGCCTCGACGAAGGCGCTCGCACAGCGCCCGGCGTGAGTGTCCGGAAACTTCGCCGGCTGGCCGGTGGCGCGTTCGATCACCCTTTCGGGCTGCATCATGCAAGCCAGCCCCAAGTACCACGCGGCCACGGCAAGTGGGTTGATCATCTTGAACCTCCTGTACTCTTCAGGACAGAATCCCCCGTTTAGACGAAAGAGCGCGCGTCAGCCGGTCAAAAAACGGGCGGACTTCTCGCCCTCCGGAGCCAGGGTCTTATGGCGTGGCCAGCTGCTTGGCCAGTTCTTCTGGTGCGGTGACGGGCAACTGGCAGTTATAGCTTTCGCAAATGTAGGCGGTGGCACGCCCCTCGATGCGCCCCTTGTTGCGCAGCAGCGGCAAGGGCGTGTCCGAGAGGCGGTCCGCGGCGTGCACCACGACCTTGTTGGGCAGATAGCGATCGAACGTGGTCCGCAACAAGGCCTGCGTGTCGCTGCCGGAGGGGTCTCCGATGATGGCGATCTCCTTGACCCGATCGTGATAGAAATCCACGGCGCAGCAGAGCCGCTCGTAAGCGCCCGGTGAGTCTTCCACGGCAGAGGCGAACGCCCGGAAGATGGATTCGGCCTTGGCCCGCAGGTCCTTGCGATCGAACAAGATCGCCAGACGCAGCAGGTTCATGGCGTGGACGGAATTGCCCGACGGAATAGCGCCGTCCTGAGGATGTTTGGAGCGGGCGAGTAACTGTTCCGCATCAGAGGCGGTGAAGAAAAACGCCCCGCCGGTCTCGTCGTAAAACAGAGGGATCGAGGCCTCGGTGAGGCGAAGGGCTTCGGTGAGCCATCGCTGATCGAAGGTGGCCTCGTAGAGATTCAGCAGGCCCTCGATGAAGAAGGCGTAGTCGCTCAGATTCGCCGCCAACCGCGCCTCGCCCTTGCGATAGGTCCGCAGCAGTCGGCCGCCCTTGGAGAGGTTCTTCAGCACGAAATCGGCCGCCCGCCCCGCCGCTTCCGCGTACTTGGGCTCATTCAGCACACGCGCGCCCTTGGCCAGCGACGCGATCATCAGACCGTTCCAATCGGTCAGGATCTTGTCGTCCAATCCCGGCGCCGTTCGCTTGGTGCGTGCCGCCTTCAGTTTCTCGCGCCAGGTGGCGATCTTGAGATTGAGCTCGTCCACATCGAGATTGTGGATCTTGGCGAAGGTGGCCGGCGGCTTACTGATGTGCAGGATGTTCTTGGGCCCTTTGGGGGCATGACCCATGCGCTCGAACCAGTTGCCAGTCGCCGTGACGTCGAAGTACCTGCATGCCAGGGTCCCCTCCTCTTCGCCGAGGACTTCGAGGATTTCCGCCACGGTCCAGATGTAGAACTTCCCCTCCAGGCCGTCGCTGTCCGCATCGCGGCTGGAGTAGAACCCGCCCTCCGGCGAGCGAAGGTCAGCCAGGACATAGTCAAAGATGTCGGCCGCGACGCGGGCGTAGTGGGGATTGCCTGATACCTGGTAGCCATCGAGATAGATGGCGCTCACTAGGGCCTGGTCGTAGAGCATCTTCTCGAAGTGCGGGACGAGCCATTCGGGGTCGGTGCTGTAGCGGCAGATGCCTCCGCCCACATGGTCGTAGATTCCGCCGCGGCTCATGTGGTCGAGGGTGACATCGACGGCCTCGAACAGGGCGGCGTTTTTCGTCCGGCGGTACGCGCGGAGCATCAGGTCCATGGCCATGCTGGGAGGGAACTTGTTCGAACCGCCGCCGCTCATTCCGCCGCGAGACTTGTCGAAATAGCCGGCGAGTTGTGCGGCCAGGTCGTCGATGGTCTGTCGCGCGATGACGCCCTCGGCCGGCTTGGGACCCGTCGCCCATTTCGTCAGGAAACCCTGAGCGCCGGATGCCCCACGCAGTACCTCTTCGCGGTTGGTCCTCCACGTGTCCGCAATGCTCATGAGCAGCTGGACGAACTGTTCGCTGGGGAAATAGGTTCCGGCATGAAAGGGGCTCCCGTCGGGCGTCAGCCACACGCTCATCGGCCAGCCGCCGTGCCGGGTCAGGGCCTGGGTGTAGGCCATGTACAGTTCGTCGATGTCGGGTCGCTCCTCGCGGTCCACCTTGATGCTGACGAAGTTCTCGTTGAGCACCGCGGCCACTTCCGCCGACTCGAAGCTTTCGTGCTCCATGACGTGG
>SBAX01000206.1 GCA_005240095.1 Phycisphaera mikurensis
AACGCACCGCCCGCATCATCCAGTACCACCAAGCCCGCAACCGCACCGCCAAAACCTCACGACTCAAACGCCATGACAATTAGCGCTGTAGTGCTAATATGCGAATCGTCGAAGTTGCGCGGTCCCCTGTATCGCTCGGAGCGCTCGTTGGCAGTGTGAACATCAACTCAAGGTCTTGCCGTTCGGCTGTAGATCTGAAGGGTTTCAGAGAGAATCGGTAGGTTCCGGTCGCGCAGTTGTCCGGTTGGGGAGATTCCTGCGGATCGGGATTCATCCAGTACAGCCCATTTAGCGTCGCGATTCGCGCTGTTGTGGGCCACTTAAGGTCAAGGCTGAAGGCAAGCGGCGGTTTCCCGGCCTCACCGGCCGAGAGCCACCACGCCATCGTCTTGTCGATGATCATGTCCACCGGCACGGCCGCGCGCTCGATCTCATGCTCTACGCGCTCGGCCACGCCGCACAGTGAGAAAGCTGTTTCTTCCAGCACGAGCAGCAGCGACGGCACGCAGTCGCCTCCGCGTTGCGCGAGCCTGAACTCCTGCTCCAGCGCGCGGCGAAGCACGCGGCAGACGATCGGGGCGGGATCGCCACTGAATGGCGCTGCTCGATCGCCCGCCGCGGAAGACGGCGCCCGTTCCTTTGGTGAAGCCCCGCGTTTGTAATCTGACCCAGAGGCCACGAAACCATCGGCTGGGTTCAATCGAATGAGGTCGTCCTGCCAGATGCGACTCGCTGCCTCGACCATCTCGGAATCCAGACCCAACATTTGCAGCTGCAAGACGGACGGAAACGCCCGTGCAAGGTTTACATGCGGCAACGCGGCGTTGACAAGGTCGGCAACGCAGCGAGACCACGCGGATCTCTCATCCGCCATTTTGGGTGCCGATACACTGAAAAGATCGCCCCACGATGGCCCAAGCACCTGATCGCTTTTCAAAACTTGCGCGATCGCGCCGATCAGCGGTCCGCGATCGCTGGTCCATTTCAATGGACCGACGTTGCCCTTATTCAAACGTGAGTTTATCGCTTCTATGTCGGCTGACGTAAGTCGCCAGTTGGTTTCCTCATCGCGCAGCTCGTCAGTGAGCGGCACGATCGCCTTGATAACCGGCGTGCGAGGTTCCTCGCCGCGAAACGCCAGGAACGCGCGGCGCCAGCCCGGACCGGGCAACAACTCCGACTGCACCTCGTTTCCGATTGCGTCGCTCGACGGCGCGGCCGGATTGGGCTGCCGGGCCTCGGCGGGCTCGGCTAGCGGCGATCTTGGGAAAATGCCGCGGTATCGCGAGTGCACGCGCACCGAATAGCGAATGTACTGAGATTGGGGGACCTCGTGATAGTCGTCCGAATAGAGCAGGAGGGAGGCTGGCGCCAGGGAGCGAGGCAGCAGGAACGGAATAGGAATGGCCTGCGTGTCGAGGTAATCATCCATTTCCGCGCACGCGCCGGCCTCCCAGTCGCGCAGTGCCTGGGAAAGATCCGCCGAGCCGTCGGACGGCCAATTGTTGCCTCGGAACGGGAACGGATCGATGGGCCGGCCCTGCCAGCGCCATGCCTGCTTGAGGACTTCGACGCGGCCGACGTTGTACCAGGGCGCTCCGAAGCAGCCGACGCGATTCGGATCGCGCGACGGCTTGACGGAGATGTCGATGCGGTCACGCAGCGTCGGATGCACGATGGCGCAGAGTGCGTTCCACAGCTCGGGTTCCGCCGGCAGGCCGAGGCGAGGTGTTTCGATCAGCAGGTCCTGCGGACGGAGCTTCCAGTACGACCTGTTCTTGTCACGGCAATGCGCGTCTCGCCCGTAGAGCAGGTGGTCGTGGAAGAACTTCGTTTCGAATTCCGACGAGGACGTCTTGTCACCTACATAGCGCTGGTCCACCAAGGCGAACATGCGCAGCCGATAACAGCCCGCTGGTGTCGGTTTACGTTGTGAGGTGTCCTGCGAGGGCTCCGGAATGGTGACGGTGACGGTGTGATCGTTCACGGCGATTTCGGCGTTGCCATTGGGGGCCAGCCTGCACGTCACCGTGAAGGGGAGCCAACGATAGTGCGCCAGCCGGTCGTGCCGCATTCCGCCCCCGGTAAGCGCGGAGGCAGAACTGTCCTCGCGCCTGGCGAAAACTGCGGTTATTTCCTTCAGGAGAGTTGCGTTCTCGAAGCTCATGGTTGCGAGGTCGGCCTGCTCCAGACGGAAGCAGATGGCGGACACGGCCGGATCGTGCAGGGTCAAGCGGCGGCCGAGGGTCTCCAACCGGGCGGCAATGAAGACGCGGCGATCCTTGTCCGGGCGTTTCTGGTACTCGCGCTCCAACGATTCCAGTTCAGCCTGCGCGTCGCCGTGTTGACGCAGCAGCTCCAGGTAGTCGACGAGCAGCGCTCTATCGTTGTACGCGCCGGCCGTCTCCCATCGCAAAAGCGTCTCCAATTCGACGGCCGGGCAATCCACCTCGAACGTGTAGGACGAAGCTGGTGCACTGGGATTCGCCTTGCCCTCACCCTGTCGGCGGCCCTGGTCCAAGCCTGACCTGGCCGAGCCATTATCCACGAGCAGGAGCAGGGGCGGATTCTTGTCGCGATGTGAATCGCTGTCGGAACGAGCGTTGCCGGCTTGAGGCGATGTTGTGGGGACGGCGCCAGTGCCGGGGTTTCCCGTCGAGCCGGCCTGGCCGGCGGCAGCGGGCTGCTGTTCGATTGTTGCGTGCTCGTTGTATGGCGCCAAATCTAGGCACAGTGGAGCCACATCGGGAGGAACCGTGGGCCACGGAGTCGAGCTGTCTCCATCGGAGATCATGCGCAGCGTCGGATTTCCGATGAGCACCTGGCGCTTATATTCAAACGAAGCGCGGCTTGGCGGATCGCCCAAATTGGCGATGTTTGCAGGCGTAATGCAAATGGGGGGACTGGTGGATGATCCGCCGTCCTCCAAAGCTAGCCTCGCAGGCACGCCGCCGGCTGAGTCGATCATGAATGCAGCCATCTCATATCGGCGGCCGAAGAAGAGCCGCTCCAGGCGCAGCACATCCATAGCTGGGTCCTGAGGGCCGGCGGTTAGGGGGTCGTAGCGATACGCGGCCTTTAGCGGAGGTGTGACGCCGCTCGCGTCATGGGCGTTGCTCAATTGCCTATAAACCTCAGCGAGCGGGCTGTCGGCGACGAGCGGCAAGGCGTCGTACGTGATGAAGGGGAAACGAACGCCGTCGCGGAAGGGGATGCGGACTGGCGCGGCAACGGTGGTCGCCGGCTCGTCTCGGTGTTCCGGATTGGGAGGCACGCACAAGCGGGCCGCCGACACCAGTCGCCACGGCGCACCCGAGGTCACGTCGCGAATTAGCACGCCGGCGCCGGCAAGCTTGCGCCAGTAATCGGAATCCTTGGTCGGCTTCGAGCCGTCGTCGTGGTGGAGTGCATCCAACTGAATCGTCAGGCCGCCCGGAGTCTTCTGCGGGGTGAATTGCACCAAGCCGAAGGAACGCTCGGCACCAGCCTCCTCGCGATCATGCCCTGGCCACGTTTGCGCAACATACGAATCACATGCGGCCGTCCAAACGCGCAACAGTGCATCTTTCAGTTCGTTGGTGGGGTTGGTAAACCGCGGCGACATGTTCCATACGGTGTGGAGGAAGCCTTCAAGCCCTGCCTTGGCCTTCGCCGCAATCTCCTCGTAACGCAGCCCCGCCCAAGCCTGCCGCTCGCCGGCAACTCGTTTGAGGAGACGCGACGCAGGTGTCCACGGGTACGGTTCTCGCGTCGGAGTCGGCGTCGGCGTCGGCCCTGCAAGATCGCGGAACAGGCGGGCAAGCTCGTCGGTCGCCTTCATGACCCGCCAGCGGTCGCGAGCATCCTTGAACGGCGTAGGAAGATCACCGGCCGGATTGAAGGACTCAATGGCGTATGACCATTGGACAAGTAGAAGATCGTCGCGCAGCTCTTGCTCGTTCATCCAGCGAGCGATCAAACCCGCAATGCCGATGCTCTGTGCGCCGAGGCGCGATTGGAGCATTGCGATCCAATCCTCCCTCGGTATCGCGGAAATGCCGGCTTGCGGCGCTTTGATGTGTTGATTGAACGCATTGAGGTGATCGAACAGCGCGTTCGCCTGAGGCACATCTAGTTGCAGGACATTCGTTACGCGAGCGAATAGCAGGCAATTGTTCCGATCCAGGGAATCTTCAAATGGGGCATCGAGGGACCATGCCGTCAAGCAGAGGTCATGCCAGGCAGTCCTTACGTCCGGCGGTGCCTTGCTGAACCAATCGGTGGCCTGGACCATCCGTGCGGCGACCAACGAAACGTCCATGGCGGCGCGGTCGAAGGAATCGGCCCAGTCGCTGGATTTCTGGATCCGGAACCAGTGGGTTGAGAAATCCGGACCTGGTTCGCGTGCGGTCGGCTCGTCGTCAAAACAGGTGACCTTGGCCGGCTGGTCGCGCCAAATGATCTCGATCGGCCGGATGTAGGCGCGGATGCAGTGCGGACTCGGAGAGGACGGGGCACTAGTGGGTGCCTCGCTTCGCTGGGACCTACTTCCGCCCGCTTCCTGAGGACCGGTCGACCTGTAGCGCCAGCCGTTGGTCATGAGGTGATCCATCGAACCCGACGATCCTGTGGCGGAGCCTGAACCAGGCGGCGGCAGACACTGCTGGCAGAGCTCGGTATCGCTGCACGGGTCTTCGACAGGCTCATGGTGATCGAATTGCTGAGTGCGGGCGCGCGAGGGGAGGGCGATGAGCGGCGCGGCGGCGAAGCGCGTGCAATTGAGGAGCACTTCGCAGCACTCCGGGCTGAGGCGGAAATAGCGGACGACGTTCATGCAGCTGGCCAGCGGCGGCGGCAGCGTGCTGAGGAAGGCAACGGATTTTACCAGTTCCGGGTCGGGTACATGGTCGGTCCCGTCGTCGGGTGGCGGTGGATCCGGTTCGTCAGCGTCGGAGGGATTCCAGCAAATCTTCTGGTCACTCAACTCGATGCCGGCCTGAAG
>SBAX01000028.1 GCA_005240095.1 Phycisphaera mikurensis
GAGGCTTCGGCGGCGACGGCGGCGACTGCAAGCTCGACGATGGCGGGGATGGCGGGGCGGGCGGAGCAGCCCATGCGACGGGCGGCGCAGGCGGTACGGCCGCCAGCGACGGCGGCGGCGCGATGGGCGGCAACGGGGGCGATGCTACGGCTCTGGGTGGCGACGGTGGTAACGGCGGTGACAGCGGACTGGGCGATCCCGGCACGGGCGGCGCCGGCGGCGGCGCGGATGCCACCGCGGGCGCCGGCGGCGTGGCCACGACCGCAGGCCAGGCGGGCGAGGCGGAGCCCACGAACGGTGATCCGGGCAGCGACGGCGGGGCGCTCGCCGTGGTTCTCTACTGCTTCGGGTTCGACTTCCTCGGCGATGGAAGCGGGACGGTCGAGCCTAGCTCGGTCGAGGGACCGGTGCTGGACACAGACAACACCACGCAGATCGGAAATCTTTCGGTCAACTTCGTGGATGATCCGGGGGCGTTCTATGCCCGCAGCGACGATCCGGTGCCACACGTTGGCATCGACGGGGGTCGGCTACGGATCGACGTATCCTCGCTGGAGCTGGAGCTACCCGTGGCGGGCGCCATCTCCGGGTTGCAGATCGCTCCACTGTACGGGCAGAACATCAGCCAGCAGCGCCCGCTTCAGGTGGTGGCCCTCGACGCGAATGGTGAGGTGGTCGGCACGCAGACGTTCGGCAGCGTTCCCGACAATCAAGGCAGTCTGGACAATCCGCAGCCGCTCAACGCGGAGTTCGACGTGACCGAATCGGTGGCCGCGTTCGAGATCGTGGTTCCGTCGGGGTCCTTCGTGACGATCATCCGCTTCTATCTCGTCGATCCATAAGGGAGGGGAGGGCGAGGCTCCGGCTGAGCCGTTGTGACCGAAACCGCGGTGCGAGCGGCTGGGAACCCCGTGCATAGCGGCATCGTCCGATGTATAATGGGAGAGACGGTGCTGCCATGCAAACGATCGTTGAGCCCAAGCGAGGAGCGGACGTGGGTCGGGTAGTAGTTGAAGTTTCCGTCCAGAACCTGGATGACATCAGGCGAGCCGACCGCGGTGAACTATCCCGTGACGCCGTTCGATCCGTCACAGTTCCAGCGTTAGTCGACACAGGTGCAACGTTCTTCCGCCTGCCCGCGGACGTGGTCAGGCAACTTGGGCTGCCGTTCAATCGAAATCGTCCTGCGAACACCGTGAAGGGACCGATGACCTTGCGCATCTTCGGCGACGCCCGAGTCGAGACACAAGGGCGGACCTGCGACGTTGAGGTGATGGAACTGCCGGAAAGTCACCAGGCGCTACTTGGGCAGGTCCCGCTCGAGATGCTCGACTTCTGGGTGGATACAACCAATCAGCGTCTCGTCGGCAACCCGGAGCACGGGGGTCAATGGATGGCCGAAGTGTTTCGCGCGTAGAAGTAGAATCGCTCCCTAGGCCGACCGGTGCCTGGCAACGGTTGACGTTGGGCCGGCACGATAGGCGCATAAAAAAACGAAGCAGGCTGCTCAAGGAGGTCGGCGCTCCGGAAAACCGGATTAAGTGTCCCTCGAGGGGAAAAGCCCTGACGCCCCGGGGCTATGACCTCATCCCGGTATTTGGGCCCGAGCTAACCTGCTTCGACACACAGCATACTGCGCGTTGCCTGCGTCCGCAAGCTTTTTTTCTGGAAAACCGCGACTCTGCGCGCCATTCCAGTGGGGCGCGCAAGAATCACAGGGAGGATGATCCCCGGGCCGCTAAGACCAATCGCGTCAAAGCCATGGCGAGTGCAAAGAGCGCCCCGTAGGAGAAGCGCTCGATCCCTGTCCTTTCCCGGCCGTGCTGCTGCCCGATCCACGCCATCAGGGAGCCGGCCAGGATCGGAGTCACAAGGAGGTTCCGCCAGCGGGCCCATTCTTCGCGAATGGCCAGCTTCGGAAACAGGACGATGCTGACCAGACCGGCCACGCTGCCCAGTGACATGTAGGCCAGCGCCATCAGCAGCGGCCTCGCCCGGACATGGAGAGGCTGGCGCCGACGGTACAAACGGTGCAGGCCCATATCGGCGAGAAGCTCGAAGACGATCTGCAGGAGCGGCTCGGCGAGAAGCTCGAGAAGCCCAAGCAGCAATTCGAGGTCCACGGATCAGGCCAGCGTAGCTTGCGCCGCGAAGACGTCAAAGCGTTTTGCGATCCGTCGGGTCGGATATAATGGTCCCGGTCATGAGCAACGAAGCACACACCCACCAACCTGGTGTCCGCGCCGTCCGCGCCCCGCGGGGGATGGACATTTCCTGCAAGAGCTGGCAGACAGAAGCGGCCTTGCGGATGCTCATGAACAACCTCGATCCGGAAGTGGCGGAGAAACCGGATGAGCTGATCGTCTACGGCGGATCGGGGAAGGCGGCGCGGAGCTGGGCGGATTTCGATCGCATCGCCGCAGCGCTCAGGCAGCTCGAAAGCGACGAGACGCTGCTGGTGCAGTCGGGTCGGGCCGTGGGAATCGTTAAGACGCACCCCGACGCGCCGCGGGTGCTCATCTCCAATGCCATGCTCGTGCCGCACTGGGCGACGTGGGAGGAGTTCCGCCGCCTGGAGGCCATGGGCCTGACCATGTTCGGGCAGATGACCGCCGGAAGCTGGATCTACATCGGCACGCAGGGAATCCTCCAGGGCACGTACGAAACATTCGGCGCCGCCGCCCGGCGGCACTTCGGCGGCTCGCTGCGGGGGCGCCTCGTGGTCACTGGCGGGCTGGGCGGCATGGGCGGGGCGCAGCCGCTGGCGGCCACGATGAACGAGGGCGTGTGCCTGTGCGTCGAGGTGGACAAGTCTCGCATCGAGCGACGCATCCGCACGAAGTACCTGGATCGTTGGACGGACAAGTTCGATGAGGCCCTGCAATGGGTGCTCGACGCGAAGAAGGCAAAGGAACCGCTGTCGGTGGGGTTACTGGGCAACTGCGCGGACGTGCTGCCGGAGCTGGTGCGGCGGTCCGTCGTGCCGGACATGCTCACCGACCAGACCTCGGCCCACGATGCCCTGCAAGGATATGTGCCCAACGGCATGCCTTGCGAGGCGGCCCTGGCGCTGCGCAAGTCCGATCCCGATCGATACATCAAGGAATCCATGCGGGCCATGGCCGAGCACGTCCGTGCCATGCTCGAATTGCAGAAGCACGGGGCCATGACCTTCGACTACGGCAACAACATCCGCGGCCAGGCCAAGCTCGCGGGCGTGGACAACGCCTTTGATATCGAGGGCTTCGTCCCACGATTCATCCGCCCGCTCTTCTGTGAGGGCCAAGGGCCCTTCCGCTGGGCGGCGCTGTCCGGCGATCCGAAGGACATCGCCCGCACCGACCGTGCGGTGCTGGAGACGTTCCCGCACAACGAGCACTTGTGCCGCTGGATACGTCTGGCGGGGGAGCGCGTGGCCTTCCAGGGTCTACCGGCACGAATCTGCTGGCTGGGCTACGGCGAGCGGGCGAAGATGGGACTCGTCTTCAACGACCTCGTTGCCAAGGGCGAGATTTCGGCCCCTATCGTCATCGGGCGGGACCATCTCGACTGCGGCAGCGTGGCCTCACCCAATCGCGAGACGGAGGGCATGAAGGACGGCTCCGACGCTATCGCTGACTGGCCGATCCTCAACGCCCTCATCAACACCGCCTGCGGGGCGACCTGGGTCTCCGTCCATCACGGGGGCGGCGTGGGCATCGGCTACGCCATCCACGCCGGCCAAGTCATCGTGGCGGACGGCACCAAGGAAGCCGCCGCCCGCCTGCAGCGCGTGCTCACCGCCGACCCCGCCACCGGCATCTTCCGCCACGTCGACGCGGGCTACGTAAAAGCCCATCAAATCGCCCGCGAGAGAGGCGTGAAACTCCCGGGCACGCCGATACAATAGCCGCAGTTGAGTCCTCGCGATTGGCGATGACCAAAGCCGCCTAAAGGACGGATGTCGCAATGAACTGGCAAGACTACATAGAGCAGCGTCCCGATGTCATGCTCGGCAAGCCCGTGTTCAAGGGCACGCGACTTACGGTTCAGTTGATCCTGGAACGGCTCGCGGACGGGGCAACGGTAGATGACTTGCTCGCCTCACACCCCCGGCTTCGCCCGGAGCACGTGCGAGCCGCATTGGCCTATGCCGCGGCGTCGCTGGGAGCCGACGAGATCCTTCATCCGACTGAGAAGGCCGGATGAAACTGCTGGCGGACGAGAGCGTGGACGGGGCCTTGGTCGACTGGCTACGCACAGAGGGACACGATGTCTCATACGTGGCCGAGTTTTCGCCTGCCATGTCCGACGAAGGCGTGCTGCGAACGGCGTGGGAGGATGGTCGCGCGGTCCTGACCGCGGATTTGGATTTCGGAGAAATGGTGTTCCGCCAGAGGCTGCTTTCCACGGGCATCGTTCTTCTCCGCTACCGCGCTCAACTCCAAAGGCAACGCCTCGCGCTGTTCTCCAATCACTGGCACCGAATCGTTCCTCGTATCGAAGGCAGCTTCATTGTCGCGACGAACACCAGGATTCGCATCCGTCCCCTTCCACTTGGGCAGGGACCCGAAGCCGCATAGGTAACCAGCTACGGTCTCTTCCTGCTCAGGTTGCTGACGGTGGTGATCTGGCCGTTGGGGATGAAGTGGAGGACGCCGTCGGCATCGCGGAGGACCGTCAGGCGCAGGGTGATACGTTCGACCCGCCCGGTGATGCTGGCAAGTTTCACTTCGTCGTTGATGCCATATTGGTTCTCCAGCAGGATGAGAAACCCATAGAAGTAGTCGCGGATGAGGGTCTGGGCGGCGAAGGCGGTGGCCAGACCCACGACGGCGGCGCTGCCCAGGAGGGGCGTGATGTTGACCCCGAGTTCCGCCAGGATCATCAGCAAGCCGCCAACCACCACGACTACAGTGGCCACGTGGTGAAACGACGATTCCAGGGTCTTCGCCCGTCGGCTTCGTTCCTCGAGACCGGCGAGGTCCCCGCGCCCGGTGAGGAGCTTGGCAATCCGCCCATCGACGAGCCGAACGCCGCCCAAAAGCAGGACCATTCCGGCCACGATGCACACGACCGTGGGCCCATGGTCCCAAAGCCACGGGATCACGCTCTGAGTGGTAAAGGGGTGCTCGGCCTGGCCTAGGATTTGCCGCGCGGACTTCATGCGGTGGGAATATGCGACCATCTAGAGGGGTTGTAAAGCCAGATCAGGACTTGCGCCCGGCCTTCTCGAGCTTTTCAAGACTTTCCGCGACGCGCCAACGCTGGGCACCTTCGACCTGCTCGATGTTGACCAGATCCGCAGAGACCGGCTCGGCCGCGAGGCGCACGAGGGACGCCTTACCGTTCTCTGAAGGGCCTGCCTTGGGTTTTTCGCCGACCTTGGACCCCACGAGACGAACCTTGAACCGGGCTTCGCCCACGGTGATGATGTCGCCATCGCGAAGGGCGCGAAAGACGACCGGCTCATCATTGACGAAGGTCTGACCGGTGGTGAGCAGATCGACCACGGCCGGGTATCCGAAATACGTCACTAGCATCGCGTGAGCCCGGGATACGCCGGGATCGGGCAGGACGATATCGCAGCCATTCCGCCGCCCGATAATGCACACATCGCGATTGGGCTGCAACACACGACCCGTTTCGACGTGCTCCAGCGCCACCTTATTGGGGGTCGGCTCCAGGTCGAAGGGATGTGCGTCGGCATCCCCCAGCGTTGACGGCTCCTCGATCTCCACGCGGAACTCGAACTGGTCGATGGTCAGCGTGTCGCCGTCATTTACCCGCTCGAGTTGCATTTTCAGATCGTTGAGTTTGGTGCCAGTAGTTGTCACCAAATCTACGGCTTTGATCTCCGCGCCATCATTGACCAGCACGACGTGAACCGGCGATACGCGGCGGTGTTGGAGGACGACTTTGCAGCCCGAGCGCGAGCCGAGCATCGTAACCACGCGACGGCATTCGATCCGCGAACCGGTCAACGGACCCTTCTGCACGACGAGGTGTAGGCGGGGCGCGGAATCAGCGACTGCAGGGATGCCCGCCAGCGGGAGATTGCCGTTTGCCATGCTACGGCTCCACGCGCGGATCAAAGCGCAAAGGATCCGCACGGAGGTCGGAGGCCGCGCTGCAGCTGGGGTGGAAGCTTGCAGGGAGTACTCGTCGCCCTTCGCTGTATCAGTATAGCGAACCGAGCGGAGCGATTCCAGCCCCTTCCGCCGGGCCGTGGCCCCGGCAAAAAGCCCCGTCCGCTCGGTTTAACGGTTGGGAAAGCTGGGGACTTGTGATATCTTGGAGTAAGGCAGCCCTGGGCGGGGGCTTAACGCCCTTCGAGTTGCAGGAATTCCATCATGTATTGATCATAGGTCTGCTGACCGATGGGCGTGCTGAGGACCAGACCGAGTTCGTTGATCACCTTGGTACCCATGGCGATCCACTCCCGCCAGCAGCTCCGGCAAACATTGGCGTAGATCTTTTCCCCCACGGGCCCCTTAAAGGGCGGTTTAGGGAGCTGGTCGTCCGGGCGACCGCAGCGCGAACAATGAAAGCCGGCCGTAGCCGGGCCTGTCGCTGCCTCCTCTCGGCCGGCCTTGGCCGGGGCGAGGAACGTCGGGACCGGCGCCCCCCAACTTTTCAGCATGTCCGCCATGGCATCGCGAGGCATCCGGTCGCCCTGGTCGTCGGCCACGGTAACGCCGCGGGTCAGCACGTCGATGGCGTCCTGACGCCGCCCCGCGCGATCGTAGGCCTCAGCCAGAAGCTGGTAGGCCTTGGAGAGCATGGGGTTGAGCTGCAGAGCTCGCGACAGAGACTTGGCGGCGTCTTCGTACCGCCCTACCTCGCAGTAGACCTTGCCGAGGCTGAAGTGGCCGAGTTCGTTGTTGGGGTCGGCCTCGGCCATCTGTTTGAATTGCTGGATACGACGCTCGTGATCCATGGTTCGCACAAACGCCACACTAGGTGGCATGCGGATGAGAGGAGTCGAACCTCCATGGGGTTGCCCCCACTGGTACCTGAAACCAGCGCGTCTGCCAATTCCGCCACATCCGCGGGCTCGGGGAATCAACGCCCGACGAACACAGGATAGACCGCGGGCGGCGTCTGTCAAACCCGCGAGTCGCGGGCCGGAGCGGGCTCGCCACGAAGGGACCTTGCGACCGAGGTGTTACGCCCCGGACGTCGCGACCGGCGCGGTGCATTGGTGGATGAGAGCGATCAGCTTCTGGCGATTGATGGGCTTGGTGGCGAACTCGTCGCAGCCGGCATGCAGGCATTTCTCGCGGTCCCCGGACATGGCGTGGGCGGTCAGGGCAATGATCTTCCCGCGATAGCCTTTGGCCCGCAGAGTACTGGTGGCCTCATAGCCGTCGAGGATCGGCATCTGCATGTCCATGAGAATGACATCGAATGGGCATTGCTGCGCCAGGGTGCTCAGGGCATGCTCGACAGCCGAGCGGCCGTTGTCCACGACGGTCACCTCGGCGCCGGCTTTGGTCAGGATATGCGTGATCAGCCGCTGGGTGTCCACGCCATCCTCCGCCAGCAGCACGCGGCAGGATAGGCGCGGCGACGCGTTCTCCGCAGCGGGCGCGGGCTGTGGGGCGACCAGAGTCTCGACCAGAGGATCCTCGATCATGCGAACGCCGCGGACGTCCCCCGCCGACACGCGGACGCGAAACTGCGAGCCCACGCCGGGGCGGCTGTCCAACACCTCGATGTCGCCGCCAAGCATCTGCGCCAGGCGCTTGCTGATGACCAGGCCCAGACCGGTCCCCCCGAACCGACGACTCGTCGAGGTGTCGGCCTGAGTGAAGGGGCGGAATAAACGTTTGACTTGCTCTTCGGTCATCCCGATTCCGGTGTCCACGACGTCGAACTGCACCTGGGGGTTCTCTCCCGGCAGGAAGCCGACGACGAGCCGCACCCCCTGCTGCTCAGTGAACTTGATGGCATTGCCGACGAGGTTAATCAGAATCTGGCGCAGGCGCACGGGGTCGCTTTCAATCCGCTCGGGAATCGCGCTTGCGTACTCGACTTTGAAGAACAGTCCTTTGGATTCCGCCCTTTCGCCCATGAGGGACAGGACCTCCGCGACAATCTGGCAGGGGGAGCATGCCACGTTGTCCACCTTCATCCGGCCGGCCTCGATCTTGGAGAGGTCCAGGATGTCGTTGATGATCCCCAGGAGGTGCTCGCCGTTGCGACGGATGGTGTAGACGCTGTTGAGGCGTTGCGATGCGGAAGTTCCAGACTCGATGAGGGTCTCGGAAAAACCCAGGATAGCGGTCATGGGCGTGCGGATTTCGTGGCTCATGTTGGCCAGGAATTCACTCTTGGCACGGTCTGCGGCTTCGGCCCGCTCCTTGGCCGTCTGGAGCTCCGCCGTGCGAGCGATCACTCGACTTTCCAGCTCCGCCTGCGCCTGCTGCAAGGCGGAATCGCGAGTCTGAATTTGCGTCAACATATCGTTAAAGGCGCGCGTCAGCACGCCCAGCTCGTCTGACGAGTGCCCGGTAGCACGTTGCGAGTAGTCCTTGGTGACGGTAATCCGCCTTGCAGTGGCCACCAGATCGAGGACCGGCGCCGTGAGCGCTCCCTGGATCCCGGCGGTCAGAAACAAAGCCACGATGAGCGACAGGCCGATCGCGACAACCAGGACCGTGGCGAGGTTCTGGAGCTGCGCGTACAGCGGCCTGGCGTCCCAGAGCAGGTAGATGGAGCCAAGCACGTCACGATCGAGGATGATGGGCCGCGTTACCGCCAGGTGCCCCGCCGCAAATCGGTGGCCGATCGGCGGTGGCCGGCTGGGGATCAGCGCGTCAGCGGCCCCGTTGCGGAGGTATTGCCCCAGGCGAAGCCCGTCCCGATCGTAGACCGCCGCAAGGAGCACTTGTTCATCGCCGCTCAGCGCGCCAAGCGTCTCGCCGAGCGCCTCGCGATCGTGGAAGGCGATCGCCGCAGTGCAGTTGTTGGCGGCCACATCGGCGTGCACCATGACTGTCTGCACGCCCGACTTGCGAAACTCCCACCACGTGCTGGCGAGAAACACGATGCCCTGCCCAATGAGCGCCAAGCTTGTGACCAGCATGGTCACCAGCAGGACCTTCAATCGAAACGAGGATCGTCGCAGTAAGATCATCCGCCACGGCCGGGTCCCCGGCCCGGAGTTATCGACTCAGTTCTCCATAGACCATCTTGGCCAAGGTCAGCAGCTTGGAGCTGAGCTGCAGGCCCGCACGTGTCGCGGCCTCCCGATTGATGTGGAAGACGATATTGTCATCGAGCAACACGAACCCAATCATGCCGTGCCGGCGAGCGAAGTCGGCTCCTTCGCCGACCACGAGCACGGGCCCATCGCGTAAGACATCCAGCGTTTCGTCGAGCTTCTCTATCGCCCCCACGTACAGGACGTGACATCGGCGCAGGGCTTCCACATCCGCGCCGCTCGAAATCGCGGCTACATGGAGGGCGCGACCCTCGACCGTCTTATCGGCAACCGTTTTGCTCAGGATCGCGCTGAAGGGCTCGTCGCCAACGACGCCGATAACCAGCGGTGCAGCGGCACCGGCGAAGGCGGTCTCGGGCCATCGGGTGAACTTGGCGAAGTTATAGAGGTAGGCAGCCTTGACCTGCGCGGCCTTCTGCGCATCGATTTCCTGCCCGTGCGCAGCGGGCGACCATCCGACCGCGGATAGCGTCAGTGCAGCGACCAGCCTCCTTGTGGAACGCCTCCAAACCATCTATGGAATCCGGAGTCGGCACTCCACATACACCATTCGCGGGACTTCCCCGGAGTTGATGAACAGGGTTCCTCCTTCGGGGTGATTGTCGTCGGTCAGGTTGCGGACACCAAAGGCCAGCGATGCGTGGTGATCGCGGAATTCGCGCTCGGCGCGCAGGTCCCAACGTACATAAGCGTCGATGTTTCGCCCGACCAGAGGAAAGTCGGCGTTCGGGGCGGTCACGGCGTCCACGTAGTAAAGGTACGTGGACAGGCACCAGTCCGTGTTCGGACGGTAGACCGCACCGATCATCGCCTTGTGTTTCGGTGGGTAGATGTAGTCCATCTGTCGATAGGGAAGCGACGAGTCCCAGGTCAGGTATTGAAAGGTGTAGTTCGACAGGAGCGTAAACTTGTCGGTGACGGCGTAGCGGGCCTCCCACTCCAAGCCGTAGATGTCCGCCCGCGCCCCGTTGGCGACGGAAAGCTGGACGAGCCCGGGCGGTCCCAGCTGAGGCGTGAGGGGCGTGTAGTCATCGAAATCGTGCCAGAACGCGGCAAGACTGGTGTGAAGCCGATGGTTCGGCTGCCAGCGCCATCCCAGTTGGTAGGCGATCAGGGTCGTAGGATCTACTTCCCGATCGGCGGTCGTCCACACCAGTCCATTGAGCAGCGGGAACTCGATGAAGCGCAGGGCGGCCGGCGGCATCTGGAAGGCGCGGGAGACGGAGCTGAAGAGCTGCGCCGTCTTGCTCACTTCGTATTGCAGGGCGGCCTCGGCGCTGGGCTGGAACCCCCCGTAGAATTCGTATTGGATGCTCCCCCCGAGGTCCAGCGACCAGCCCGGACGCAACCGCCAGCGATCCTTGATGTCTATCCCCAAAGTCGCCGTCTCCACGCTCGGGCGTGAGAGAAGCTGGGGATCGGAGTTCGTCGCGTCCAGCAGATCGACACGCCCGTTAAGGCCCCATGTGAGGGTGTGACGGTCGTTGGCCTGGCGAGTGTGGGAGAACAGCAAGGCCAGCTGCTGATATCGGTAGTCGATCTGCTTCAAACCGGGTGAACCGTAGAAGTCATTGAGGTAACCCGTCAGCCGATAGCTGTCGTCTTCGGGCGTTCGACGCTCCCAGGAGCCGAGAAGGAATGACGCCTGGGAGCCCGGGTTGCGGGAGACGCCAATTCCCCCAAGGGGCGACCGGGGGATGCCCCCGTCGAGGATGCCGCTGCCCACGGAGAATGTCAGCTTCTCTTTGGGCGATTGCTCGAAAACGCCGTGGAGTCCGAAACGACCGATCTTGTAATCATCGTCGAGGCTCAGAAGCCTCGAAATTCCGACGGGAAAGCCGTCGCTGCCCTCGAACTCGCCAGACAGCCGCAGGCGGAGCTTCCCGTCCAGCCATGCGTAGCCGAGGTGTTCCTTGTGGCTGCCCCGTGAAGCGCCGCCGACGGTGGCGGTGAAGCCTTCCTGATCGCGGGGGTCCTTGGTGATGATGTTGATGACGCCGTTCACAGCGTTGGCGCCCCAGGTTACGCCGGCAGGTCCGCGGATGATCTCAATGCGTTCGATGTCCTCCAATTGGAACGGCCAACTCCCCCAGACGGTCCCGCCAAACAGGGCATCGAATATCTGCCGACCGTCCACCAGGACCAGGACGTTCCGGGAAGTAAAGCCGTGAAAGCCGCGGATGGACACGGCGGCGTTTCCGTAGGTCAGCTCGGCCACATCGACGCCTGCGGCCAGGCGCAATGCATCGGGAACAGAACGGGCGCCGGCAGCGCGAATGTCCTGGGAAGTGATGACGCTGACGGCGTAAGCGACGGCCGTCAGCGGTTCCTCGCGACGCGACGCCGTCACCACCACGGGCACTTTCATGAGTTCCTCGAGGTCCAGGTCCGCCAGGTCGTCGGCCGCATCCCCCTCGGGCGCCGCGTCCGCGGGCTTGGATGCCTCGGTCGTCGGAGGCGGGACGTCAGGTTGGTCCGCAGCAGTGGTGGGAGACCCGGCCCAGGAAATAGCGGCCGCGAGGAGGAGCCTTCCGAGAAAATGATGCTTGGCGTAGCTAGCCATGAATCCAAGCCCTTGTCGCCGCACAGGGACCGCCCTGCCGGGGCGGTCACGTGCGACGGCGCCCACAGTCAGGGCGCGTAAGCGTGTTGTTGGACCCCACGGGGATATCGGCGGTCCTCAGGTGAGCGGGCAGCTAAAGGCCGCTCAGGCAAACCCGCAGGAAACGGGGCCGCAGATAAACAGGCGGCCGCCGATAACCCAAGGTCTCGATATGTGGACGCTGACCCCCGACCTGGAAGACCTCACCCGCGTTCTGTCGGTCGTGACCGCAGCGCTCGCGCGGAGTTGGCGAAGGAAACGCGAACCCATCGGCCGGGCAGACGCACCTGTCGCACCCGAGAAGTTCAACAGTTGGATCTCATCGCGTGAACGCGATCAAGGAGGAAAATCGCGTTTGACAGCAAAGCGAAGGTCCAGTATCTTTGACCCGTGCACCACCAGATTGAACAGCGTAGCGGCCTTCAGCCAGCGATGGCGGGCGTTTTTTGCGCGCCCGGGATGGGTCGCGCGCCATGTATGCAGGAGTGGATATGACCACCGTTGCCGTCATACCCGCCCGCTATGGGGCAACGCGCTTTCCAGGCAAGCCTCTCGCCAGGCAAACCGGAAAATTCCTCGTGCAGCATGTCTACGAACGGGCGGCTTCATGTCGCTCGATCGACCGGGTGGTGGTGGCCACGGATGACGAGCGGATCACCTCGGCTGTGAAATCTTTTGACGGGCAGGTCGTCATGACTCGCCCGGACCATGCCAGCGGCACGGATCGCGTGAGTGAGGTCGCCGACATGCTGGGCCTGAGAGACGACGATCTAGTGCTCAATGTACAGGGCGATGAGCCCGAGATCTCGTCGCAATCCCTGGAGCGCCTGGTTGGCCGAATGAGGGAACTCACAAGTGAGATCGCCATCGGCACCATTGCGGCACCGTTCGACGATGCAGGCCCGGGCGAGGGTCCCGGCTCGCCGCTCGATCCCAACTGCGTGAAGGTAGTCACGAATTCCGCGGGAGGCGCGTTGTACTTTTCGCGCAGCGCGATACCGTTCCCGCGGGATTCTGGTGGACTTGTCGATCGGCCATCGCGCTGGCTGCTGCACATGGGCGTGTACGCGTTCAAGCGGCCGGTGCTGAGGCAGATCACCGGAGGGCGGATGCCGGCCAGTCCGCTGGAAAAAGCCGAATCGCTGGAGCAGCTCCGCTGGCTGCAGAACGGGCTGGCGATCGAGGTTGTCGTTGTGGAGCACCGTTCAGCGGGCATCGATACGCCGGCGGACTACGCGGCCTTTGTGGAGCGCTCCCGACGGAGGGTGTAGCGTCGGGGCTTGTCCCCGGCGCTTGGAGACCGGGCGGGTTCGTGTTCAAGCGCCGCCCACAAGGGGCGACGCTACGTCGTGGGAGGCGGGCGAAAGAAGCGCGACTGGAAGGTGCCACGGTGTGTGGCACTTGGCCAGGGCTGCAACGTAAGGCTTGGATAGCGGCCGGTGAAAGCCATGAGACCTGAAAACAACCTCGCGCGTCTGGGTCATCTCTCTGAAGACACGGAGTTCTTCACCCCTCTGCCCGCCGGCTACGAGCCGGGCAAGACGAAGTATGTCATCGTGGTGGGCACGGTGATGAGCGGTCTGGGCAAGGGCATCTTCTCCAGTTCCCTGGCCAAGATCCTCCAGGACAAGGGCCTTACCGTCGCTCCGATCAAACTGGAAGGCTATCTCAACCGCGACAGCGGTACGCTCAATCCCTTTCGTCACGGCGAGGTCTTCGTCCTCGACGACGGGATGGAGTGCGACATGGACCTGGGCACGTATGAGCGCATGCTCAACAAGGATCTCTCGCGGCTGAACTTCGCCACCAGCGGGCAGATCCTCTCCTCGGTTCTCGAAAAGGAGCGCGAGGGTCGATACCTGGGCCGCGACGTGCAGATGATCCCCCACGTCACCGGCGAAGTGAAGTTGCGGCTGCGTGAGCTGGCCACCGCCGCCGAAGCAGATGTAGTCTTCGTGGAAATCGGCGGTACCGTCGGCGACGTGGAGAACGCCTACTTCATCGAAGCCGTACGCGAAATGGCTTTCGAAGAGGGCCCGGCCAACTTCTGTTTCGTTGCTCTCACCTACGTCGTCGCCCCGACCGCGCTGGGAGAGCAAAAATCGAAGCCCGCCCAGCTCAACCTCAAGCTGCTCAATGCCGCCGGTATTCATCCCGACATCATCGCCTGCCGCGCGTCCGCGCCCGTCGGCAAGAAGGTCCGCGAGAAGATCGCCCTGTTTGCCAACGTGCCTATGGAGCGCGTCTTCTCCATGCATGACTGCGACAGCGTCTACATTATCCCGGAGATGCTCCGCGGCGCGGGGATCGACGCCGCCGTCATCGAACTGCTCGATCTGGCTGAAAAGGCCGACCCCGCCGCCGAAGAAACGGCCCGCGCCACCTGGAACGCTTACATCACCCGTTACCGGGGCGCTCAGCACACCGTGAACATCGGCATCATCGGCAAGTACACCACCGTCCGCGACAGCTATGCAAGCATCATTCACGCCCTCGAGCACGCCGGCGCTCAGCTCGGCGCCAACGTGCACCTCGAATGGGTGGACAGCTCCGATCTGAACGACGACAACGTCGCCGAGAAACTCCGCGGTCTGCACGGCGTGATCGTCCCCGGCGGCTTCGGGGTGCGCGGCGTGGACGGCAAGATCGCCTGCGTGAGGTATGTTCGCGAGAACCGCATCCCCTACCTGGGATTGTGCTACGGCATGCAGATCGCGGTGATTGAATTCGCCCGGCACGTCTGCGGCATGACCGCCGCGTCGAGCACGGAGATCGAGCCTGACTCGCCACAGCCGGTGATCGACCTTCTCCCCGAACAGAAGAAGATCGAAGGTCTCGGCGGGAACATGCGCCTGGGCGGCTACGATGTGGTGCTCACCCCGGGCAGTCTCATTTCCGAACTCAACGGCGGCGCGGAGCGGATCCGGCTGCGCTTCCGGCACCGATACGAAGTGGACCCGCAGTACGTATCCGCCCTCCAGCAGCGGGGCCTGGTCTTTTCCGGTCGCAGTCCCGACCACCCCATCATGCAGGTCCTGGAGTTGCCGCGCGCCCAGCATCCGTTCTTTCTGGCCACCCAAGCCCATCCCGAGCTGACCACTCGCCCGCTTCGCCCGCAGCCCATGTTCGTGGGGCTGGTCCGCGCGGCCCTCCGCGGCATCGGGATTGACGCCGGCGCTACGACATCTGCGGAGACTCTTCCGACAGCCCGTCCCAATTCCATCACCACGGCCTCCGCCCCGGCGTGATGTCCACTGCTGATCTCCTGCCGCCGTTCGCGACGTCGCCGCCAACGGCCGACATGTTTGCGTTCCCGCCGACCCGCTACCAGGGCAGCAAGCGTAAACAGGCCGCCGCCATCGTCGGGCACCTTCGCGATCTCGACTACACCACCGTGCTCGACGCCTTCGGCGGCACCGGCGCCGTGGCTCATGCCTTCAAGCAGGCCGGCAAGCACGTTACCTACAACGACGTCCTCGCCTTCAATCACCAGATCGGGATCGCCCTCATCGAAAACGATGCAACACGGCTGACTGACGCGGAGATCGAAGCCATCGGCGTCTGCCGGTCAGGTGTGTCCTACACGGACTTCATCGAGCGTACCTTCGCGGGCATCTATTTCGCGGATGACGAGAATCGGTGGCTCGACGTAGCGGTGGCCAACATCCGCCGCATCGAAAACCGTCACAAACGGGCCGTTGCGTGGTTCGCGATCTGCCAGGCGGCCATGGCCAAGCGACCGTACAACCTCTTTCACCGCGGCAACCTGTACATGCGAACCGCGGTGGTCGCCCGATCCTTCGGCAACAAGGTCACGTGGGATCGGCCATTCGCGGACCACTTTCGGCGGGCGGCGCTGGAGGCAAACGGCGCACTCATCAACGGAGGAGGCACGTGTACGACGGTTTGCGGCGATGCCATGACCGTCAACGGCCAGTTCGACCTTGTCTATATTGATACCCCGTACATCAATTGCCGCGGCGTAGGCGTCGACTATCACCACTTCTATCATTTCCTGGAGGGCATGGTGCGTTACGATCAGTGGCCCGCCCTCGTGGACTTTGGCTACAAGCATCGTCCGCTCACGCGCGCTCCACAGCCGTGGAACGACGCAGGGCAATGCGCCGTAGCTTTTCAAGACCTCTTCGAGCGATTCCGACACAGCGTCTTGGCGGTGTCTTATCGGGACGACGGAATCCCATCGATCGACGACCTGATCGCCATGCTGCGACGCGTGAAGGCAAGGGTGCGCGTTCACCGTGGTCCGGCTCGGCCCTACACCCTCTCCACCAAACGCAACACCCAGGAGGTGTTGCTCATTGGTTGCGATTAGTTTCTCGGACCAGACTGTTTAAGCTGGGCTAAATGGTAGGCTGTCGATAGTGGAAACCCTTAAGCCATCGGCGGCGCAGGTCCGATGACCTGACGGCCGGTCCTTGCGACGGCGCGGGCCGACACGCATTGGGTTTACTTCGATTCGGTTTGGGGGCACCGCCCGGTCCGATTCCTAGAGCGGCCCGGTAGAACCAAGTCCAGGGGTATCTCATGTTCGAGGATCTCTTCGCTCGCCTGGAAGCGGGCGGCAAACTTCCGACTCCGCCGGGCGTGGTCCTGCGGCTCCTGGAGCTGACCCGCCGAACCGACGTGACGGTCAAGGAAATCGCCGACACCATCGCGATGGATCCGGCCCTTTCCGCGAAGATTCTCCGCTTCGTGAACTCTCCCATGGCCGGTGTGGCCCGTGAGGTCACCTCCCTTCTGCAGGCAGTGAACCTCATGGGTGTGCGCGGCGTCAAGATGATGTCGCTTTCGTTCTCGGTACTCACTTCCGGATCAAGAGCCGCTTGCCGGGGATTTGATCCCGAGTTATTCGCGATTCAATCACTCGCCTGCGGCACCGCGGCACGCGTGCTCACCACTCTCACGCAGACCGGTTCTTCCCAGGAAGCGTTTGTGGCCGGACTCCTCAGCCAGATTGGAAGGTCCGCTCTTGCCTCCGGCCTGCCGGACGACTACTCGCGGGTCCTTGCCGCAGCCCACAACATCCCCCGCGATCTTCTGAGCCTCGAGCAGCAGATCCTCGGCGGCACTTACCCCACGGTCGGCGGGCAACTGCTTCGCGCCTGGGGCATTCCCGAACAGCTCTGTCGGGCCATCGAGTCGTACCGGTTGACCGGTGACCGTGCCGACGCCGGCTGGCTCGAGCGCATGCTCAACGTCGCCGAGCTGGCCGCCGGCGTGGTGTGCCCATGTGGCGATGCCATCGACGGCAATGCCGCGGCATTCACGACGGAGTCCCATCGCGCCTTTGGACTCAAGCCCGACCAGTGCGTTGGCGTCCTCCAGGAGATTGCGGCCGAGGTCGAGAGCGCTCGGCAGCTCCTGGACGTTCCCAAGAGCAAGCTGCGCACCGGCGCCGCAATCGAGGCCGAAGTCCGCGAGCGGATCACAGAACTCAGCTTGGCCATGCACCTGGAAAACCAATCGCTCGCCCGGCAACAGGAGGAGCTTCTGCGTCGTGCAACCACCGATCCGCTCACCGGCGTGGGGAACCGGGCCGCATTCGATGCCCGTCTGTCGCTGGAGCTGGAACGGTCGGCACGAAACGGCACGCCGGTCGCCTTGCTGATGATCGACGTCGATCACTTCAAAGCGTTTAACGACACCTATGGTCATCTGGCCGGCGACCGCGTGCTCCAGAATGTGGCCAGTCTCCTCGAGGATCACGTGCGTAAGGTAGACTATGTCGCCCGCTACGGCGGCGAGGAGTTCGCCGTGATCGCACCCGATACCTCCGCGGAGGGACTGGCTGTGCTCGCCGAACGGCTCAGACACAGCATTGAGTCCGTCTCCGTCACGTGGGATGGCAATCCGCTATGCATCACCGTGAGCATCGGCGTCAGCTTGCTCACGGAAGTGACCGACGCGAAGACCGCGGCGCCCGCGTTCATCCGCGCCGCTGACGAACAGCTCTACGCGGCTAAGAGCAACGGCCGAAATTGCGTCAGCTTCCGGAGCCTACCCATCCCGGCGACCCGGACCAAGCCGTCCTCAGAAACTCATTTCCCTGCGACGGTGTGAGTCGATTCGAATGGAGGCGTCGGCTGCTGGTTAGGGCTGCCGCTTCGGCAACGCGTGGGCGGGGACCTTCGCCTCCACGGTGACTTCGACTGCGCCGCCAGCGAGATACTTGGTGGCCACGTAGCGGAAGGACGGAACGGGCGCTCGACCACTCGGGTCGAGCTTGAGCTGCAGGTTTCGAGCGGCCGTCACTTCCGCCGCCCGCCGAGCCATCAGCTTGGCCCGCGGTCCGGTCATGCCCCGAGGAGGATGTCCCACGCCCGTCGCCTGGATGACCACGACCTTCGCGGCATTGGCTGGTGGAGCCGACCAGGCGGTCCCCGCCCAGCCGAGGGCAAGGGCAATGGTCAGCCGTACGATTGCATGCCGGTTCATGAACGAACTCCAACCCCGGGGGACCGCTGCAACCCCCTTGAGTTAGACCGTCACCGACGAGAAGCGGTTAGGCTCGGGCAACCCCTCAAATGGCGAATCAACAGGGAGGCTGCGCTGGATGTCTCTAGCTCGGGCCCGGACCCGGCGCCTTGGGAGTATCATCCTGGCAGCGCCCGCCGATATGCTCGGCGAGGAAGCGCTCGGCGCGTCCGTAGAAGTTCAGGCGGTTTTCGGGCCTGGCGAAGCCGTGGCCTTCGTCCGAGTACTCCACGTACTCCACCACCTTCCCAGCCCTCTTGAGAGCATCGACCATCTGCAGCGATTCGGACTTCTTGACCCGCGGGTCGTTGGCCCCCTGGGCGATGAGGAGGGGCTTTTTGATCTGATCCACCTTGAAGAGCGGCGACCGGGACTTGAGGAACTCAGCGTCCTTCACGGGATGGCCCACGCGGGCCCAGAAGATCGGCTCGAATGGCTTCCAATACGGGGGAATCGTCTCCTGGAACGTAATCAGGTTGCTGGGCCCCACGATATCTACGCCACATGCAAAAAGGTCGGGTGTGAACGTAAGGCCGACCAGAGTTGCATAGCCGCCGTAGGAACCGCCGAAGATGCCGATGCGCTTGGGATCGGCCACCCCCTCCTTGACTGCCCAGGCCACCCCATCCACCAGGTCGTCGTGCATCTTACCGCCCCACTCACGATCGGCGGCATTGAGGAACTTTTTCCCGTAACCGGTCGAGCCGCGGAAGTTCACCTGAAACACGGCATATCCGCGGTTGGCCAGCCACTGGATCTCGCCGTCATAGCCCCAGGTGTCGCGCGACCACGGGCCTCCATGAACGTTGAGCACCATTGGAAGGTTCTTCGGCTCCATGCCTGGCGGAAGGGTGAGATAGCCGTGGACCGTCAAGCCATCGCGAGCCTTGAAGCTGATCGGCTTCATCTTCGCGAGGGTAAGACCTTCGAGGTTCTTGCGATTCGTGAACAACAGTTCGCCCTTCTTCTCGGTCCGATCGAAGGCGTAGTAGTAGATCGGGCCGTTGTCGACCTCGAAGCTCACCAGCCATGTTCGATCCGCGTGGTCGCGGTTGAGCACGTGGAAGTCTCCGTCGCGAATCTTGGCAATCGCGGCGAAATCGTCGCTGACCGTGGGATCCAGGACCTTCCAGCTCAGCCGCTCCTTGGTAAAGGCCACGGCTTGGATGTGGTGCTTGGCGGGATGAATCACAATATCGGCCACGTCGTACGTCTCATCCGAAGCGAGGACTTTTTCCTTGCCGCTGGTGGTATCCATTTCACGCAACTCGCCGGCGTTGCTCCCCGTGCTGTTGATGACGTAGAGGGCCTTGCCGTCCGGCGTGAAGGCCACCGGACCGCTCGTAAGCGTGTCCTCGGGCCCCCAGGCGGCCAGTTGCCGCCACGCCGACTCCGGCGTATCCCGTACGACCAGGGCGATTCCCCCGTCGGGGTTGATCTTCGCCGCGGCACGCACCTTGTACTCGTGGTCCGCGTTCCAGCCGATGAAGCCTTCCTCATTCTTCGCCACCAGAGTCAGCGCCCCGGTGGTCAGTTCGACTTTGTGGACGTCGTGCAACTGCGGATCACGGTTGTTGATGGAAACGAGGATCTCGTTGGGGTACTTCTGCTCAACGGCCTCGATACGGGCCTGCACGTTGGGGAACGGGGTGACGTCTTTCTCCTCGTTGGTCTTGAGCGTCACAGTATAGACGTGCCAGTTCTCGTCACCGTCCTTGTCCTGAAGGTAGATGATCTGCTCGTTGTTCTGGGCCCAGAAGTAGGCGCGGATGCCGCGTTTCCGGTCCTTGGTCACGGCGCGGTCGTCGGTCTGCCCGATGGTTCGCACCCAGACGTTGAGCACGCCCTCATCGGGCGCCAGGTACGCAAGCCGTTTGCCGTCCGGGGAAATCTGGGGATTGGCCTTGTCCGGGTTTCCGAAAAAGGTCTCCCGCGGGATCAGAGGGGGCAAGTCAGCCTGCACTACCGCCCCACCCAGCCACGCAAAAACCACCCCGACCTTTAGAGAATGCCGTTTCATCACTACTCGCTTTCGCTCAAGAAAAAAATGACGGGCGGGCTTCGTCGCTAAGCCACACCAACCCGGCAATCATACCGCGACGATCGCGCCGCCCAGCCGCGTTCCATTGTGTAAAGCTGTCAGCGGTCGGGAGGGCGGAAGGTCCTCCGTTCAGTGGGACGGCGAGGCTGTCCCGATGCACATCGGGGCTCTGCCAAGCCGCGTCGTTGGGAGGGCAAGGCTCCTGCCAAGACTATCCCCTCTCCCCGCGGGAGAGGGCCAGGGTGAGGGCAGGACTCCTGCCCCCCCACCAGACTTTGCAAGGATCGGGGCATCAGCAGAAACCCGCAGCGCCGTTGTCCGATATTCTTGTGGAATGCTCAGCGCTCCCGCCCCCGTTCTCGGGGCCGTCCTGGTTACCGCATCCGTACCCGTGGCGCTAGCCGCCCTCCGCCGTATCTGCGCCCGCCACGCGCGTTTGCAGCGAATCGCAATGCGGGCCTTCGTGTGCGCCGTCGCCATCGCGTACGCCCTTCTGGGCGTAGAGACCGCCCTGCGCTGGTTGTTCGTGGAATCCAACGGCGCCGGGGTGACGCTGGCCAGCCAGCGCTGGCTGGACATGTACTGGAAACCCATCAACTCCCTTGGGTTTCGCGACCACGAAGTGCTGGCGAACGAACTCGCTGGCAAGCGCGTCGTCTGGGTGGTGGGCGATTCGTACGCCGCGGGCTGGGGCATCGAGCGGATCGAGAATCGTTTCTCCGACCGTCTGGCGTCAGCGCTCGGCGACGACTGGCGTGTCCTGACCATCGCCAAACCCGGCTGGGACACGCGGCGGCAGATCGAGGCCGTCGCCAAGTTCCCCCATCGTCCGGACGTGATCGTCCACGCCTACTGCCTCAACGACGCGGAGCGCGCCGCCGAGGCCGCCGGCCTGCGCATGCCGCATGTGCCGACCGTGCCAGCTTCATCCCTTGGCCGCCTGGTCGTCCAGCACTCCCACCTTGTCAACCTCCTCTACTGGCGCTGGCGCAACTTCGAGGGCCGGCAGACCGCCGAGCACTACTGGGACTTCATCGCGCACTGCTACGCCGACGGACCGGCCTGGAACGCTCACGCGGCCGACCTCAAATCCCTCCTGGACCTCTACCGCGCCCGAACCGGCCACGTGATCGCCTTCGTCATTCCCAATC